>NZ_CASFWU010000036.1 GCF_949298305.1 uncultured Bacteroides sp. | reverse complement strand
TTGTATATCAACACTTTATGTTTTCACCTACCACCTCCCCCTTCGGGTACTCCTCCTTCCTGAAGGAGGAGAGTTTCAGATACCCTTGTTTTGACACACCCTTGACCGTGTACACATACCCCCTGTTGCACGGGAGACAAGGTGTGCAATGCGTGTGTATTCGGGCAGGCTGACCCTGCCCCTACATGTATGCGGATGGTGTGAGTAGGAAACGCAGATGAACGCAGATAAAAATCTGTGGCCATCTGTCCCATCCGTGTCATCTGCGTGCCATGCCTTCACCACAGAGGACACGGAGTTGCAGTGACTCTCCTTCATGGCGTATGCATCTGGCGATGAAATGCGATGACAAACACATGTCGGGACGGTACCAGCCAAACGGTGTCGCCCTCGATGGACACCCGCTTGACGGTGAACTCCCCGTCCACGTAGCACACGGCCAGGTCGCCCTCTATCAGTTCCAGGGACTTGTCAATGACCAGGATGTCGCCTTCCTCGATGCCTTCGTCCCTCATCGAGTCACCGACCACCCGACCGTAGAACGTGCTGGACGGATGCCTGATAAGCTCCTTGTTCAGGTCGATGGCCTGCTCCATATAGTCCTGGGCAGGCGACGGAATTTGGAGGAAGGATACCCCGATGACTTTGCAGGCGTTTCCCTGCGAATAGACGGGAAAGAAACCGTCATCCGGATAAACAATGACAGCCAGCTATATTGTCAGGCAGAATTCAGCAACAGCCTCTCTGACCAGGAACGCCTCATTGCAGGTTCATCGCTCCTGCAACTGGCAGACCTGTTGCCACGCAAGAACCCGACTTGCGTTTGGCGTTATTTCGACATCCATGACTACGATGGCGTCTACCGTTGTTTCCTGAGAGTTGTTGACAGATGCCTGACACTGGCCGACCGGACATGAGACAGCAGGCACGGAATTGCACGGATGTTCGCGGATTATGTTTCGGCTCAGCCCGACTTGAATTCTTTAGTGAAAAATATCGGTGAATGAAGAATGATGAATGATGAATGGTAAATGATGAATGGTAAATGGTTAATAAATTCTTCATTAGCTTCGCTCAAAACCTCTTTTGATATTTTTTACTAAGGAATAGTCTTCATTTCCAAAGATTCTTCATTTTCTTGTTAACTCCTGCAAGTTTGTCCTCACTTATTTTCAATTCGCACTTGCGAAACCTGAGATGAATTATACTGAGGTGTAGAGACGCAAAATTTTGCGTCTCCTCCCGTGCGCAATCTCTCTCTCCAATGGGCAAACATTGGATGTGACGGAGACGCAAAATTTTGCGTCTCTACAACGCCGGGAGACATTACCCACCAAACAAGCGACTGGGGCCATCTACACACGGTGCCTTACGCTGACCCGCTTCCGGACCGATACATAAAAAGAAAGCCCGCTGAAAAATCAGCGGGCCATATAGAAAACAGGTGGAGCATAGCGGACTCGAACCGCTCACCTCGACACTGCCAGTGTCGCGCTCTAGCCAGATGAGCTAATACCCCTTTTTAAAACGTTTGCGAACGCTTGTCTTATTTTGACGGTGCAAATATAATGCATTATTCTGAAATAATTGCTATGTTTGCGAAATAAAATATGAAAAAAGTTATGTTGATTTATAATACGACCTATCATGTAGAGGAATCGGAGGACAAATATTTCCTGATTTGGATGCAGGAATACTACCTGCCGGAGGTTGAGAAACAGGGAGTTCTGCATGCTCCACGCATAACCCGTATCTTGAGCCACCGCGAAGAAGGAAGCATCTGCTACTCCGTGCAATTTGAAGTGGAGAATTCGGCCCAACTCCACCAATGGCATCGAGAACAAGGGGTCAAACTGAATGAAGAGTTGCTCAAACTGTTCAAGGACAAGGTGGTGGGATTTCCCACCCTAATGGAGGTTATCGTGTGATTCAGCCGGTCAAAGAGAAAATAATCTTAGGTATAGACCCCGGTACCACCATCATGGGATATGGAGTGCTGCGGGTGTCGGGCGTCAAGCCGGAACTGGTTGCCATGGGCATCATTGACCTGCGCAAGTACGGCGACCACTACCTGAAGCTGCGCCACATCCACGAGCGGGTGTTGAGCATCATTGAAAGCTACCTGCCCGACGAACTGGCCATCGAGGGCCCCTTCTTCGGGAAGAACGTGCAGTCCATGCTGAAGCTGGGACGGGCACAGGGCGTGGCCATGGCAGCGGCACTGAGCCGGGACATCCCCATCACCGAGTACGCGCCCCTCAAAATCAAGATGGCCATCACGGGCAACGGACAGGCCTCGAAAGAGCAGGTGGCGGACATGCTGCAGCGGATGCTGCACTTCGACAAGCGGGAGATGCCCACGTTCATGGATGCCACCGACGGACTGGCGGCAGCCTACTGCCACTACCTGCAAATGGGGCGTCCCGTCGCCGAGAAAGGGTATCACAGCTGGAAGGACTTCATAGCCAAGAACCCGGACAAAGTAAGTAAATAACATTAAACCAAGATATCATGAAACTGAATGACTTAGCCATTGTAGGTGTGACCGTTTCGACAGTCGTAAGCTGCGCACCGGCCAAGCAGGAGTACAGCTCCTATGAACTTTATCCTGTCCGCTCGGGCAACCTGACCGAGATGGAATATACGCCGACAGTCACCCGCTTCACCTTGTGGGCACCTACCGCCGACGAGGTGCGCCTGATGCTGTTTGAAGCCGGCGAAGGCGGACACGCCTACGAAACCGTCAGCATGGAGCCTGCGGAAGAAGGCACCTGGAAAACTGAAATCAAGAAAGACCTGAAAGGCAAGTTCTACACCTTCAACGTGAAGATAGGCGACAAGTGGCAGGGTGACACGCCGGGCATCAACGCCAAGGCCGTGGGTGTGAACGGCAAACGGGCAGCCATCATCGACATGGCGGCCACCAATCCCGAGGGATGGGCCGAGGACAAGCGCCCGGCCCTGAAGAGCCCGGCCGACGTCATCATCTACGAGATGCACCACCGCGACTTCTCCGTCGCCCCCTCGTCCGGCATCGAGCACAAGGGAAAATTCCTGGCCATGACCGAGACCGGAACCCGCTCGCCCGAAGGACTGGCCACGGGCATTGACCACCTGAAGGAGCTGGGCGTGACACACGTACACATCCTGCCCTCGTATGACTACGCATCCGTAGACGAGACCAAACTGGACGAAAACAAATACAACTGGGGGTACGACCCGCAGAACTACAACGTGCCGGACGGCTCCTACTCCACCGACCCCTACAACCCCGAAACCCGCATCCGCGAATTCAAGCAGATGGTGCAGGCCCTGCACAAGGCGGGCATCCGCGTGGTGCTGGACGTGGTGTACAACCACACGTTCAACACCTCCGAAAGCAACTTCGAGCGCACCGTGCCCGGCTACTTCTACCGCCAGAACGCGGACGGCAGCCTGGCCAACGGCTCGGCCTGCGGCAACGAGACGGCCAGCAACCGGCCCATGATGCGCAAGTACATGGTTGAATCGGTGCTGCACTGGGTGAACGAATACCACATCGACGGCTTCCGCTTTGACCTGATGGGCATCCACGACATCACCACCATGAACGAGATACGCAAAGCCGTATCGGCCGTAGACCCCACCATCTTCATCTACGGTGAAGGATGGGCCGCCTCTGCACCGCAGATGCCCGAAGACTCCCTGGCCATGAAGGCCAACACCCACCGCATGCCCGGCATCGCCGCCTTCTCCGACGAGATGCGCGACGCCCTGCGCGGCCCCTTCAACGACAATGCTCAGGGCGCCTTCCTGGCCGGCATTCCCGGCGGGGAAGAAAGCATCAAGTTCGGCATTGCCGGTGCCGTGAAGCATCCGCAGGTGGACAACGACTCCGTGAACTACAGCAAACAGGCCTGGGCCGGACAGCCTACGCAGATGATAAGCTACGTGTCCTGCCACGACGACATGTGCCTCGTAGACCGCCTGAAAGCCAGCATACCGGGCATCAAGCCCGACGAACTGGCCCGGCTGGACAAGCTGGCGCAGACGGCCGTCTTCACCTCGCAGGGCGTGCCCTTCATCTATGCCGGCGAGGAGGTGATGCGCGACAAGAAGGGAGTTCACAACAGCTACCAGAGCCCGGACTCCGTCAACGCCATCGACTGGAAACGCAAGGCGGAGCACGCCGACGTGTTCGCCTACTATAAAGGACTGATTCAGTTGCGCAAGAACCATCCCGCCTTCCGCCTGGGCGACGCCGACCTGGTGCGCAAACATCTGGAGTTCCTGCCGGTGACGGGCAGCAACGTGGTGGCCTACCGCCTGAAGGACAATGCCGGCGGCGACGTATGGCGGGACATCATCGTGGTGCTGAACGCACGCAAGGAAGCGGCCCGGGTGAGCGTGCCCGAAGGCAAATATACGGTGGTGTGCAAGGACGGAACCATCAACGAGAAGGGGCTGGGGAATATATACGGCACGGAAATCAGCGTACCGGCACAGTCGGCCCTGATTTGTTACAATGTGGCAAGGTGACAATGTGGCAATGGGGACCCTGCGGCGGGGTACGACGGACCACAGATGACACGGATTGAGACGGATGCAAGGTGTGTCAAATAGGCACGGATTACACGGAAATTCGCGGATTGTCCTTCTTCTTTCTCCGTGTTATCCGCGTAATCCGTGCCTAAAAAGCCACAAGATGTCAGCCACTTTTGGTTTTGACACACCTTCCATCTTTGTATAGGGACACACCACGCACGCGATAAGGTGCGCACCACGCACGCGGTAAGGTGCGCACCACGCACGTGGTAAGGTGCGCACCACGCACGTGGTAAGGTGCGCGGCACGCACGCGGCAATGCGCACACCACGCGCACGGCAATGCGCACGACACGCGCACATCTATAAACCAATGGATAGCCCTCCGATGAAGGCCTGTGAGCAGAGCCGGCGTCCCCTACCGTCCTTCCTTCTTCTCTCCCAACTGCCAGATGCGGATGGAGGCGTCTCCGTCTTTCTTCAGCTGGCCGGAGGTGACGGTCACCTTCCTGGTCTCGCCGGGCAGCAGGTCGAAGAAGTTGTCGGTGTAGGCGACTCCCTGCACGGGGATTTCGATGAAGACATCGCGTGCCAGCTGCCCGGAGGAGAGGGTCAGCTCGTACTTGCCATCCATTTTCTTCACCTTGCAGCGGATGTCCGCCTCGGGCAAGTCCTGGTCCTTGGCGTGATTGAAGTAGTAGACCTCCTCGGAGAGCGGGCGGCCGGACTTGTCCTTCAGGGTCATCAGCAGGAACGTGTTCCTCGGGCTCACGGCCCAGTCGGCATAGGCCTTCCTGACGTAGAGGGCGGAGGCGTTGGCGGGGACATCGCCCTTCACGTCCTCTTTGCGCAATACCTTTCCGCCGAAGTCCATCAGGCGCAGCTGCAGGGTGGCATCCTTGTACGCCTCCAGGCAGTCGGACATGACGTACATGCAGAGGTCGTCCCCCTCACGCACCGCGTCCACCAGCACCGGGGCGAAGGCCCGCCGCGCCTGGTAGTGCAGCGCCTTCCAGTTGCCGTAGTAGTCGATGCCCGACCAGGAGACCACGGGCCAGCTGTCGTTCAGCTGCCAGTAGAGCGTGCCCATGCAGTAGGGACGGTGACGGCGATGGGCCTCGATGCCGCGACGCACGCCCATGCCCTGCAACACCAGTCCCATGTAGACCAGGCGGCCGAAGTCCTCGGGCACGTTGTAGTAGAGCGCCATGGTTTTCTTTATCAGCGCGTTGCCGATGGATGCCTTCTGGTGGGCATTCATCACGTCGGACTCCAGCGCGTAGTCCTCGGGGGCGGCAAAGGTGGCGATGGTCTTCATCTCGGGGAAGGCCTGGAAGCCGAACTCGCTCATGAAGCGGGGTATCTCCTCGTCCAGGCTCTCAAAGGGCTTCTGCCCGTACCAGATGCCCCAGTTGTGGCTGTCGGCAATCTTCCAGCTCTCGGGCCGTCCCCAGTTGGCCTCGTAGGGCGAGCCGTGCATGTAGAAGCGGCCGGCGTCCCACCGCTCCACACAGGCGGGCAGCAGCTCGCGGAACAGTTTGTCGTAGCCCCGCTTCATGGCGTCGATGACACCGTTGGCGGCATATTTCTTGCGCCAACCCCAGTAGCGGATGCCTTCGTATATCTCGTTGTTGCCGCACCACATGGCCAGGCTGGCGTGGTTGCGCAGGCGCTTGATGTTGTAGGCGGCCTCCGCCTCGACGCGCTTCAGGAACGTGGGGTCCGAAGGATAGGTGGTGCAGGCAAAGATGAAGTCCTGCCAGATGAGGATGCCGTTCTCGTCGGCCTCGCGGTAGAAGGCATCGTCCTCGTAGATGCCCCCACCCCACACGCGCAGCATGTTCATGTTGGCCCGCTTCACGTCGGCAAAGAGCCGGCGGTAGCGCTCGGGGGTGACCCTCGGGAGCAGGGCGTCGTGGGGAATGAAGTTGGCACCCTTGGCAAACAGGGGCTTGCCGTTCACCACGAAATAGAACGACTCGCCCGCCTCGTCCTTCTCCTTCACCACCTCGACGGTGCGGAAGCCGATGCGCTCCTGCCGTCCGGCCACCACCCGGCCGCCGACCTTCACCCGCACCTCGAAGTCGTAGAGGGCGGGGATGCCCCAGCCGTTGGGCATCCAGAGGTGGGGAGCCTGTACCTCCAGCGGAAGGACAACCTCATGGCTTCCGGCCGCCAGCGTTATTTCCTTATTGACCACGGCCTTCTCCTCGCCCTTGTAGCTGCACACGACCGTCACCTCGGCCTGCCGGGGAGTGCCGGCAGGGACGCCTTCCAGCTCCAGGCGGTTCTCCACCCTTGCCACCTGGGGCGACACCGCAAGCTGGCGGACGTGGAAGTCGGCGATGCGGGCGGCGTCGTAGAAGGTGAGCGTCACCGGACGCCAGATGCCGCTGGTGGCCAGACGGATGCCCCAGTCCCAGCCGTAGCTGTAAGGAGCCTTGCGGCTGAACACGCTGACGCGCGTGTCACTGTGGTCGTTGTCGGCGGGATAGACAAAGCCGTTCGTCTCCCACTGGGGCAGCGTCTGCCTGATGGGCGAATGGAACACCACCTGCAAGCGGTTCTCGCCCCGGCGCAGCACGTCCCTTACCGGCAGGGTGTAGCCCACAAACATGTTGTCCGTGCGCTCCAGCAATGCGCCGTTCAGGTAGATGTCGGCATACGTGTCCAGCCCCTCGAACGCCAGCACGGCGGCGTCGCGCGCAAGCTGCTCGTCGGTGACGTTGAAGGTGGTGCGATAGGCCCAATCCTCGTTCTCCACCCACTGCACCTTCTGCTCGTTCATCCCGTAGAACGGGTCGGGCAGTTTGCCGTGGTCCATCAGGTCCTGGTGTACGGTGCCGGGGACGGTGGCCGCCAGCCACTCTCCGCTGCCTGCCTGCGAGAATTCCCATCCCTTGTCCAGCCGCAGCGTCTCGGCATTTCTGTAATCCTTGGCCGCGAGCAGCAGGGGAAGCAGCCCCAGCAGCATCAGCCATCCTTTCCGTGTCTTCATATTTCCATATATGCTATTAAGGTTAAACATCCATACGGGTACAACGGACAAAAGTAACATTATCTGACTACTTTACCCAATTTTAAGCGGATGTTTTTGGGGGAAGGGCGACAATAAATGTCTGCACCTGTCATCCCGACAGGCGCAGACCCACTGATTATGAAATTGGAAATTTATTGTTTTTTTCAGCATAGAGATTCTATGATGAACAAAAGCAAACGTATAACGCAGCCCAGAACCGTTTGTTCACCGCTGAGACCTCCTAACAGGAAGGCTTTAGGATTTTTTCTGTTTTGGAAAAGGGAGACGGACATCCGCACCTCCCCCGTCGGCTTCCGCCGCCCCGCCCAGGAGATGCCCCGCCCGGATTGTGAATAGTCGCGAAAAGCCTTGGCGTTTGCCGGATAATTCCCTATATTTGTCCATCCAAAAAGACTGGTACGAATGAACATCTACAAACCGGAAATTGCAGAATTGCTGTTGCAAGTAGAAAAGGCATACAAGAAGCCGTTGCAGACTTCTACTGACTTTGACGAGTTTTCCTTTTACCTGAAGAGCCGTGTGCACGAGGCTGTCTCCACCTCTACCCTGAAACGCCTGTGGGGGTACGTGAACGACACCCACCAGCCGCGCATGCAGACGTTGGACGTCCTGGCCCGCTACGTGGGGCACAACAGTTTCAAGCAGTTCTGCACCTGGCTGAAGAACAGCACGGCCTACAACTCCTCCTTCTTCTCCGCCCACCAGATTCTGGCCCGCGAATTGCAGCCCGGCTCGGAACTGGAAGTAGGCTGGTCGCCCAACCGCTACCTGCGCCTGCGCTACGAAGGCAGCGGCCTGTTTGAGGTGCAGGAGTCCAAGCAATCCAAACTGCTGGCGGGCGACCGCTTCGAGGCCGTCTCTTTCCTGATGGGGCAACCGCTTTTCCTGCCATACGTCCTGCGCAACGGGGTCAGGCTCTCGCCTTTCATCGCAGGGCGCAACGGCGGATTGACTTTAGTAAACGGACTGGCAGATGGCAGACAATGACGTTTCGTCCGGCTTTATCCATGTAGACACTCAGTCCGGCGAACTGAGCTTCTCCAACCTCAGCGAGATTTATGTCTCCTTTTCCGGTTACGCGCGCCTGTTCCGATGCCAGCGGTACAACAGGCTGCACATACTGAAGGCGCTGAAGCCTTCGTACATAGGCAACCCCTTCTACGAGCAGGCGCTGCGCAAGGAGTTTGACATAGGCTACCAACTGGAACATCCCCACATCTGCCGTGCCTTGGGCTGGGAAACCCTGCCCGAGCTGGGGCATTGCATCGTGCTGGAATACATTGACGGGGCGACGTTGAGAGAACTGATGGCACAGGGGAGGCTGACGGCCGCACTGGCCCGCAAGCTGATTGCGGAACTGTGCGACGCGCTGAACTACCTGCACGGGAAACAGGTCGTGCATCGGGATTTGAAGCCGGAGAACATCCTGGTGACCCACAACGGGAGCAACATCAAGCTGATAGACTTCGGCCTGTCGGACAGCGACGACTACGAGGTGCTGAAGATGCCGGCCGGAACCCGCTATTACCTGGCCCCGGAAGCGCTGAAGCCGGGCCAACTGCCCGACTTGAGGGCCGACATCTATTCGCTGGGAATCCTGACAGGAGAAATGGCCGAGCTGTTAAAGGACAAGAAACTGGCGGCCCTCTCACGCAAGTGTACCCGCCGCAAGCCGGAGGACCGCTACCCTTCGGCCCCGGAGGTGGTGAAGGCCCTGCACCGGATGGATTCGGCCCGCCAACTTTATCAACGGATAGCGGCAGCCTGCGCCGGCCTGTTGCTCCTGACGGGAGGGTATCTTCTCTGGAAAACAGGGACGGGGCCCGATTCCGTTACGTCACTTCCGGTTTACGGCAACTATGCCCTGCCGGAACCGTGCTGGAGATACTGGGAAGAGGACACCGTGTCTGCCGGAAGACAGGAGGTGCTTGACGAAGCGTTTCCCCTCCCCGTCCAGCGGCAGTCGGCCATGTACACCCGATACAAGGACCTGACGCTGCGCCAGTGAGCACGAGCCACCGTGCAAGCTCCGTCCGCCATGCTTGTTCCGTCCGTCCACCATGCAAGCTCCGTCCGTCCACCATGCAAGCTCCGTCCGCGTACCGTGCAAGCTCCGTCCGCGCAGGATGCTTGTACGAAGTAAAGGGGGACAAAACGAAGTGACGGTATCCGGACCCGCCTTCTTCAGGAAGGAGGAGAATCTCAGATGCCTTTGTTTTGACACACCTCCCAAAGCCGAAAGCGGACGGCCTTTTGTTATTGTCTTCATTTGACACTCCTCCCCCCCTTATTCTTCCACCATGTTCTTGAACTGCCCCCAGACCTTGTGGTTGCGGTAGACGGACTTGCTGCCTGCGGGGATGTGGAGCGTACACTGCCCGAACAGGAACTCGGCACCGCCGAACGTTTCTTCCCGGCAGGACGGCGGAAAGTCCGCATTCCGGACGTACAGGTGCCGCAATGCGCCGCAACCCTCGAAGCAATACTCTGACAGATAGCCCGTTCCGGCTCCCAGCGAAATACGGTCCAGCCGGCTGCATCCCTGGAAGCATCCGTAGGGGAGGATTTCCACGTTGTCAGGAATATCCATCGACGTAATCTGTGAGCCAGCAAAAGCCTCCCGGCCGATTGCGGCGAGGGAAGCCGGCAGCACAATCTGCGCAAGGCCGGCATTGCGGAAAGCATAGTCGCCGACGCTCTCTACCGCAGAGGGCACCCGGAACTCCGTGCCATCTTTACTTTCCGGGAACCAGAGCAACGAAGTCCCTTCTTTATCGTATAGCACCCCGGCCGCACAGCTGAGGGTCAGGCTTTCTGCGGGAACGATGATGGCCGACAAGCCGGAGCATCCGGCCGAAGGGGCAAACTGCCGGATGAGCGGTGAAAGGCAGAGCGTGTCCAGTGCAGAGCAGTTCTCGAACGCATTTGCTTCGACAACGGCCGTCGTGGCAGGCAGTGTCAGGTGCCGCAGGCTCAGGCATCCCGAAAACATCCCGCGGCTCAGGATGTCGGCTTCCGTATATCGGCTCCCGTCGTAGCTTTGTCCGCCCGCCACGATGGAGGCGTCGTTCAGGTTCAAGGTGTGCAACTGTCCGGGAGTGGTTGCACCGTCAATGTCCGTTCCCATCATCTCGCGAAGGCAGCGGATGTCCGTACCGTTCAGCGGGCCTGCAATGTTGAGGGTGCTGAACCGGTATTTCTCTTCTTGCCCGATGGCCTCGCCCAGCGTACCGGCTTCGGTCAGGATGACGGCCTCGCCGGTGCGGAAGCGGTAGACTTCGCTCCGGGTCTCGCCGACGGCATTGGCGGCACAGGCCTGTATGCAGTAGTCCGTTTCCATCTCCAGCCCGCCGATACGGGCGCGGAAGCTGCCGTCTTCGCCCTTCTGGACATCTGCCGCAAGCTCTTCGGAGTGGTTCCCCTCCTTCCAATAACAGAATCCGGTGGCGGTAATCTCCTCCCCGCCGTTGTCCAGGATATGATACTCCAGGGTGATGCTGACAGGCCCCTGGTTCAACAGGCTGACCCCGCTGATGACGGGCGGTATATTGGGCCGGGTGACAAAGCTCCTTACTTCGCTGCGGACCATGTCGTATTCGTTTCCCGCCTCCAGGCAATAGTAATGGCGGACACCGGCCCGGAGTCCGGTCAGGCTGGCGGAGACCTGCCGCTCTTCCGGCGCACAGGCAACAAGCCGCTCCATCTCCTCCGTTTCGCCATAACGGAACCGGATGCGGCTGACAAGGCCCTCTCCGTTGGGCGTGACTTCTCCGTGCAGTACGGCACCGGTGCGGGTGACGTCTACGGCCTCATCCAAACGGACGGAGGGAGGCAAATTCAAGGGTTTCTCCCGCTCTTCGCAGGCGGCGGCCAACATTCCTATCAACAGCAGGCCTATCAGGTATTGATGAAAATGTTTCATGGTCAATGTCTATTAGAAATGGATGCCAAAACCGATGGAGGCTTCCCAGTACTTGCCCCGGATGGTCATCACTCCGGCCGAGAGGGCTGTGCGCGAGAAACGGTAGAGGCAGCCGGCTTCGGCGCAGAGGCCCCGTGAAGAGTAGTCCGTGTTGCGGAGCAGAGTACCGTCGTTCTGCTCCCAGGCCACGTCGTGCCTGCCGTAGCCGATGCCTTCGTACAGGCACAGCTCGCCGACCACCCGGTGGATGCCTCCGGCCATGGCCATCCAACGGCCTTCTTCCGTACGGCCCGTATAGTAGGGAGCGCCGGCAGAGCCTGCGGGGACACCGTTGCGGTCGCATTCGCCCCGGGTGTCGGGCATGGAGCGGAAGTCTTTCTGGAACAGAAGGTAAGCGCCGTGCCGCCGCATGACTCCCACACGGAGGCCGGCAGAGGGGCCGTCGGCGCTGAGACCGGCATTGAGCAGGGCCAGGCGGTGCCACCGCTCGAGCGGACGGTAAATGCGCGGCGGACGGGAGGAGGGCAGGCTTTCCGGCCGGTGGCAGGCGGTGTCGGGCAGACAGGGACGGTTCTCAAGCTCCGGCATTTCTACGGAATACTGATAGCCCAGCGGCGGGGTGAGCACCAGCTCGTAGGTCATGCGCGACTCCAGCGCCTGGGGGAAGCGATAGTCGCGCAAGACGCCCCACTGCGGATGCTTGACGGTCAGCAGGATGCTGCCTTTGGGCAGGTAAAGCCAGATTTCGCCCACATCGTTTTTGCGTTTGACGATGCCCAAGGGAGAGGAAAAGGCAAAGTCCTTGTCGCCGACGACCTTCAGCAGGGCACAGACTTCGTCGTTGAGGTCGCGGACGGGGTCTATGTAGGCGGTTATGTCGTAGGGCAGCACGCGGAATGAGCGTACGGTGAATTCCTGGGCCTTTATGTGGCAGGCAGGCCACAGGCACAGGACGACCAGCAGTAGCTTGAATGACAGGAAAGGCGTTGTCGGTTTCATTGCAGGTTGAAATTGCTGATGTTGAATATTTCGTTCTCGGGTATCGGGGTATGGTCGGGCTGCATACGGGGCTGCCAGGTGCGGACATGAATCTCGGGAGCCGTCTCATCCCGGAAGTCCCACAGCAGGAAGAGGTAGCCGTCGTCCGAATAGAGGTCGGACCGGTATTGCTGCCTGAGGCTGACCCCATAGATGCCGGGGAGTGTGGGGTGGCGCATGATGTGGAAGTTGCTGAACTCCAAATCGATGGTCCGGTTGGCTTGGAACACCTGCTTCAGCCGTTCCAGATACTGGCGCTTGCTCTTGATGTTGTAGACCACCTGTGCGGGCGGCAGGTAGCCGCTTTCTTTCTCAGGAGCGGTGTGTACGACCGTGCCTACGACAATCAGCGCGTTCTCACTGAACAGCTGCTCCAGGAAATCGATGTCCTTGGTGGTGTAGGAAGTGCGCAGGTGTTCCACATAGTTCAATATCATCTGCCGGTTGGCCGCATCTTTCTCTTCCAGCCGGCCGGAGACCACCTTGACCGCTTCCTGATAGAAAGGATGCTGTCTGCCTATCTTGCTCCAGTCTTTCCTTTCGATGCTGCGGGAAGACTTTGCCGGCACTGCTGTGGAGGGCTGATTCCTGACCGCAGCTTCTGCGGCGTCTTTGCCGGGTTCGTCTGCCGTCTGGGCTACAGCCGTGCCAACCGCCGGTCCAGCATCCTCATCCGGCCCCATCCAGAAACGCTGCGGACAGAGACGGCTGGCCGTCGGGTCTTCGGCTATGCCGGCACACCGGGAGTTCTCGAGGACATTCCCCCGGCGGTCTATCAACATGGATTCTCCCTTCCGCCGTGCCACTGCAAAGCCTCCCTGGTAGTAATGCCCGATAGAGTCAAACTGGAAACCGCAGAGCAGTGTTCCGGCAGCATCGGCTATCGCCCAAAGATTTCCCTTACTCAGCGCAACCCGTCCGGGGCCTGCCACGGACAGCTTTTCATACACCGGAGGGATTGTCATCGTTCCCTCACGGTCAATGAGTCCGTATCTGCCGGCCGTGCAAACAACGGCCAATCCCCATTGGAACCTTGAAGCCCGCTGTATATCTTCCGCCAGATAGAGGATGGGGATGCCCTGCATGTCGAGAAAACCGATGTGGCAAGAATGCAGTTTCCGGAACAGGAGCCTTTCGTCTGCCGGCCGGGTATCGAGCAAAGCGTCGGACAGCTGTATGCTTGCTCTGACTTTGCCGTCTTTGTCTATGAGCTGATAACCGGTTTCGCCCTGACTGTTGGCATTTCCGACCAGCACCCTTCCATCGTTGAAATCGTAAGCCTGGTCGTAGACGGGAGGAATGATTATTCTTCCCCGGGTATCCATGTATCCATATTTACCGTTGGCTGTTGCAAAGAGAGCCCTTCCCTCGCTGAAGTTGTGCAGCATCACAATGTTGTATTGCGGGTATTGGGCGGTCGAGGCTATTTCGTTGCCCTGTTTGTCAATAAGCTGCAAAGGAGAACCGGCAAACTCCTGAGCAGGTGCGACATCCTCGAAGAAATGTCCGATGCTTGCAAAACCGCGCTGGCAGACAGGACGCGCCGGATTCCCGATGCTGTAAAGGTACAGCCTGCCGTTCTCGTCAGCCATGCTGAACATGCCTCCCACAACGGCCGACGGACGCCGTTCCAGACATCCGGAAGGTATCAGGATGGAACCGTCGGTCGAAATCAGTCCCCATGACTGGTCCAGATTGTTGCAAAAAGGGAGTGCCTCGGTCACATCGTCGTGCGCAGAACGGCAGGCTGACAGACAAACGGCACAGAGCCCTAAAAAGAACAGCAGAATCGGCTTCATATTTCGGTTGTTTACAGTGTTGCAAAGATAACTTAAAATGAGATGCCTTCCCTCCTTTCCCTATAAAAAATAAGGAAAGCAGGAAGGCATCTGTCCCACCAGTTAATATCCCAGTTTTCAGCAATGTCTATTGACGCTCATTTGAATGTAATTGTCTGTTAGAGTACGGGTGGGTAAAGATAGCGGCTATTCATCCCAGTTTTCCAACTCGCCGCCTACCTCAATCTTAATCTGTTCGGGATTCTTGGAAACAACCAATTGGACTGAGTGCTGGATGCCTTGCTTGAATACAAACTTGCTCTCATACAGATAGGACACGCCTTTCATGATGACCTCGACCAAAGGCTGGCGGTTGTCCAGGCGTTGGGGAACAATGATGGCGCTGTAAGTGTGGTTGCCCATGCTCAGGGCGCGTATGCTCTGGCGGGTACCATACGGATTGCGTGTCACGATTCCCACACTCAGGTCTATCGTTGCCTCGGGCACCGTGTTGTGTATGTACACCTCGGCATCGGCGGGCATTTCGCCTTCAAAGTCCTCGCCTTTCACCAGACGGATGAGCATGCGGCTCATGCGGTGGGCGAACTGCAGGCTGACTGGTGCATCGCCGGCGCTTGCCCCCATTTGGCAGGCCCACAGGAAATCGCTGGCCTCGTAGCCGCCTAACCGGTCGGCGGAACCCGGGTCGTTCTGGTCGAGCGAAACGCTGAACGGCAGGTTGTCTACCGAAGATACCGAATTCATCCGGGGATAATATGCGTAGATGTCATAGCTTCCGCCGTCCCAATAGACCGGACGGTCGGGAGTCCATTCAGAGCCGTTGAAGGTCAGCGCCGCATTGTTCACATAGTTGCCGGAGACCTCGAGCGGCGCGTCCTGCCGGCTGATGAAGAGTCCCACACGGTCGCCGTTCTCAAAAGCGGTTGAGGTTACCCGGCTTGTTGCGCCGGCCGCTTCGCGGGGATGCAGTACATTGAACGTCATCAGGCCGTTGCCGCCGGCTTCGTCCAGGGGTGTGCCGTTGTCACCGCATCCGCTTCCCACTGCCAGCAGGATGGCCAGCAGTCCGGAATGTATGATATGTAGTCTTTTGTTCATAACAATTAATTTATTAAGCGTTCGTTATCTGTTGTCCAGCGGGCCGCCTTTGTGAATCTTCGGCGGAAGCTGGAAGTTGTGTACACTGCTTCCGGTGTAGCGCAGGTTGTCGAAACTGCGTGTCAGGACATCGCTGCTCACCACGTCATTGGCCTTGAAATCCTCGTAGGTGAAGGTCTCGCCTGCATATTGCTTGATGCGTTTCACGATGGCCATGCGGCTGACGGTGCTGTAATAGGGAATGTCGTTGTTCATACAGCTGTTCTGTTCCGAACGGAATACGCCGCGGCTGTGCATGTAACCGCCTTCGAAGATGTCGACAAAGTCGCTGTATTTCTCATCGAATATCAGCTGGCTCCAGGGCACTTCGTTCATCTTGCCGGTGAGCGACAGGTTCTCGTACCAGCCCAGCGATTTGGCTATGTTGAACTCATAGACATGTCCGCAGCAAGTACATGTACAGAAGTCGATGAACTCATTGTGGTAGATGTACTCGTCGCCCAGTTTGCCGAAGCCATGTCCGCCTGCCTCGTGCTGGATGACGCCGCGCGTGTCGAGCGGATAGCCATACGTGCTGAGCGGGCAGAAAGCGATGGCCGAACCGTCTTCCCACATCTGGCAGATGCCGCCGTAGTCGGTACTGTTGGGCACCATGATGATGAGCGATTCCTTCAGATTGTCTTTCGTCACAGTAGGCATATTCAGCGCATAGTCAAAGACAGCATCGTAGTCGCACCTCAACCCTACGCCGCCCGTATAGGTTGTCTCAAACTTGGCGTAGCGGATGGTGTTGATGGTGCCGATCCCCGTTTCGGGCGAGACGGCAATGGCCGTGTAGACGTTGAAGTAGTCGCGGTAGCTCTTGTACGGCTCGATGCCGAAGAAGTTCTCCACCTGGTCCTGCATGTCTTTCATGTATTTGCCTTCGGAGATGTCCTTGGCATCGTATCCGTCGCCCAGGAACACCAGGTTAATGCCTCCCCTGCTGCCTCTGCTTGCCGTTTGCAGGGTAATGATTTCGTTTTCGGCATGCGTGTAGTCGTATTGCGACACGGAACACTTGTGCACGGGGCTGCCCGATGCCATCTGATGGATGGTCAGCGTCACTTCGGTTTTCTTGCTGCCCTCGTTCTGCGAAAGCGAGCACCAGTCGGGTTTGCTTTCTACTATCCAGTCCCCTTCCGCATCGACAATCAGCGTGCGGGTACACTCGGTATTGATGGCGTTGGCTATGCTGGGCCGGCATACCAGTTCACGATGGGCGGCAATGCGCTTGAAATCGCACCACCCCGATGCTGCCTGGTATTGCTGAATGGCGCTTTCGGGCACTTCGAGGGTGAAGTTGTCTTTGACTACACCGTCGAAGGCTCCAGACTGGACATAAGGAGGTGTGGAACCTTTGCAGACAATGCTGCCAATTCCGAAACAATCCTGAAATGCACCGCTACCAACACTTTCCAAACCTACAGGGAAGTTTATGCTTTCAATACTGCGGCAACCGTAAAAAGCTTCTTGTCCTATGCTTATGACATCTTGCGGAAAATCCAGTGTACCCATCATGCGCCATGATGATCCATCAATGGCAGAACCAAAAGCGTTGTTGCCAATGGTACGTAGTTTTTCAGGTAATTTAAGTTCGCCAGAAAAATCGCATCCGGCGAAAACGTAGTTACTTAGTACAACTAAATCTTTGGGTAGATGTATCTCACCTTTGAAATGTGCTCCTCGGAAAGCGTATTCTCCTATTGTGATTATACCGTCGTGCAGGGTTAGGGTACCATCCAGACTGCCGCAATATTCAAAAGCATTGTTGGGAATAGAGGTTACACCTTGTGGAATGGTTAGACTGCCGGAAATATTGCGGCATTCTCGGAATACAAAATTTCCCATTTTTGTCAGTTTGTCAGGTAAGCGCAATTCCCCATATAGGTTTTTACATCCTTCAAATGCATTACCCAATATACATTCTACCCCTGACGGAAAGGCCAACTGACAGGTGAAACCGCAATACGCAAACGTACCACCATACCACCAAAGTTCTTCACCTCGGCCGATATATTTTAAAGTGGTTGGCAAGTTAAGGCTGCCTGTCATATTTTTACATTGGTAGAATGCACCCACTTCGATTTCGGTTACTCCTTCGGGTATGTTCAAGGTTCCAGTCAGATTCTGACAGTCGGCAAAAGCTGCAATACCTATTTTGGTCAATTTATCAGGTAATACCAAGTTCAGCAAAGAGGCCTTATACCTCATAGCCTCGTAAGGCATTTCGTAATCGTTGTGGGGATAGTTGCCTGGAATTCCTCCCGTCAAAGTTTGTTCTCCTCCACGAATGATTACTTCCTTTAAATTTAGTGACTGCAGCACATCCATCGAATCGCGCATGAAGTAGAAGTCCTGTGAGTTTATCTCGCCCGTAATCTTCAGGTTCTGCAACTTCCGGTAGTCTTTTCCTGCCGCCGTGATAGAGTCCTTCAGATGTCCGGCTGTGGAGTTGATGACGATGTATTCCTTCATGGTGGCGTCGTGCGACACGTCGTCGTTCTCCCAGGCGGTGATGGATTCGCCTGCCAGCTTGAAGGTGAATTCGCCTGTCGCCTCCTTTTTGTTCACCTGAATGGTGAAGTTGTGCATCTTGCCGCTGACGTAGGTGAAGGCCTCGTCTTTACTGAAGTTGTAGACTGTTCCGTTTACAGTGATGGTGAACAACGTTGTACCGGCCGAAACGGTCTGAGGTACTACGATGGCACGGAACACATCGTCCTTCACGTAGGGGATGATGCCTGTGGGGCTTACCTCGCCTGTGGCGCTGACACTTCCGTCGGCCAGATTGATGACAGCCTTCTGCATGGTATTCTTAACCAGCACCTGCTTTTCGAGCGACGTCCATTCTCCTTGGGCAAATCCTTCCCCCTCGGCCAGTGTCACACGGGGGCTGCTCATACGGTGGCGCATGGGCAGGCGGATGACCTTGTCGGTGGGAGCCACATCGGCCGCCTTGCCCCAGAGGAAGTCGCTGGCTTCGTAGCCGCCCATTTCGTTGACGGTAGTCGTTGTGGACTGGTCTTTCTGTACCTCGAAAGGATAGGCGTTCACGTCTTCGGGCGAACTGAAGGGATAGTAGCCATAAACGTCGATGTGAGTGTGTCCGTCTTTCCAATATACATCGTAGGCCGAGTTCCATTTATAGGCAGCCTCGTCGAAGGTGTGTTTGACATTGTTGCCACGGTTGCCGCTGTTCTGCAGAGTGCCCGGCGTAGAGCCCTGATAGTCTACAATGTAGACACCCATTACGTCGCCGTCGCAGAACCCGTTGTCGTTGACACGGGTCACGGCCACCTGTTCTATCTCGCCCGCCAGAACGATGGGGCGGGCGCTGTTTCCTTGTGCTCCGTTCGGACCGAAAGAGTCGTCGGTGCATGCCGTCACTGATGCGACCAGCATCAGCATGGCCAGACTTCTGAAGATGGGATTTTTCATATCTTGCGCTTGTTATGGATTGGTTTTATTTGACCGTTTCTACGGGTTCACTCTGCAACGCCACCGTTGTCCGTGCCGTCATCTTCCCACTGGCCGATGTCGACGTTGATGCCGCTGCCGGTCTTTCTCACGGTAATCGTGAAGATATGTCTCTTTCCGCTTACAAAAGTGAAGCCTTTCTTCAGGTTGAAATCATTTCCGTCGATGTTGACCGTAATGAAATCGGCCGCTTCGGGAAGGGTCTGCGGAACCACCAGCGCCTTGAACTCATTGTTCGTGCCACGCAGGAACGAGATGCCGCCGGCGTCACTCCCCGCCTTCACGGTTCCGTCGGCCAAGTTGATGCTTGCCTGGCAACTGGCACGGTTCAGCTTTACGCTGATGACCGACTGGGCAAGCCCTTCGTCAGTAAACCCATTGCCTGCCGCCACCTTGACGATGGCGCAGCTGAAGAGGTGGTTCAGCGTGATGCCTACGGCGCTCTCGGTGGGGGCTACGCGGGCAGCCTTTCCCCACAGGAAATCGCTGGCCTTGTAATTGGCTTCGCTGCTCTGGTCGGCCATTGTCTCAAACGGACAGGCGGCGATGTCGGCCGGAGCGTTGAGATAGGGATAGTAGCAATAGAAATCGGCGGGAGTCGTTTCGTCCTTCCAGTAAAGGGGAACGTCGGGTGTCCAGGTGCCGTCGTAGGTGAACGCCGTGTTGTCCGCATGGTTGCCTGTCGGCTGTAGCGTGCCGGCCGTCCCGTTGTCGTAGTTCACCACGTAGAGTCCGATGCGGTCGCCTTTCTCGAAACCGCTGTCAGTGGCACGTACAACGCTGTTGATGCCGCAATTGAGGGTAATAGGGATGCGTACAGGTTCGGGGTCGGGAACGTCTTCATGTCCCGACGAACAACCGAGGGCAAACAGCGCAAGCAGCACCGGGCAGATTTGTTTGTAGCAATAATTCATAGCATTATCTTTTTTTATGAATGTTTCAGACGTTTTGCATGTAAAGCATCACAAATATAGGAAGTCCTGAAATAACAAACAAGTCCATAATGGTTCACAGACCCAAGCGGCAGGCATTCCAAAGACTATCGAATGACTATTCCAAAGATTATCGAATAGGTATTCCAAAGACCATCGAATAGGTATTCCAAAGGCTATCGAATGGATATTCCAAAGGCTATCGAATGGATATTCCAAAGGCATTGGAAGAAAAAACATGACATACCTGCCATCAAAAAGCAGGAATAAAAAAGCTGACGGACAAACAAAGCAGGAAAATGGAACCGCATATCCTGAGAAAATTGTATCTTTGTCGCGTTTTAACACAGAAAATCCAAAAGACAACAACGATATGATAGCTAAAATCGAACAGCTTCTGCACGAAGTGGAAGCCATGACAGCCAGTAACGCCGATGAACTGGAGGCGTTGCGCATCAAATACCTCAGCAAGAAGGGAGCCATCAACGAACTGATGGCCGACTTCCGCAACGTGCCCGCCGAACAGAAAAAGGAAGTGGGCATGAAACTGAACGAGCTGAAGAACAAGGCTCAGGAAAAGATTGCCGCCCTGAAGGAACAGTTTGAAGGACAGGACAGCGGTTGCGACGACCTGGACCTGACACGCTCGGCCTATCCGCTGGAACTGGGCACACGCCACCCGCTCTCCATCGTAAAGAACGAAATCATCGACATCTTTGCCCGCATGGGGTTCAACATTGCCGACGGCCCCGAAGTGGAGGACGACCTGCACGTATATACCAAGCTGAACTTTGCCGCCGACCATCCGGCCCGCGACATGCAGGACACGTTCTTTGTGGACGTGAACAATGACGACGTGACCAAGAACATCATCCTGCGCTCGCACACCAGCTCCGTACAGGTGCGCACCATGGAGCACACACAGCCGCCCATCCGCATCATCTGCCCGGGCCGCGTCTACCGCAACGAAGCCATCAGCTACCGTGCCCACTGCTTCTTCCACCAGGTGGAGGCGCTGTATGTGGACAAAGGCGTATCGTTCACCGACCTGAAGCAGGTGCTGCTGCTCTTCGCCCAGGAAATGTTCGGCAGCGAGACGAAAATCCGCCTGCGCCCGTCGTACTTCCCCTTCACCGAACCCAGCGCCGAAATGGACATCAGCTGCAACATCTGCGGCGGCAAGGGATGCCCCTTCTGCAAAGGCACCGGATGGGTGGAAATCCTGGGTTGCGGCATGGTAGACCCCAACGTGCTGGACGCCTGCGGCATAGACAGCAAGGTGTACAGCGGATATGCGCTGGGCATGGGCATTGAGCGCATCACCAACCTGAAGTATCAGGTGAAGGACCTGCGCATGTTCTCCGAAAACGACACCCGCTTCCTGAAAGAGTTTGAAGCGGCGTATTGATTATTTAGCGGTAAGCGGTCAGTGGTCAGTGGTGAGTATCCGTCCGGATGGATGCTGGCTGCCAACCACTGGCCGCTTACCTTTTGGTACAACCCATCAATCTTCCGTTCAGTGAAAGACAAACTTGTCACTCCCAGCTACTGCTTCATCCTGGCGGCCAACTTCCTGCTCTACTTCGGCTTCTGGCTGATGATGCCAGTACTTCCTTTCTACCTGACCGAAGTATTCGAAGCAGACAAAATCACGATGGGCCTGGTCCTGTCGTGCTACACCATTGCCGCGCTGTGCATACGCCCCTTCTCGGGCTACCTGCTCGACACTTTTGCCCGCAAGCCCCTCTACCTGCTGGCCTACTTCATTTTTACCGCCATCTTTGGCGGCTATCTGCTGGCCGGCACACTGGCCCTGTTCATCGCCTTCCGCATCGTCCACGGCGTATCGTTCGGCATGGTGACGGTGGGCGGCAACACGGTGGTCATCGACATCATGCCTTCGTCGCGCCGTGGCGAGGGACTGGGCTACTACGGGCTGGCCAATAACATAGCCATGTCCATCGGCCCCATGGCCGGATTGTTTCTCCACGATGCAGGCATCGGCTACACGCTGATATTCTGCTGCTCGCTGGGTTCGTGTCTGGCCGGGCTCCTGTGCGCTTCGCTGGTCAAGACGCCCTACAAGCCGCCCGTAAAGCGCGACCCCATCTCGCTGGACCGCTTCATCCTGCTGAAAGGCATCCCCGCCGGAATCAGCCTGCTGCTGCTCTCCATCCCCTACGGCATGACGACCAACTACGTGGCCATGTATGCCCGCCAGATTGACATCGACGCCTCCACGGGTTTCTTCTTCACCTTCATGGCCCTGGGCATGGCGGTGTCGCGCCTGTTCTCGGGCAAGCTGGTAGACCGTGGCAAGATTACACAGGTCATCTCGGCCGGTCTGGTTCTTGTGGTGTTCAGTTTCTTCCTGCTCGCCTCGTGCGTCTACATCATCCAGTGGAACAGCCACGTCTGTACGGTGGTATTCTTCAGCATCGCCCTGCTGCTGGGCATTGGTTTCGGCACCATGTTTCCGGCCTACAACACGGTATTTGTCAATCTGGCTCCCAACAGCCAACGGGGTACCGCCACCTCCACCTACCTGACCTCGTGGGACGTGGGCATCGGCATCGGCATGCTGGCAGGAGGCTACATCGCTGAAATCAGCACCTTCGACAAGGCCTACCTCTTCGGTGCCTGCCTCACGGTAGTCTCCATGCTCTATTTCAACCTGAAAGTGGCTCCCCACTACCACAAAAACAAACTGCGATGAGAAAAAAAGAACGATACGAAAAGATTCTGGCGTGGTTCCGCGCGAACCGCCCCGTGGCCGAGACGGAACTGCACTACGGCAGCCCGTTCGAGTTGCTGATAGCCGTCATCCTCTCGGCCCAGTGCACGGACAAGCGGGTGAACCAGATTACTCCCCCACTCTTCCGAGACTTCCCCACACCCGAGGCGCTGGCTGCTACCACCCCCGAGGTTGTGTTTGAATACATCCGCAGCGTCTCCTACCCCAACAACAAGGCCAAACACCTGGTAGGCATGGCCCAGATGCTGGTCGAAAACTTCAACAGCCAGGTGCCCGATACGCTGGAAGAGCTGGTCAGACTGCCGGGCGTAGGACGCAAGACAGCCAACGTCATCCAATCCGTCGTGTTCAACAAGGCCGCCATGGCAGTCGATACCCACGTATTCCGTGTCAGCCACCGCTTGGGATTGGTTTCCGACCGCTGCACCACCCCGCTGAGTGTGGAAAAGGAACTGATGAAGAACATTCCCGAGGCCGACATACCCATTGCCCACCACTGGCTCATCCTGCACGGACGCTATGTCTGCCAGGCACGTACGCCGCAATGTGACACCTGTGGTTTGCAATTGCTGTGCAAATACTACTGCCAAACCTACAAAGTAAACCAAGAATGCAGCAAGAGCCACGAATAAAACACACTTTTCATTACAGAGAAAGAAAATAAATACTAACTTTGCAGCAAAACAGATGATACTTGTAACACTTTTAAATAATTAGAGTATTATGACAATTGATCAATTCAACTTTGCCGGCAAAAAGGCATTCGTCCGTGTAGACTTCAATGTGCCCCTGGACGAAAATTTCAACATCACAGATGACACCCGTATCCGTGCCGCTCTTCCTACTCTGAAGAAGATTCTGGCCGACGGCGGTAGTTTGATTATCGGTTCTCACCTCGGCCGTCCGAAAGGTCCGACTGACAAGTTCTCCCTGAAGCACATTCTGAAGCACGTATCCGAACTGCTCGGCGTTGAAGTACAGTTTGCCAACGACTGTATGGGTGAAGAAGCTGCCGTAAAGGCTGCTGCCCTGCAACCGGGTGAAGCTCTGTTGCTCGAAAACCTCCGCTTCTATGCAGAAGAAGAAGGAAAACCCCGCGGTCTGGCAGAAGATGCAACCGACGAAGAGAAGGCTGCTGCCAAGAAGGCCGTTAAGGAAAGCCAGAAGGAATTCACCAAGAAGCTGGCTTCTTACGCAGACTGCTACGTGAACGATGCATTCGGTACCGCTCACCGCGCACACGCTTCCACAGCATTGATCGCCAAATATTTCGACAAGGACAACAAGATGTTCGGTTACCTGATGGAAAAGGAAGTAAAGGCCGTAGACAAAGTGCTGAACGACATTCACCGTCCTTTCACTGCCATCATGGGCGGTTCCAAGGTTTCTTCCAAGATTGAAATCATCGAGAACCTGCTGAACAAGGTAGACAACCTGATTATTGCCGGTGGTATGACCTACACCTTCACCAAGGCTATGGGCGGCAAAATCGGTCTCTCTATCTGTGAAGAAGACAAGCTCGACCTGGCTCTCGACCTGATGAAGAAGGCCAAGGAAAAAGGCGTGAACCTGGTACTGGCCGTTGACGCCAAGATTGCCGACAGCTTCTCCAACGATGCCAACACCCAGTTCTGCAAGGTGAACGAAATTCCCGACGGTTGGGAAGGTCTGGACATAGGTCCTGAGACTGAAAAGATTTTCGCCGACGTTATCAAGGGTTCCAAGACCATTCTGTGGAACGGTCCTACGGGCGTATTTGAATTCGATAACTTCACACACGGTTCACGTGCAGTAGGCGAAGCCATTGTAGAAGCAACCAAGAACGGTGCCTTCTCACTGGTAGGCGGTGGTGACTCTGTAGCTTGCGTCAACAAGTTTGGTCTCGCCAGCGGCGTTTCTTATGTTTCTACCGGTGGTGGCGCTCTGCTCGAAGCCATCGAAGGAAAGATTCTGCCGGGCATCGCTGCTATCAACGAATAATAAGGTATAAGAATCTCACACAAGGCAGCTCTTTGCAAAAAGGGTTGCCTTTTTTTAATAGAATCACTACCATGAAACCCATCCTGTTTTCCTGCTTCCTGCTGTTGGGCGCGTGTGCCCTGAAAGCGCAAGAAGCCAAACCCAAAGACAAAGACATCATAAACACCCTGAAAGAACGCATTACCCTGCAGGGATATACCCAGCTGGGATATACCTACGATGACTTTGGAGGAGAGAAGACCAACACCTTCGACATCAAGAGAGTCATCTTCATGGCCCGTGGTAAGATTACCGACAAGTGGTCATGCTACTTCATGTACAGCTTTGCCAACACGGCCAAGATACTGGAAGCCTATACCGAATATAATTTTCTGCCCGGACTGACCGCTCGCGTCGGACAGTTCAAAACCCCTTATACTTTCGAGAACCCGCTCTCCCCCTGCGTCGTGGAACTCATCAACTGTTATGCACAGTCCGTCAACTATCTGGCAGGCATCGACAACAGTGACCCCCTGTACGGCGCAAACAGCGGACGCGACTTGGGCCTGATGATTTACGGCAACCTCTTCAATGACCTGCTGACCTACAACCTGGCCCTCATGAACGGACAAGGCATCAACGTCAAGGACAAAAACAACCAGAAAGACATCGTGGGAAGCCTCATGGTGCACCCGCTGGAATGGCTGTCGGTAGGAGGAACTTTCATCAAAGGAAAAGGATGTGCGGTAGCTACCTCCAGCATCAACCCGGACATTGCCGTCGGTGATAACTATACACGCAACCGCTGGTCGGCAGGCGCCGTTGTCAAAAGCAAGATTGTAGACCTGCGCACCGAATACCTGGCCGGAAAGGACGGAAAAGTGAAAAGCGAAGGCTACTACGCCACCGCGGCGCCACACATCCTGCCCCAACTGGACCTTATCCTCTCATACGATTTTTTCAACAGGAACAAGGCCTTAGCCGACAAACAGACCAACTACGTGGCCGGACTCCAATACTGGTTCTACCCGCAGTGCCGCCTGCAAGTACAGTACACCTACTGCGACCGTCACAGGGGAGAAAGCTCCAACCTGCTTCAGGCCCAGGTACAAGTACGCTTCTAAGAAACTCAAGTTTCGCAAATGCGAATTGAAAATCGGCGAAGCCAAACTCGCAGGAGTTAAAGGAGTTAAAAGGAGTTATCGCCCACCAAGGCGGGCTAAGGAGTTAAAGCCGATAGACAAGAAAATGAAGAATGAAGAATGAAGAATGAAGAATGAAGAATGAAAAATGAAGAATTTATTAACCATTTACCATTCATAAAAGGTATTGGCTTAACTCCTTAACTTCTTAACTCCTTAACTACAACCGATTAATAAACTTGCGAAACTGAAATAAAAAATACAAACGAAAGGTTTATGAACGAACAATCCATCAAAGAGCAATACCAACAGATAGTCAAGCTGTTAATACAGAAAAGGTTGAAGGAAGCCCAGGCTCAGCTGGAAGCCTTTCTGTGGGACAGCGGAGACTGGGAACAGCGCACCCGTCTGGAACAGAACCAGACAGCCTACCAGTATATGCTGCAATACATGAAGCAGGGCGTCAACGACCCGGCCCGCCAGCGGCTGTACACCCAACTGCTGTCCGAAGCCTGGGAGATAGCCGACCAGACCCGCATCAGCCTGCTGGACAAGGCTTCAAGCCGCTATTATAGCTTCCAGCGCAACAGCCGCAAAAGGAACGCTACCGCACCGTCCATGACAGAGAGCCTGAAGACGCTGGAATCTTTCCCCGACGACATGGCCATCTGCCAACTGATGCCCGACAACCAGCAAGGGCTGGAACAGACCCTGAAACGCCACGAAGACGCAGAACAGCAGCTGTTCCTTTCCACCTGGAGCAACAGCGCATGGAGCACTGCGGAAGAAAAAGAAGCACACTCCATTCTGGAGTCCGAGCTGTTGCCGCCCAATGACCTGTGCCTGTTCACCAGTGCCGTCACGCTCAGCCTGATGGAATGTTTTGATACCCGCAAGTTCACCTGGCTGCTGGATGCCTGCCGCCACACAGAAATACATACTTCGCAACGTGCACTGGTCGGAATAGCTATCGCGCTGCACTGCCATCCGAACCGCCTGTCCCTCCATCCCGACCTGACTGCCCGCCTCTCGCTGCTGGACGAAGACGGCAAGCTGGGCAAGGACCTGACACGAATCAACATCCAACTGCTGCGCAGCAAGGAAACCGAAGAAATAAACCGGAAGATGCGCGAGGAGATTATCCCCGAAATGATGAAGAACATGAACATCATGCGCAACATGAAATTCGGCTTCGAAGATCCGGCCGACGGCGAAGACCGCAATCCCGAATGGGAAAAAGCGTTCGAGCACTCCGGCCTGGAAAACAAGATACGGGAAATGAACGAGCTGCAGACCGAGGGGGCAGACGTGTACATGGCCACCTTCGCCCAACTGAAAGGTTATCCCTTCTTCAAACAGCTGCCCAATTGGTTCCTGCCCTTCGACACACAGCACTCCGCCGTCATTCGCGAATTCGGGATGAAACCGGCCGGCGGCCAATCCATGCTTTCACTGATTCTGCAAAGCGGATTCTTCTGCGACAGCGACAAATATTCGCTCTGTCTCACCATGTCGCACATCCCCCAGTCGCAAAGGGACATCATGCTGAACCAGATGACCTCGCAAGACCTGAACGCACTGATGGACGAGAGCAAGTCCGCCAGCCTGAAGCAGCAATCCCTGCGGGCCGAAGTCGTCAGCAACCTGTACATCCACGACCTCTACCGTTTCTTCAAGCTGAACCCTTACCGGAATGAGACACGAGACATCTTCAAGGAAACCATAGCCCTGCACAACATTCCTGCCCTGAAAGATATACTTGGCAAGCCCGAACTGTTGAAAGAAACGGCCGACTTCCTCTTCCGGAAAGAGCACACAGCGGATGCACTGGAAATCTACACAGAAATAACAAACACCGACCAGGCAGACGCCGAGACATTCCAAAAAACGGGCTACTGCCTGCAAAAGGAAAAACGGTATAAAGAGGCTGTGGACGCCTATCGGAAAGCAGACCTGCTGAAACCGGACCAGATATGGACCATCCGTCACCTGGCAGCCTGCTACCGACAGATGAGGGACTTTACGACCGCACTGGAATATTACAAGAAGACCGAAGCCATGCAGCCGGAGAACCACAACACGCTGTTCTTCATCGGAAGCTGCCTGGCCGAGCAGAAATGCTACGACGAAGCCTTGCAATACTTTTTCAAGCTGGACTTTGTGGAAGAGAACTGCGTAAAGGCCTGGAGAGCCATCGGGTGGTGCTCGTTTGTGAGCGGCAAATATGAACAGGCCGCCCGCTATTGCCGCAAGCTGCTCGACCAGGAACCGCTTGCCAGCGACTATCTGAACGCCGGACATGTGGCATGGAGACAAGGGAACCTGGAACAAGCGGTAGAATATTATGGAAAAGCCGTACTGACAAGCGGCAGCAGGACAAGCTTTCTGGAAATGTTCAACAAGGACCGAGAGACACTGCTGGAACAAGGCATTGCCGAAGAAGACATCCCGCTGGTGCTCGATATGGTATAGCCCCCGAACCCCAAGTGCCGGAATCGGATTTCGGCAATCTTGGACAGACCGCCTGCAAGCGGTCTTTTTTGGGGCCTGAAGGCCGGGGTTCAGACCCTGCTTGCACGGTCCGTACTCCGTGCTTGCATGGTCCGTACTCCGTGCTTGCATGGTGCGCGGACCGTGCAAGCATCCTCCGGGGACCGTGCAAGCACAAGAATGCGCCTCATGCCTGCAAGGCCGGGAGCCATCCGGATATCAGAGTTCCGGAATCTCCTTCAGTTCCTTGTACAGCCGCTGGACGGGCAGGCCCATGATGTTGAAATAGCTGCCCGAAATGTATTCCACGCCGACAAACCCAATCCACTCCTGCACCCCGTAGGCGCCCGCCTTGTCCATGGGGGCGTAATTGTCCACATAATAGCTTATCTCCTCTTCATCGAGTTGGGCAAAGCGCACTTCGGTCTGCGCCGCAAAGCTGCGCTGCCACTGCAAGGTGGTGATGCACACGCCCGTAAAGACCTCGTGCGTACGCCCGGACATGGCCCGCAGCATCCGCAAGGCATCTTCACGGCCTGCCGGTTTGCCAAGCACCTGACCGTCCAGCCAGACGATGGTGTCGGCCGTAATCATCAGCTCATCGGGTTTCATCAGAGCCCGGTAGGCATCCGCCTTCTCGCGTGCAATGTAAAGGGGGATGTCCGCACCGGACAACGTGTCGGGATAAGACTCATCCACATCGGGCAATGTACGCACTTCGTAAGAGATGCCCAATCCTGAAAGCAACTCCTTTCGGCGGGGCGAGTTGCTTGCCAATATCACTTTATAGTTTTTCAGTTTCTCAAACATATACGTCGTCTTTACAGATTCTTACCACCCGAAAGCCTTTTCGTCGGCCATCCACAGGCCGTGTACTTTCAGGAACTGTTCCACGATGTCGCGTCCGCAACCGTAACCTCCGTCGGCGTGGGAGATGTAGCGGGCCACCGCCTTCACTTCGGGCACAGCGTCTTTGGGACAGCAGGGCAGTCCGCAGGTGCGCATCACTTCCAGGTCGGGGATGTCATCGCCCACATAAAGAATCTCTTCATCCTTCAGGCCGTAACGGTCTCGGAAATCCCGGTAGTCGTGGATTTTCACCGAAGAACCCAGGTAAATATTCTCGGCAGCCAGGCCCAGCGAAAGGAAACGTTTGCGAACAGCCTCTGTCTTTCCGCCGGAGATGATTCCCAGCAACACCCCCTGCTTGGCGGCCAGATGCAGCGAATAACCGTCCTTGATATTGACGGTGCGCATCGGCTCACCCTCTACGCTCATGGGGATGACGTTAGCACTCAGCACCCCGTCTACATCGAACAGCAATGCCTTTATCTGCTTCAAGTCGTAATTAATGGTACTCACAACAATTCTATTATTTCTACGAAACAGGCACCGGAAGGGCACTCACACTCAAGGCACAATCCACGCCTGATTCCCGTTTCACATCATTCTGTCTTCGCCGCCCGGCCTTCGGCCAGGCTGTGGATGCTTTCGCTCAGTTTCCGATAAATATCACCAAGCACAGGCTCGTCGGCCAGCATCCCGAGGTGTCCGTCCATCACATTCCGGTCGTAGCGGACAGCCGGTCCGGTCTGTGCCTCCCGCGGATCCAACTGGTGCACTTTGCGTGCCGTTTCGTCTATCAGCGGCAACATGACGTCAAACGGCAACCCATACTTGTCCAGCAATTCGGCAGCCAGGGCATACATGTGATTGGAGAAATTGCAGGCAAACACGGCCGCCAGATGCAGGCTCTTGCGCTGCGTGGAGGTAGCAGAGAACACCTTGCCGGAGAGGACGGACGCAATGCCGCTCAGGAAGCGCTCCCCTTCCTCCGAACAGGCTTCAATGAAAATGGGGATGGTGGCAAAATCCACTTCCCGCCGCTTGCTGAAGGTCTGCATGGGGTAGAACACGCCATATCGCGCCACCTTTCCCTTCCATATATCCATCGGGATGCTTCCGGCCGTATGCACCCAAAAGGCGTTCTCCCTACCGGACACAATCTCGGGCAATCTGTCGGCCAGGGCCGCATCCTTCAGGGCAACAATGTAAAGAGCCGCATCCGGTACAAGGGCCGAAAGCTCATCCGTAGCACTTGCGCCAACCTTCCGAGCCAACATCCGGGCCGCCTCCAGCGTACGGCTGTAAACCTGGACAATGCGAAAGCCCTTGGCATAAAGAGCTTTCGCCAGATGGGTAGCCAGATTGCCGGCACCCACCATCACTATCGGGGTATGTTCTGTTTCCATCTCGTTCACAACAAATTCAGCGTGTAGCCAGCCAATACAATATGATTCCCACCACCAGCAGAGCCAACGGAAGGATGTAGGCGGACATGGTTCCCACAAGAGCCGTTATCAGACCGAAGTTCAAAATAAGCCACAGGGCGGCCAGAACCAGCCCCACCGACTTGTCGCGCTTGAACAAAAGAAAGACTATGGCCGTATAGAGCAGGAAATTATCCTTCCGCATCACCCACGGCAGCCCCAATGAGGAAAAATGCACCAGTTTGTCCACCAGATAAAGTACCCCGAAGAGTATCAGCGTGACAGCGGCCGCCTTATAAGTATCTCTGTTGTTATTTGCTTTTGCCGCACTCACCGTTATTTCCCTCCGTATTTGTTCAAATGGATTTTCTCCCATTGCAGATGCTCTTCGTTGAAGGGTTTCCGTTCCATTCCCTTATGCCCGATGGCAATGACACTGAGCACCTGCAGCTGCAAGGGAATGTCCAGCAAACCGTGGATGTATTCGTCCGAAGGCATCCCAGCGGCCGTATAGCGTTCGCGCACCTGTACCCAGCAACTGCCCAACCCCAAATCCTCGGCCTGCAACTGAAGATAGATGGAGGCGATGGACGCATCTTCTATCCACACATCACTGGCCAGAGGGTCGGCTGTCACCACAATGGCCAGGGCGGCATCGGCAATGAACTGCGAAGCCTGCTCCTTGCAGTGCGAGAGTCCTTTCAACGTTTCCTTATCGTCCACCACCACAAACTGCCAGGGATTGCTCCGCTTGGACGAAGGAGCCATCAGGGCCGCCTTCAACAACGCCACTACCTCGTCCTGCGTCAACTCTTCGTCCGTAAACTTCCGCATACTGCGGCGTACCTTTATCAATTCACTGAAACTTTCCATATCGTTTTCATTTGTTTTAAGTGGTGGCAAAGATAGAGATAACTAACTACTTTACCCAATTTTCACCAGACGTTTTTGCTCCGGAAAGACGAAGGACAACCGGCTTGCGTCAATTATCTTTCCCCAATTTGGCAAGTTCTTCATTTAATCTTTTATCTTTGCAGAATCGAACCAAGCATGCAAAGTTATGAAATATCCCATCGGAATACAGAGTTTCGACCGCATCATCGAAGAAGGTTATGTCTATATAGACAAGACAGATTTGGTTTATGAATTGGTACACGAAGGTAGCATTTATTTCCTCAGCCGTCCGCGCCGCTTCGGTAAGAGCCTGCTGGTGTCTACCCTGAAGAACTACTTCGAGGGACGCAAGGAGCTGTTCAAGGGACTGGCCATTGAGCGGCTGGAAACCGCGTGGGAAACGTATCCGGTGTTTCATGTGGACTTCAACGGCTCGGACTTCACGCAGGCGGGTGTCCTGGAGAAACGTCTGAACGGCTATGTGTCCGACTGGGAGAAGGCCTACGGACTTCCCTCGGAACAGGGAATGCTGGACTTGGGAGGCCGTTTCATCAAGGTGCTGCGTGCAGCCCACGAGCAGACGGGCCGCCGCGCTGTGGTGCTCATAGACGAATATGACAAGCCGATACTCGATGTGTTGGACGTTGACACAGAACTGGAAGACCGTCACCGCAATGTGCTGAAAAGCTTTTATTCCGTCTTCAAGGGAGCAGACCAGCACCTGAAATTCGTGCTGCTGACGGGCGTGACGAAATTCTCGCAGGTGAGCGTGTTCAGCGGCTTCAACCAGCCGAAGGACATCAGTATGGATGCCCGCTTCGAGACCCTATGCGGCATTACACAGGACGAAATCGAACACTATTTCCTCCAACCCATCGCCGATATGGCCGTGGACTACCGCTGCACGCCGGAAGAGATGAAACAGCGTCTGAAGGAGCACTACGACGGCTATCACTTCAGCGACCGAATGACAGACGTGTACAATCCTTTCAGCCTGCTCAATGCCCTCGACAGCCGCCGGATGTATGACTACTGGTTCCGCACGGGCACGCCGACCTACCTCATCCGCCTGCTTTCCCACTTCAACGAGAACATGAACGAACTGACGGGCAAGTACTACGCGCTGGAAGAGTTCATCGACTATAAGGCGGACGTGGAGAAACCGCTGCCCATGATTTACCAGAGCGGTTACCTCACCATCAAGGGCTATGATATGGATTTCAATACCTTCCTGCTCGACTTTCCCAACAACGAAGTAAAGAGCGGCTTCCTGACCATGCTGGCCGCTTCCTACCTGAAGCCTTCGGAGAGCACGGGAGTGTGGGTGCGCGATGCGGTCACCGCCATGCGCCGCGGCGAGGTGGAGAGAGTCCGCACACTGTTCACTTCCTTCCTGGCGAGCATCCCCTACACCATGCGGCGCAAGGAGAACGAGGCGGAACGGGAGCGTTACTTCCAATACACGTTCTATCTCATCATGCGCCTCATCAGCGTCTACACCGTCTACGTGGAGAAGGTGCAGAGCCTGGGGCGCGTGGACTGCATCGTGGAGACGCCGCAATACGTCTACCTCTTCGAGTTCAAGCTGGACGGCACGGCAGCCGAAGCCTTGCAGCAGATAGAGGCGAAAGGCTATGCCCGCGAATATGAATCCGACTCCCGCACCATCTATAAGATAGGTGCCGCCTTCTCGTCCGAAACAGGTACAATTACCGACTGGGAGTGCATGACAAACGAATAATGGTATATGAGAATATAAAATTGCAGGCTATGCCGCTGAAACTGACCACCTATTACCGCGGAAGCAAAGTGCCCGACCTGCCCGGCACCAATACCTTCCACTCCACAGAGCTTTTCCACATCTACGAAGCGACGTCGGGATATTCGCCTATCCTCATCGTGGCCTCACAGGACGGGAAGCCTGTGGCCAAGCTGCTGGCCGTTCTGCGCAAAAGCAGCCGCCTCTTTCCACCGGCCTTCATCCTCAGATGCGAAGTCTACGGCACGGGAGAATACTTCGACGAGACGTCCGACAAGGAGGCTATATTCAGCGAAATGCTACAACGGCTGACCGTCGAGGCCCTACGGAATTCGTTCCTCATCGAGTTCCGCAATCTGGAGAATGCCATGTTCGGCTACAAGTCCTTCCGTGACAACCGCTATTTTGCCGTCAACTGGCTACGCGTGCGCAACTCCCTGCACAATGCAGACCGGGTGGAAGCCCGGTTCAGCCCGTCGCGCATCCGGCAGATTAAGAAGGGATTCAAAAACGGCGCCCAAGTGAAGGAAGCACACACGCAGGAGGAAATCAGACAATTTGCCCGCATGCTGCACAAGAACTATTCGTCCAAAATACGGCGCCACTTCCCCAGTCTGAACTTCTTTCAGCAACTGGAAAAACAAATGACGGAAAGTTCCCGGAGCAAGATATTCATCGTCACATACAAGGAAAAGATTATCGGCGGCAGTGCCTGCATCTACTCCGACGACAATGCCTATCTATGGTTCTCGGGAGGAATGCGGAAAACGTATGCCCTGCAATATCCCGGCATCCTGGCCGTATGGAAAGCGCTGGACGACGCCAAGCAACGCGGTTACCGCCATCTGGAGTTCATGGACGTGGGCCTTCCCTTCCGCAAGCACGGTTACCGGGAATTTGTACTCCGCTTCGGCGGAAAACAAATCAGCACCCGGCGTTGGTTCCGCTTCCGCTGGAAGTGGCTCAACCGGGTGCTGATGTGGATTTACGAATAAGCAGGTTCTCTGCCAGACCTATTTCAAGATAAAGACTACCGAGGCATATCCACCCATCTTCAACTGCGTCTGCCCGTCGCTCTCCGTCTGTTTCACATCGCCTGAGACAGCGACCGCCTTCTCCACCTCGTCCGTCAGCGGGAATTGCAGTTCTGCACTTCCAAAGTTATGCAATACAAGCATTTTCTCACTGTCTTTCGTCATATACCAGGCTGCCAAGGCTTCATAAGTTCCGTTGGCATCGTTATATACAGGATGCCTGCTCATGGTTCCTTCGGCCAAGGCCGGATAAGTGTTACGCAACTGCGCAAAGGTGATATAAGTATGCAGCAACGAAGCCGCATCCGTCTGCTGTTCCGTCACCGGACGTACCGATGAAGCCACTCCCACATCCACCTTGTCCGTATAGGCTGTGGTCGAAGCATCTCCCCACAACATGGGACTGCGCACGTACTCGTCGCCGTTTGTCTTGGTACCATATAACCCCAGTTCCTCGCCATAATAGATGTACGGACTGCCTGCCGCCGTCAGCAGTACGGCAGCGGCCAGTTTGCACTTGGCAGCCGACTTGCCCAACTTGGAAGCCGTACGGTCCTCGTCGTGGTTGGAGAGCTTGGTCGCTTCAATATAGCCGGAGCGATAGGCGGCATACTCCTGCTGATAATCCATGATGTCCTTGGCAAAATAGCGGCCGGTACCGTTATTGATAGCCCACTCCAACCGATACCAGAAGGAGAAGTCAAACAAAGCCGGCAAACCCGCATAGTAGGGTGCCACTTCGTTGTGTTCCGAAAGCACTTCGCCCACCATGTAGAAGTCGTCCGCCTTACCGGTCTGCTTGTAGTAGGCGTTCATATCGTCGTAGAAAGTTTTCAGAAAACGCGGATTTTCATCGGACGTGGCGTTGTGGTAGATGTGCTTCACGGCATCCAGGCGCAATCCGTCCACACCTTTGTCCACCCATCCCTTGGCAGCATCTGCCATGGCCAAGTAAGTGGGATTGGTGGCAACCTCAGTTACCGGACCATAGTTCAGGTCGGCAAACCAGTCGGTATAGAAGTGGGAATGATAGTACCACAGGTTCATCGACTCAAACAGGATGTCGGCAGCCGTCTTGTTGTCCAGCGCAAACGGTTCGCCCATCTTCACCTTCGACGATTTGGACGGAGCGCCATATTTGGTTCCCCCATCCCACGTCGTGTTGCTGGTACGTATCAGGAAGCCCCAACTTGAGGCAAAGTCTACGGTCAGTTCATAGATGCCGTTGCCACGGTCATAGAACTTCTTGCAAACCTCATCGCCATAATACAAATACTTGGCGCCGGCGGTACCCGCATCGGGATTGTCCGCGTCGGGTGTTTCGGCTTCGGTCACGGTCACTGTGGGCTTCGAAGCGTCCGACCAGTCCAGCACAAACCGGTAGCATCCTTTCACCCCGGCATCGGCCGTTGTGGTGGCAAACCACTCGCCGGCATTGTATCCCGCTGCCCCTTCGGTCGCTATCATGGCTATGTTTCCGGCAGCGATGTCTGTGGCCGGATCTTGCGAAAACACATAGTAGTCGCGATATTCGCTGTCTGGCGACGCTTTGGCACTGACAAACCACGGATGGTCTTTCCCCGTGTGGTTCATCACATAGTCCAGATAGACCTTGATGTTCCGTTGATGGGCCTCGGACACCAGCCTCTCAAAATCGGCCATCGTGCCATACTGCGGATTAACCGCCGTATAGTCCGTCACGTCATATCCGTGATAGGACATGGCCGGATGAATGGGCGACAGCCAAATGGCACTCACCCCCATCTGCTGCAAATAGTCCAGTTTGGATGTAACACCATTCAAGTCTCCACAACCATCCCCGTCACTGTCTGCAAAGGAATAAACCAGCAATTGGTACGAAATATCAGCCCGCTTCCGGTTGTCCCACTCATCGGGAGTGGCGGTCAAAGTCATCCATTCTTCAGTCGGCTCCGGTTCCGGTTCAGGAGTCGGTTCCGGGATGGGGTCATTGCTGTCCGAACAGGCGTAGAAGAAGGAGAGCAACATACAAAACAAGAAAAAAGACAAAGATTTCTTCATATCATTAGATTTTAAATGTTAATTCAAAGATAAGCAAGTCTTCATTGTTTCAATAAATATGATGACAAGAAAAAGTAAGTCTTAACCTGAAAACGTTTGCATGAAATTACTGGTAACCAATATTTAGAAAGCATAGGCACCAAAAAAAGTCCTCTTTCAGACACTATTCAATGCAAGAAAGAGGACTTCTTATAATCATTCAAAAAGAATTACCTGTTGACTATTTTTCCACTTATTCTATCAACTAGCTGGTTCAATTGTACAATAGGATAAAGGTTGATCGTATACTTACCGGCTGCAACCGCAATATTTCCTCCGTTCTGGGTAGTCAGCTGTTCTGGAGTTCCTCCCCAGCTGATTGTCCAATCATCATTTGCACGGAATTTAATCTCACCATCTGTCAAATCTGTTGTAATGGTCCAACAACGATTTTCAATGCTGTAAGTCATATCCGTATCGCTGTCCCATCCGCTCGGAGTGGCACTACCAATAATACCTATTGCAATAGGAGTCAAAGTATATGTCTTCTCATTCAGGTCTACCACTACCTGATAGAAACCTTCGGGCTCAGTGATCGTGATATTGGCAGCATCAGGAGCCGTGCTGAAATCGGCTCCGTAATTCGTACCATCCCAATTCGGCTCGGAACTGAACTTAAATCCATTCTGATTGAGATACATATAACCTGTATAAATGTTGTTGAACTCCAGGCTTGCCAGCATATCGACATGGCTCCAGCCATTAACGTCGCCAGCCATATAAAGATAAGCTGTTGCCGGAGCTACCGAATAAGTATAGTTAACGACATCAAGCGTAATGATGAAATGACCAGCTCCTGCAATAGCTGGAGTTTCTACTTTATACTTATCACCTGTCCATACCACAAAGTTTTCAGTCTTTGTATCACCATTGACGCGACATCCCATTTGTACAGCATTGGCAGCATCCCAGCCACCGTTCACATCATAAGCTGCATAGAACTTGAAATAGCTGGAAGCTTCGTTGGTTGTCTCTACAGTAACCTGATATACGCCTTCTTTATTGGCAACTGGTGTCATAGCCATTGGATTAGCAGGATCCCATCCTGTAAAGTCACCCAACAAAACATAACCACCTTCACTAATAGCAGGAGTTGAAATCGGAGTCAGTTTGGCCTGAGATGTTCCGGAAACGTTGACAGCCTCACCACTCTTCAGCTTGGCAGCCACGTTCATGTTAACATCAAAAACCCGTTCCACATGAGCACGACTGAAAAACGCATCGCGTACTACAGAATCCAATTCCAGCGTATTGACTTTCACATTGCCATCCCTGACAGTAGCATTGATTGTCAGTCCATTAATATTGATGCTGTTCAATTTGATAGAAGCCACATTGGGATTTGTAGAAGACAAAGACGCGATTTCGACAGAATCCGTTGCCTGCAATTCCTCAGCTACCGTTTCATAAAACTGATCCATATCAACCGTAGCACCGGCTCCGGCCGCAAAGCTGATTTCATATTTAGCAGCCGGATCTTCGGGAGAATTGGATTGGGGGTTAGCCCAATCCGTATAATCTTCCGTACAAGCCCCTAAGGCAATTCCCATAAGGAATATACTTGTAAATATCTGATTTTTCTTCATAATGTTTATTTCCTTTAAAAATAAGATTATCATTCAGGTTACTTCACCTCACCTTTTTCTATAGCGTCCACACCCGGTGTGCCAATAGTGAGATACAGTTTCTGGCCGGCTGCCGGTTTAACACTATACTCTGTTCCCATAGTTTCTTCCCAGCTATTAGGAATATTGTCATTACGCCAGAACAACTTACCATCAAACAGAGTAAATTCAGTACGCCACCATTCAAACTCAGCAACCTTCACATAAGCTCTCATTTCACCTCCACCTATAAATTCAGGAGAAACCCAGACACCAGTATCATCAGCGGGTGCTGTGAACTTCAATGCAGGATCGGAGTCTGTCCAGGAAGAAGTAGCATTACCAATGATATAAAATGCTGTTGGATGTACATTCAGTGTATAATTGATAGACTCACCATCAATCTTTGCCTTAAAATAAAGCACATACCATCCACCATTAGCCACTTTTATATTACCGCCATTGTCAGATAATCCGGCATCAGCTACATCATTATACAGATTGATGTCAGCATAACCCAACCACTGTTCAGGATAAGTACCCCACTTAAATTCGCCACCTTCCGGGATATAAACAACAGTAAAGTAGTTACCAGGCAAACCGTACACCGGAACTAATTCTTTCCATGTACCCCACGGTGCTCCAATGCTCGAACCTGCTACGTAAAGTTTCTCGGGCAATGTGATGCTCGGAGCCTGATAAGTAGCTACAACTTGTATTTTTATGACATTGGAATAACAATGGCCCTTATCCAAACCGTTGACGTTGGCATGCAAACGCACATACAAATCTTTCACTTCACCTGAAGGATATTCTACCCCCTCATTGGCTTCCAAGAACATATTGACAACCGCATCATTCAGCCTGCTCCCCGAAATTTCAATAACAGTAGACGAAGAACTTGTCACAACCTTATAAACAGGATTTTCCCCACTAAAATCTTCAAAAGAGATCTCCAAATCATAATTCGTTGCCAAAGGTATGCCACCATAATCAGGCTGACTGGTAGTAAATGTTATTTTATCGGCAGCCAACAGGTCAAGTACATTATTGGCAGCATTTGCCGGCATATTCAGAACAAAGCCTGTGGTATTCTCTTGGAATGTCGGATTACTGTCCAAATCTTTTTCACAAGAGATGAACAATACCATACATAGAATGGAGAGCCACATTCCTGACAGTATATTTTTCATAATCATATAATGTTTTTTACTAATTCAACAAATAATATCCTTATTAATAGCCTTCATTCTGGCTCAAGTTCTCATTTCCTCTAATGTCATCAGCAGGGATAGGATAAACTTTAAAATAATCAGCTACACTTTTACCTTCGGCTACACCACCCTTAAAATCCCAAATGTACTTGTCTCCGGTGAATAATCCGAAACGGTTCAAATCACTGCGACGACGTCCTTCCATATAGAATTCACGGCACCATTCATCAATAATAAATTGTTCGGTAATAGTTGCCGGGGTAGAAGCGCCAGCACGGTTACGCAATACTTCAATGTCAGCACGTGCCTGTTGCGGATCACCAGTCAGACGATACTTGGCTTCTGCACGAGTCAGATACATTTCAGCATAACGAATCAAAGGTATATCCACATCCGGGAACTCAACATGCGAAGTAGGAGCACCATCGGTACGAATATTACTCCACTTTACGATAGAAAGACCTGAGTTGAAACCAGTAATCTGCTCAAACTCAATGCTACGAAGTCCACCGCCACAACCGGAATAAAACAATGCACGATCATCATTGGCCTTACGTTGCACATCCTTAGTGGTAGTACCGGCAGCCTCATCAAGTGCTATGATATCTGCTTCTGTAGAGTTATCCGGTGCCTTTTCTGTTGCCAACGGACAATCATCAAGATTAGAAAAGAATTTCTTAACCAAAGCTGCTCTAGCAAAGTTACAACTCCAACCGTTATTGGTTCCCATGTAAGGCATTCCGGTAATACGAGTAGAACTAACCAGATAATTGGAACCACTATAACATTTCGTTTTCACGCCATCCTGACGAATAGGCAAGATGATTTCCTTCATGGCCTGGGGATTCTCGTCATTATCCGCCATGAACACCTGTTCATAACCAGTATAACCATTCTTGTCCGCTGTTGAAAGTTCATATTTACCCTCTAACAAATTACAATAATCAATTGCCTTCTGGTAATCCTTCACTGCACCGTTAGTATAAACTTCCGAATTGAGTGCCAAACGAGCATGAAGCATATAGGCAGCACCTCTATCCGCACGACCGAAATTAGAGCTATTGTTAAACTCACCCACCTCTGCCATTTGAGGTTCTATTTCTGTAAGTTCCTGATCAATCCAGTCATAAAGTTCCTTACCAGCTTTTTCTACCGGTAACTCATAAATATCATAAGTAGTTTTGAAAGGAGCTTTTCCCCACAAATCCAAGAAATACCACAAATGAAGCGCACGAAGGAAACGTACCTCAGCACGATAAAGCTTATATTGCGGATCTTCTGCCTTTTCTTCGGTATTGGTCAGATAGAAATTACACAAGGTAACATCAAATGCCAAACGTTGAAATGCCCACTGTACACGAGGTGATGAAGAAGTCCACTCAATGTTAGTTATTTGAGGAATATCAGCATCTGTCTGCCATGCCCAAACACATTCATCGGTACACAATTCCTGCAAATTGAAAGTCGTACGATAGAAACCGCTTTCACCTTCATCACTACTAATGTCTCCATTACCTGCAGGGCCTCTTTGTCCGGTTAAGCCAAGCGTACCATATATTTTGGCCAGCAATTCCATATCGCCATAACTGGAACTGGACTGCGGGTCAATGGATGAAATATTCAAGTCGTTGATACATGATGTGGTCACTCCGCCCATCAAAAGAGCTGCAAGGACCGTCTTCATAAATATATGTTTCATATTATTTCGAATTAAAATGGATTAGAAATTAAGGCTTAGTCCCACTTGGATACTGAAAGGACGCGGATAAGGATTAGAATCGATACCGCTTGACACTTCAGGGTCAATACCTTTATATTTAGTTATGATAAACGGATTCTGTGCTGTAAGGAAAGCACGTCCCGAACATGTCTCACGCCCCGCAATTTTGAACAAAGCCGGGAAAGAGTAACCTAATGTAATATTGGAACATTTCAAGAAAGAGGCATTGCGGACGAAATAATCACTCAAATAGTTGGTATTACCTGCTCCCGTACCCGTAAATCCTAACTCTACAGCCTCAGGGGTGGTGTTATGGAGGGTACTGTTGGTGTACAAACCAGCCTGACTGACCATAGCCCGATTGGAGAGGAAGTCATAATATACATAGTTACCTATCGAAGCACGGAAAGACATGCTCAAATCCCAGTTTTTGTATAGGAATTTAGTGGTAAGACCCATAATGACATCAGCTGCAGGTTTCTTATAGAAATAGCGGTCACCGTCGTCAATGCGACCATTACCATCACGATCCACATACATTCCTTCAATAGGCTTCCCATTTTCGTCATAAACCTGTTGATAAACAAAGAAGGAATTGGTAGATTCGCCTACAGTATTCGCTTGTATCAATGTATTGTTACCACGGCTAATCTTTGTACCAGCCCAAGTATAATAACCTTCGTCACCATCAACCAAATCAGTTATCTCATTATGATTCCAAGAAATGTTGTAACTAATATCCCAAGTAAAATCCTTAGTTACGATGGGCTTTGCATTGATGCCGAATTCAACACCATAGTTCTTCAGAGAACCGATATTTTTAGTCAGCTGAGAACCGAACTGCATACCAACCGGAATCGTAATCGAGTTCAACAAATCAGTTGTTTTACGATAATAACCATCAATATTAGCCGTAATTCGATTATTCAAGAATGCTACATCAAAACCTGCATTATAGGTCGTTGTTGTTTCCCATTTCAAATCCGGATTGTAAGCAGACGGACGCATCGTATTATAATAAGTATCTCCAAAAGGATAAAGAGCGAAAGAATCACTGGTTGTATAATGGGTTACATAACCAAAATCAGAATTGATATCTTGCTGACCAGTCATACCCCAGCCCAAACGCAATTTAAACTCATTCCACCAAGTAAGATCTTTCATAAATGCCTCTTCGTTAATCTTCCATGCCAAAGCCACCGAAGGGAAATAGCCCCATCTATTATTTTCAGAGAAACGAGAAGAGCCGTCGGCACGGAACGTGGCCGTAAGCATATATCGGTCAAGTAAAGTATAATTCAGACGTCCAAAATACGAAACCAAACTATTGTGAGTGGCCCACGCCTGTTCTTCGCGTAGTTTGGCATCATGAGGTTCGCCTGTATACGGGTCAGTTCCTTGACCGTAATTGTAGCCGCTGCGATGAAAGTGACTTTCCTCACCACCCAACATGATATCAAAGTTATGGTCACCTACTTTTTTTATATATTGTGCATAGGCATTGGCAGTGATGCTATACTTATAAGTTTGAGTCACACCGTCCCAACCATAATAATTGTTTGAATAAGAATACTTAGAAATCACATCATCCTGCTTACTTTCCGTATACTGACCACCATAACTGGCATGCAATACCAAATCTTCAAAACCATGGATTTTATAGTCTACCTCGATATTGCCGGTAAAGTCATTTGCCGCAGCCTTGATGCTCTTTTGCTGCAAAAGCGCTACCGGGTTTTGCGGTGCATTAGGATTATTTGTATATTTCCATTCTGCATTAAAATCTTTAGGAGCCTGAGAATACTGATAGTAACCGTCAAAGAAAGGAGCACGCTCGTCATCTGCATCAAAATAGACCGGCAACGTGGGATCCATGGAAAGAGCAGCACCAATGGCTCCTCCGGCATCGGCATAACGGTTTTTCTCATACATATATTTGGCATTGACTTTAACATTCAGATGGTCGTCAAAGAATGAAGGAGAAAGATTCAAACCGACATTGGCACGACGCATCCATGAAGTTTCAACAATACCATCAGAAGAATTGTAGCCCAGACTTAAACGATAAGGAATGTTTTTCACACCTCCAGATATAGATACGTTATGGCTGTGAGAAATGGCTGTACGGAAAATCTCATCCTGCCAATCCGTATTGGCATTACCCATACCGACTTCACCGGCTTTGTCTCCCCAAAGCTCTCCAACAAGCCCACGAAACTCATCAGCAGTCAAAACATCGTATTTTTTCTGAATCATAGAAATCGTCATGTCACCATTGTATGATACGGAAGGCGCAGCTCCACTTTTCCCTTTTTTAGTGGTGATAATGATGACACCGTTAGATGCACGACTACCGTAAATAGCCGTAGCCGAAGCATCTTTCAATACAGTAAAACTTTCAATATCGTTGGGATTAATCATTGCCAACGGATTACTCATACCGGTAGGGGTATTGTTATCAATAGTCAAACCGTCAATAACAATCAAAGGATCATTGGAAGCGTTCAAGGAAGACCCACCACGTACACGGATTTGAGCTCCTGCACCAGGAGTACCACCTGCTGTAATCACATCTACACCCGGTACCTTTCCAACTAACATGTCTTGTGCACTGTTTGTAATACCTTTACTAAGCTCATCTGGTTTAATAGCCGTTACCGAACCTGTTAAATCATCCTTTTTCGTCCGACCATAACCTACAACTACCACCTCGCTCAGCAACTCGGAATCGTCCTGCAAAGTCACCACTACCGAAGGGGCGGCAGCCACTTCAACAGTTTTGTAACCGATAAACGAAACCACCAATGTAGCTCCTTGGGGAACGGTCAAAGTGAAATTACCGTCCAAGTCGGTAATCGTACCGTTAGAAGTATTACCTTTTTCTACAACATTTGCGCCGACGACACCGCCCAAGGCATCCTTCACATGCCCTTTCACGGTAATCGTTTGTGCATAAGCGCCTACAGACAAGAACACCCCTAAGATTAGGGTAAGAATCGTTCGATAGATTCTAAGATTAACTTGCTTCATGCATCTAAAAAATTAAAGTTAACAATAAATATTTATTTTATCGAATAGAGTTCGACGTCTCTCGCACAGGAACATTACGTACAGCCCACTGCGCAGCAAGACAAAAGTATAAGTTTATCGTTTAAGTCTGTCCGCAGAACTGTTAAAAGGCACCTATGCAACAATGCAATCGTTTGCATCAAAAGAATGCAGGAAGAGGATTATCGCAAATACCGCTGCCCCTACATCCCACGAATACATTCGAGAGGCTGTCCGAAAACCATTTGGTATGTTAAAGGTTTCACGCGCACAGTTTACACCATCCGGATAAAAAGAGGGGAGAAGTCCCTTACGCCTCTTGCCCCGATTTTGGATACCGAGCCGGGAGCAGAATGTGGAGACGACATCTATATAGTCATAAATACAGACATCACACGAAGACGAAAGCACCTGCACGACAAGATTTATCCATTTCCGGCTATCCGCCTTGCCTCCATTGGCGCCGAAGGTCGCCTACTATTAGGGCGAAGGTCGCCTACCTTCGATGCGAATGTTGCCTACTATCAATAGAAGCACCACAATCAAAAATATAAACGGCTGATTTCCAATAATTTAAAAAGATATCTCATTTTCCCTCAATTTGTAAGCTTTCCCGACTTATCCAACACACATCCGCCGATAACAATATCTGACACGCATATCGGCACGCCTATTTTTAGTAACCAGCCACGTTCCGGGTGAACTCCGTCTATTTCACCAAACATTATCCACTAGAAGAGATGCTTGTATATATAGAATAAATTTCACCTTCAGCATACACACCATCCCCCAGAAGCATCAGATACGGTTTAACAAATTCTGCTCCGTATTTGAAAGTCCCTGATTAGCGCTCCCAAGTCCATAGTCAGGCGGCTAAAGTCCATAGTTAGCACCCGGAAAGTAGATAGTAGCAAGAACGGGAGTACAGGAATGTTTCAGCAGGATATTCCCTGTTTCTTGACACATTCCCGTACTCCCGTTCCGATGCTCAGAACGCCTCTGTTTATTTACATAAAGAGTCCGTTTCTGACATGAAGAGTATTTCCTAAGAAGAGAAAGCCGTCAGCGGGCAACCTCCAACTGCAGCTTGCCCGACTTCAGTCCGCGAGCCTTGGCCTCGAACACCAGCGTTCCAGCTTCGGTCCCGCTCTGCACAATGGCCGTCAGCTGTCCGCTAAAGGCGTGCATACGGGGCAGGTGGAACAGGTCGAGGCAGGTGGCGTCGCCGTTGGCGGCTGCCCGATAAGTGCCTGCCCCCTTCACCGTGAAACTGACCAGACGACTGTCTGCGGGACACAAGTTCCCGTCCTTGTCCACCACGCGAACCGTGATGTAGGCCAAGTCTTTGCCGTCCGCAGTGAGTTTCATCCGGTCAGCCACCAGTTCCAGGTGATGGGGCTTGCCGGCCGTACGCACCACCTTTTCGTCCGCCGCCTTGCCCGTGCGGTCATAGGCCACGACTTTCAGTTCGCCCGGTTCGTAAGGCACATCTGTCCACATCAGACGGTAGCGGCGCTGCAGCCACAAAGAGTCCTTTCCCTGCAAGGCACGCGCCTCATCGGCCGTCAGTTTGCGTTGCCTGCCGTAGCTCTTTCCGTTGACAAACAGCTCGGCTTCGGGATAGTCGGTATAGACAAAGACCGGCGTGTTCTCCCCTTCCCTGCCAGGCCACGTCCAGTGGGGCAGCACGTGCAGCGTATGGGCCTGACGGTTCCAGATGCTGCGGTAGAGATAGTAGCGGTCTTTGGGCAGGCCGGCCAGGTCTATGATGCCGAACACGGAGCTGTGGCTGGGCCATGCGTCGGTGTCGTAAGGCGAAGGTTCGCCCAGATAGTCGAAACCTGTCCAGACAAACTGACCGATGGTCCAGTCGTAATCGTCGGCCAAGGCAAAATCCTCGTCGGGCACGTTGGACCACGAACAGGCTTCCAAGTCGTAGCCGGAGGACTGGTGGTCGTCGTACATGGCCTGCTTCTTCAGTTCCGCAGGAAATTTGTAAACTCCCCTCGAACTGACAGTTGAGGCTGTCTCCGACCCAAGTACAATGTTCTGCGGCAGTTTCTCATAAGTCTCCACATAACGGTGCGTCCGGTAGTTCAGGCCGGGCACGTCGAGCATGGCCGCAAAGCCGTTGGACAGCACACAGGACACCTGGTCCATACCGCAGGTGACAGGGCGCGTGGGGTCTTCACGGTGGCAGATGTCCTGCAGGAATGAAGCCACCTTGTAGCCCTCAGGACTGCACTGGGTGGGCACCTCGTTGCCGATGCTCCACATCACCACGCTGGGATGGTTGCGATACTGACGGAGCATGTTCACCATGTCGCGCTCGGCCCATTCGTTGAAGTAGCGGTGATAGCCGTTCATGCACTTGGCGATGTCCCACTCGTCAAAAGGCTCGACCATCATCATAAAGCCCATTTCGTCACACAGCTCCACCAATTCGGGCGCAGGCATGTTGTGGGAAGTGCGGATGGCGTCACAACCCATATCCTTCAGCAGCGTCAGCTGGCGGCGAAGGGCGGCACGATTCACGGCGGCTCCCAACGGGCCCAAATCGTGGTGGTTGCATACGCCCTGGAACTTGCGGTGTTTCCCGTTCAGGAAAAAGCCTTTGTCCGCCACAATCTCAATGCTGCGGATGCCGAAACGGGTAGTATATTCGTCCACCTGACGGCCATCTACATACAATTTGGAAACTGCCATATATAAATAAGGTGTCTCGGGCGACCAGAGTTGCGGTCCGTTCACCAGGAAGTTCTGCTCGAAAGGCTGCCCGTGACTGATTTTACAGGTGTTGTCCTTACTGGCCACCACTTTGCCTTCGGGCGAAAGGATGTCCGTCACCACCCGCACCGCCTTCTCGCCTGCCCCCTCCACGGTCGTCTTCAGGCAGACGGAAGCATAGTCGGCAGCCACATGGGGAGTGGTCAGCTGGGTACCCCAAACAGGCACATGCACCGGCTCCGTCACCACCACACGCACGTTGCGGTAAAGCCCGGCTCCCGGATACCAGCGTGATGATTGGGGACGGTTCTCCAGCCTTACGGCCAACAGGTTGCTCTTGCCATCCCTATTTAAATAAGGTGTAACGTCGCAGTGGAAAGAATTGTAGCCGAAAGGCCAGAAGCAGGCTTCCTGCCCGTTGACATACACGCGTGCCTCGCTCATGGCACCGTCAAAGACCAGTGTCACCGGCTGGTCGGCAGGGGCATCGAAACGGGTGCGATACCAACCCACGCCCACGTAAGGGAGTCCACCCGTACGGCCGGTTTTCACCGAGGCCTGTTGCTCGAAGTTCTGCGTCACAGCCACTTCCTGCAGGTCGTGACTGCGGTCGAAGGGACCGTAGATGGCCCAGTCGTGAGGCACCGTCACCGTCTGCCAACGGCTGTCATCATAAGTGGCCTGTACTGCCTCGGGCACATCACCTTGATGAAATCTCCAGTTCTTTTCCAACAGGGTTTCCGTCCGCTGGCCCAATGCCAGCAACGGTAAAAGGGCACAGCCCAAACACACCATCCATTTTCGTTTCATATCGCTTTCTATTCAAAAGTTTTTAAGGTTCCTGAAATCAGAATTCTGAAATTTGATTTTTAAAAGTCCAGGAAAGCATCCATTATCACCGTAGGCTTTCCGTCCTCGGTAAACGCCCCCAGTCTGTATTGGCTGGGCTTGCACTCCGGTTCCCAGTAGAACACGCCCCGACAACGGCCGTCCGTGTTATCCCGGCATTCTTTCAGGATGCGCGCCAACTGTTTGTACCCTTCCTGCAACACGGTCTCTCCGGCCAACTTTCCCTGATTGTCCGCACACTCCATGCCCGTCTCCACCAGCATCACATCGCAACCGTATCGGGCACTCACGGCCTTGATGTTGGCAATGCAGTCCGTAATGGTCTTTTCGGCCGTATATTCAGGTTTGTCCTGCATGGTCCAATAAGGATAGAGCGACATGCCTATCAAATCCCATTTGCCCCCGTTCTTCTTCAGTTCGTCGAAGAACCAGGTGTACAGTCCGTTGTCATAGCCGTTGTCCAGATGGACAATGACTTCGGCATCGGGAAAGACAGACTTCACCGCATCATAACCCGTATTGACAAAGGCAGCCAGATTGGCCCAGTTGGCAGGATATTTCACGGCCGTCGAGGTGCTGCCCGAGTCTTTCACGTCACACTCCCTCACGTCATACGAAGCCCCGCTCAACGATGCATCCTCGTCCCACAACATGCCCGGCCTGATTTCATTGCCCACCTGAACCCAGCGGGGAGTTACCCCTACGGCCTTCAAGGCATTCAGCACGTCCACGGTGTGAGCCTCAAGGGCCGCCTTCAGTTCGGCAAGCCCCAGTCCTTTCCAGGCAGCCGGCTTGTGCTGCTGGCCCGGGTCGGCCCACCAGTCGCTGTAATGGAAGTCCACCATGACGTCCATTCCCAGGTCCTTGGCACGCTTGGCCTTCACAACCAGGTCTTCCTTATTACACCAGTTGTCGTGAGCGGACGGATTGACCCATACCCGCAGACGCACCGCATTCAGTCCATATTCCTTCATCAATGCCGTGCATTCGCGTTCCTGACCGGCAGCGTTATAGAAACGATGTCCCTGCTGCTCCAACTCGGTCACCCAACTGATGTCTGCTCCCTTTACAAAACCGTCCTCCGGCTTCTGACCTTCCTTCTGTGAGTCATTGCCGCCATTACAGGCAACCGCCAAAAGGGTTGCTCCCAACAAAATAAATCTTCCGAAAAAATGTTTCATAGCATTTCTTTTTATCTGATTTGTGCAATTATATCCGCAAATATAAGGTATTTTGACAGATACTGCACCCATCACAACTCTTCTTTCCGTTTTCCATGAACATGCAATCGTTTGCACAATGTTCCAAACCAATAATTCTCAACGAATAAGGCGACTTTTTTCTGTTTCTGCTATTTTTGCAAAAAGATACTGCAAAAACACTATCTTTGGAGCCCAAACAAAATCGTACGTATGAACAAACCGCAGATTACCATCAAAGACATAGCCAGGGCACTGAACGTTTCCGTCTCCACTGTGTCGAGGGCACTTAAGAACAATCCCGACATCAGTCAGGAGACCCGCGACCTGGTACACGAATACGCCCGCGCCCACAACTATAAACCCAATGTGCTTGCCGTCAACCTCCGTGCCAGCCGCAGCAACACCATCGGCATCATCATCCCCCAGCTGGTACACCACTTCTTCTCCTGCGTACTGAGCGGTGTGGAGGAAGCGGCCTCCCAAGCCGGCTACAACATATTGGTGGCACAAAGCAACGAGTCATACGAACAGGAAGTAAAGATTGTACAGTCGTTTCTGGCTGCCCGTGTCTGCGGTGTCATCGCCTCTCTGGCCAAAGAAACGTCCCGATACGAACATTATCAGGAACTGCTCAACAACGATATACCCGTGATTTTCTACGACCGCATCTGCACCGGACTGAAAACCGACCGCGTGGTGGTGGACGACTATGCCGGCTCATTCTCTGCCGTGGAATACATGATACAGACCGGATGCAAGCGCATTTTCTTCTACGGTTCCGCCCCCCATCTGGAGATTACCAAAAACCGCCGCAACGGCTATCTGGACGCCATGAAAAAATACAAGATTCCGGTGGACGACAGTATGATGAAGCTGTGCGACACCCGCGAACGGGCCATCTCCATCACCCCCGACCTGCTGGAAAGCCCCAACCGTCCGGACGGTTTCTTCGCCATCAACGACGAAACGGCATCGGGCATCCTCTACGCCTGCAAACTGGTGGGCGCACGGGTACCGGACGAGGTCTCCATCTGCGGCTTTACGGACGGTGCCATCGCACAGAATACCGACCCCAAACTGACCACCATCGAGCAACACGGCGAGGAAGTGGGCAAAAACGCGTTCAGCATTCTGATAGACAAGCTGGAAGGGAACGATAAGAGCGGCAACAAGATTGTACGCACCAACCTGGTTATCCGAGGAACGACCAAATAGCCGCCCGACGGACCGACAACCAATCAAGAGAACAAATTCAAAAAGACAATTATACCATGAAAGTTAAACCCGATTTAAGTTTTTGGAAGCTGTGGAACATCAGCTTCGGTTTCTTCGGCGTACAGATTGCCTACGCCCTGCAAAGTGCCAACATCAGCCGTATCTTCTCCACCCTGGGAGCCGACCCTCACAGTCTGAGCTATTTCTGGATATTGCCTCCCTTGGCGGGCATCATCGTGCAGCCCATTGTGGGGGCCGCCAGCGACAAGACCTGGACCCGTTTCGGACGGCGCATCCCCTACCTGTTCATCGGTTCGCTCATTGCCGTGCTCGTCATGTGCCTGCTGCCCAATGCCGGCAGCTTCGGAATGCAGGTCAGCACGGCCATGATTTTCGGGCTGGTTTCGCTCATGTTCCTCGACACCTCCATCAACATGGCCATGCAGCCGTTCAAGATGATGGTGGGAGACATGGTCAATGAAAAGCAGAAAGGCCTGGCCTACTCCATCCAAAGTTTCCTTTGCAACGCCGGCAGCCTGGTAGGCTATCTTTTTCCCTTCTTCTTCGCCTGGGCGGGCATCAGCAACACGGCGCCGCAGGGTGTCATTCCCGACTCCGTGATTTATTCCTTCTACATCGGCGCCGCCATCCTCATCCTGTGTGTCATCTACACCTCCGCCAAGGTCAAGGAGATGCCGCCTGCCGAGTATGCCGAATACCACGGCATCACCGAGGAGCAGGAAAAAGAGAAAACCAACATGCTGAAGCTGCTCGTCAAAGCCCCCAAAGCCTTCTGGACCGTAGGCCTGGTGCAGTTCTTCTGTTGGTTTGCCTTCATGTTCATGTGGACCTACACCAACGGCAGCATTGCCGCCAACGTATTCGGCGCCCCCACCACCCAGCACGTGGTGAACGGAGTGAGCAAAGTGGTGCTGGACACCACCAGCCTGCAATACCAGGAAGCCGCCAACTGGGTGGGTGTACTCTTTGCCGTACAGGCCATAGGCTCCGTCCTGTGGGCCATCTGCATTCCCCTGTTCAAGGACCGCCGTCTGGTCTACTCGCTGAGTCTGGTATTGGGAGGCATCGGTTTCATCTCCACCTTCTTCATCCACAGCCAGTACATGCTGTTCGTCTCCTTCCTGCTCATCGGATGCGCCTGGGCCGCCATGCTGGCCCTGCCGTTCACCATCCTGACCAACGCGCTGAGCGGCGGACACATGGGCACCTACCTGGGCTTGTTCAACGGCACCATCTGCATCCCGCAGATTGTGGCCGCAGCCCTGGGAGGCACCATCCTCGGCCTGTTCACCCCCGAAGGCTCGCTGGCGCCCGAAATCAACATGCTGGTCATGGCCGGCGTGATGCTCATCATCGGAGCCGCCTGCGTATATCTGATTAAGGAAAGCAAAGGAGAAACCGAATAAAGAAGAAGCAAACTACCTATGGCCGATTGCCCGGTTACTTATAAGTAAATGCATAACTACCTATAAGTAACCGGGCAATCGGCTATAAGAAGTCGGGCAACCCGCTCCCGGAACGGGAATTGCCCAACGGAACACTCTTTCTATCTCACTACAACGCCTCCACTTCCCGCAACCAGGAGTCTGACGAAGCGTCGCTCGGCATTCTCCAGTCGCCTCGCGGACTGATGGAGATGCTGCCCACCTTGGGGCCGTCCGGCAGACAGGAACGCTTGAACTGCTGGTTGAAGAAACGGCGGAAGAAGGTGGACAGCCACTTCTTGATGGTTTCCTCGTCGTAGACGTTCTTGAAGGTCTGCGCCGCCAGGAAGAATATTTTGGAAGGACGGAAACCGCAGCGCAGGAAATAATAGAGGAAGAAGTCGTGCAGTTCGTAGGGTCCTACCAGGTCTTCGGTAATCTGCCTGATGTTGCCGTTTTCGTCGGCAGGTATCAGTTCGGGGCTGATGGGCGTGTCCACAATGTCGAGCAACGTGGCACGCGAAGCCTCGTCCATACCGTGCCCGGCCACCCACTTCACCAGATGCTTCACCAGCGTCTTGGGCACACTGCCGTTGACGCCGTACATGGACATGTGGTCGCCGTTGTAAGTAGCCCAACCCAGAGCCAGCTCCGAAAGGTCGCCCGTGCCGATGACCATGCCCCACGTCTGGTTGGCTATGTCCATCAGTATCTGCGTGCGCTCGCGCGCCTGCGAGTTCTCATATACGACATCGTGTACTTCCGCATCGTGGCCGATATCCTTGAAATGGCACAGGCAGGCTTCCTTGATGCTCACCTCGCGCACCGTCACTCCCAGCGAGTTCATCAGGTCGACGGCGTTGGTATGGGTGCGGTCGGTTGTTCCGAATCCGGGCATGGTGACGCCGATGATTCCCTTGCGCGGCCATCCCAACTTATCAAACGTCCGTACGCAGACCAGCAAGGCCAGCGTAGAATCCAAACCGCCCGAGATGCCTACCACCGCACTTTTGGCATGCGTATGCACCAGTCTTTGCGCCAGCCCGGAAGTCTGGATGGAGAAAATCTCCTCGCAACGTTCATCCAGCGTCGGTCCCTGCGGCACAAACGGATGGGGAGCAAAGGTACGGGTCAACTTCAGCTCCTTGGGTGTGACATATTCTGCCGAGATGCGCACAGGAACTTCCGATGCCGTAAACGAACGGCAGGAACCAAAGGTTGTGTTCACCCTGCGCTCCGTACGGAGAAATTCCACGTCTATCTCACTCACCACGACCTGCTCGTCGAAAGAAAAACGCTCACCCGAAGCCAGCAGCTTTCCGTTTTCGTAAATCAGGCCGTTGCCGGCGAACACGACATCGGTCGTAGACTCGCCGAACCCGCAGGAGCTGAACACATAGCCCGCAATGCAGCGGGCCGACTGCTGGCCGATGAGGGAACGGAGATAAGCATGCTTCCCGATGGCCTCATCGTCGGCAGACAGATTGAAGATTATCTCAGCCCCCTGAAGCGCCAAGGCGGAACTGGGAGGAACGGGTGCCCACAGGTCTTCACAGATTTCAATGCCGAAGGTCGTGTCGGAAGTCTCAAACAGCAGGTTGCGCCCCATAGGTACCACCTGCCCGCACAGACGCACACTCGTCTCTGTAATTTCGCAAGCCGAGGTGAACCAACGCTTCTCGTAAAACTCCTTGTAGTTGGGAAGATATGTTTTGGGAACCACGCCCAGCACCCTTCCCTTCTGTATGACGACAGCCGCATTCAGCAACGCTCCGTTCAGAGGAACAGGCATGCCCAATATAGATATTATGTCCAGCTGACGGGTATTGTTCAACACCTGTATCAGTCCCATCTCGGCCTCTTCCAGCAACAGTTGCTGCGCAAAAAGGTCACCACACGTATAGCCCGTAATGGACAGTTCGGGGAAAACAATAATCTGAACTCCCTTCCCGTCGGCAATGATAATCTCTTTTTCTATCTGTCCGGCATTGAAGTTACAATCCGCCACCTTGACGCGGGGCACAGCCGCCGCCACTTTCACATATCCGTAATTCATTTCTATCCAAATTAGAAGATTACATTTAACACGCAAGCACCGGCAGCCTGACGGCCTGCCTGCGTATAGAGTGCAAAAATACACAATTGTTTTTGAATAACGCCCTTTAACCGCATGTTTTGAGCAGATTAGCCCGTCCACCAATGCCCATCGACAACCTTCTCCGTCCGGCCACTGACAAAAAACGCAGGTTTATTCATGTTTTTTAAAGAAAAATCTTTTGCATATTCACTGAATTCCATTTATCTTTGCATCAAAATTAAAAATGTAACGATTACAAGTTCGTAAAGAGAAGCAAAGATGGATGTAGTAACAAGATTGCAATTGCACAACATAAAGCCTTCGGTACAGCGCATAGCCATTATGCAGTACCTGATGGACCACCATACTCATCCTACTGCCGACGAGATTTACACAGCCCTGTCGCCGTCCATACCGACTCTGTCGAAAACGACGGTCTACAACACATTGAAACTGCTGAGCGAGCATGGTGCAGCGCAGACCCTGACAATTGACGAGCGCAATACCTGCTACGATGCGAACACCGCAGCCCACGGCCATTTCCTGTGCAAACGATGTGGGAAAATATACGACCTGAGCACCGCGGAAGCCCCCGTTCAGTCGCAATTCATGGAAGGGCACAATGTGCACGAAATACACTATTATTACAAGGGTATTTGTAAACATTGTCTTGAAGAAGAACGTTTATATATAACAAAGAATAACTAACTAATTTCAACTAATTTAAAATCTGAAAGAAAAATGAAAAAGTTTAGATGTACAGTTTGCGGTTACATTCACGAAGGTGATGCCGCTCCCGAGAAGTGTCCGTTGTGCAAGGCTCCCGCCAGCAAGTTCGTAGAAGTAGAAGAAACAGTAGCCGGCGGTCCGCTGGTATTCGTTGACGAACACGTAATCGGCGTAGCCAAAGGTTGCGACGACGAAATGATCAAAGACCTGAACAACCACTTCATGGGCGAATGTACTGAGGTAGGTATGTACCTGGCCATGAGCCGTCAGGCCGACCGCGAAGGCTATCCTGAAATTGCAGAAGCCTTCAAGCGCTATGCTTGGGAAGAGGCTGAGCACGCTTCCAAGTTTGCCGAACTGCTGGGCGACTGCGTATGGGACACCAAGACCAACCTGGAGAAGCGCATGAACGCCGAAGCCGGCGCTTGCGAAGACAAGAAGCGCATCGCTACTCGCGCAAAAGCCCTGAACCTGGACGCCATCCATGACACAGTTCACGAAATGTGCAAGGACGAAGCCCGTCACGGTAAAGGTTTTGAGGGTCTGTACAACCGCTACTTCAAGAAATAATCCTACCTATCCGTAGGACACCCAAAGAGACTGTCGCAAGCCAAGCTTGAGGCAGTCTCTTCTTTTTTCAGGACGTACATCCCGTTCGTGGCTTTCTCCTGCAACGGCTCTTCAGACCGGCCACGATGACTTCGGGATATGAAAATGTACGCACACGCCCGGTCAGGCATTTGCACAGGACGCAGACCATACCCGCACGGAGCTCAGACGATGCAAGCACGGTACACAGACGATGCAAGCACGCTCCGCAGACCATGCAAGCATGGCCCGCAGACAATGCAAGCATGGTCTGAGCACTGATTATCAGGCGAATTTACATACGGTCTACCCTCCCCCTCACATTTTCCCCAACAGGCCGCCGACGCGTCTCTGCAAAAAGCAGAAAGACATGAGTCCGCCTGCCCGCTCCCTTCCAATAGTCGGTTTTATCCTTCCAATCACCTAATAAAACTAAAAACAGCCTACTATTTGTTGCCAAACTTGCCAACACTCCCCGATAATGCCTATCTTCAGCGCGAAAATCATCGTAAACCTACAATAACCATGAAAAAAACAGCTATCCTTTTCACAGCTTTGGCCGGCCTTTGCATGGCCGCCTGCCACTCCGCTTCACGCAAGGCGGAGGCTACCGTTCAAGAAACGGCTACCGTTCAAGATTCTGTCAAGACCTGCAAGGGCCTTCTGGTCATGGGACACGAAGCCTGCTCGTTCACGCCCGACGGCGATACCGTGTCCTACTGGGTGGCTGACCGCTCGGGCGAACTACAGAAACGCTACGAAGCCGCCCTGCCCGAAGGTGCCGAACCCTACTCGCCCGTCACCGCCGAACTGAAAGTGAAGATGCTGGGTCCTTCGGCCGAAGGCTTTGCCGCCGACTACGACGGCGTGGTGGAAGTGCTGGAGATTATTCGTGTGGGCAAGTAGATTCTTTTTCCCTTCCCCTGCAATAAATGGTCAGCACGAAGAGCAGTGTCAGTGTCTCGGCGGCAGGCACGGCCAGCCAGATGCCGGGCACACCCATCACTACGGGCATCAGCCAGAAGCACAGCAACACCAGGATGAAGCCGCGCAGCAGGGTGACGGCCATGGCGGGACGGTCGCGCTCCACACTCTGGAAATAACCGATGGACACGATGTTCACCCCGAAGCATACAAAGCCGGCGGCAAAGAGCGGAAGCCCCTCCACGGCGATGCGGTAGGCCGGACAATGGGTATCGACAAACATGCCCACAATCGCCTCGGTGAAGAACTCTGTGACGAGGAATGCCACCACACCACACACTACCGCCGTCCACAGGGCCAGGCGGAAGGCCGAGCGCACACGTGCCGGCTGCGAAGCTCCGTAATTGTAGCTCAGAATGGGCTGTGCCGACTGCGCGATGGCGTTGTACACCATGAAGATGATGGGAAAGAAGTAGCAGGCAATGCTGAAGGCCGCCACACCGTCCTCGCCCAGGTAGCGGATGAAGACGCTGTTGCCCACGAACATCATGGTGGCAATGGCTGCCTCGCACAGGAAGGTGGACAGGCCCAGCCGTACCATGTAGCCCACATTGCGCGCCGTCAGCCGCAGGCTCTTCAGGCTCAGCTTGATGCGCTCCAGGCGGATGACGTGGCGGCGTTGCATCAGGTAGGCAAGAATCATCAGCGCTCCCACAATGTAGCCCAGGCTGGTAGCCAGCGCCGCGCCGAACATGCCCCAGCGGAGGACATAGATGAACAGCCAGTCGAGGAAGATGTTGATAAGCGCGGGAATGATGTTGCACACCATGGCATAGTTGGGCGAGCCGTCGAGACGCACGAAGAACATGCCCGAACTGAGCAGCGCGCTGAACACCAGAAAAGGCACAAACCAGCACATATACTCCACAGCCAGCGGCAACAGACGCTCACTGCTGCCCAGCAGGCGGGCCACCCACTCCACGTCGCACAGGATGGCCACGGCATAGGCGACAAGCAGCACGGATGAGACGATGATGGCCTGCGTCACGTTGATGCGGGCCACCTTCGGCTTGCCGTGGGACAGGTGGATGGACGCCACAACCGACGCCCCGATGCCGAACATCAGTGCCACACCCGTATTAATAAGGAAGAGCGGAGCGGTGATATTGACCGCCGCCAAGGCATCGCTGCCAATGCCCTTGCCCACAAAGATGCCGTCCGTAATGATGAATACGGCCGAGAACACCATGCCCAGCACGGTAGGTATCAGCAGCTTCCTGAACAGGGTTGGAATGTGCATGCTGCCGAAGTCGATGCTGTCCTTCAGCGGAGTCCGATTGTCGTTTTTCGTTGTCATCGCTCTTTTCGTTTTTTGCGGATGCAAAGGTAAGCTATTGTTCGGACCGGGAGATGAACAAATGATAATTTATGCAAGAACGATTGATGAGAAACGCAACGTTTCAGAATGTATTCTCCTCCAATTTGCGTATCGGACGGCAAGGATTGCCCACAGCCAGCGTATGGGCAGGAATGTCGCGTGTCACCACACTGCCTGCCCCGATGACAGCACCGTCGCCAATAGTCACACCCGGAAGGATGACTACATTTCCGCCTATCCACACATTGTTACCAATGCGGATGGGGTAGGCATACTCCAGGCCTGCGTTACGCTGAGGAATGTCCAGCGGATGACCGGCAGTATAGATGCCTACATTGGGAGCGATGAACACATTGTCGCCGATGCAGACATCGGCTCCGTCAAGGATGACAAGGTTGGTATTGCCGAAGAAATTACGCCCGATACGGATGTGATAGCCGTAATCGCAATAGAAAGGTGAGATAATGCAACCGCCTTCACCTATATGGAGGATGCGGCGTATCAGGTTGTCGCGCTCATCCGTTCGATCGGGCGGCAAGAGATTGTATTCATACAACAGACAACGTGTCTGCAACATTTCCCGTTGCAGTTCAGGGTCGTTGTTAGCATCGTAGAGCAAGCCTTCGGCCGCTTTCTGTTTTTCAGTCTTCATCAGGACAAGGAATGTATTAACAATTATTGTCAGCAAAGATAGCATTTCTATAAATAATAGGCTTACTTTTGTCTGTGATAATACATTAACCCAAACATTTAATCAGGAAAAACAACCATGAAAAAATCAATGACACTGGTCGTAGCTGCTTGCATCCTGGCTTCGTGCCATACGGCTACCCAACGAACGGAAAAAGATTTCGCAGGAAACTGGATTGAAGTAATGCCTGCCAATCCTCAGATAATACAGGGTGTAACCTTGAACACCGACGGCACCGCTTCCTCCATCGGTATGGCCACCCTGAAGTATGAATCGTGGAGCCTGAACGGGAACAAGCTGGTGCTCAACGGGAAAAGCATAGGCAACGGACAAACCATTGACTTCTCGGACACACTGGATGTAGTGAGATTGACTCCAGACTCATTGACACTGGAAAGGTTCGGCACCTATCGTATCGACTATTACCGGACAACGGAGATTCCTGTCATCGTAAAAGACAAGGCCCTGCTCGACTCGCTGAAGAAAACGGAAGGCACGGGCGAGCTGATGAAACGGGTCTACCGGGGAACATTGCCCGCTGCCTCGTGTCCGGGCATCGTCTACGACATCACCCTCTACAACTACCAGCATAGTGGAGACGGCGTGTTCAAAACACGCCTGACCTATCTGGAGGCTGAGAACGGGCAAGACCGGACATTTGAATGCTGCGGACGACAATATACCCTGCGCGGCAGTGCAACGGACAAGGATGCCACTGTCCTCCAATTTGTCCCCTTTGACAGAGATGAAGACACCATGAGCTTCCTCCTTGAAGACGACAAACTGACCCTGCTCGACCGTGAGCTGAAACCGATAGATTCGGAACTGAATTATACGCTGCAACTGCAACCCGATTGACAGATTCGGCAGGGAATATGCGGATGTTCCGCGACGGACAAGCCCTTTTTCTCCTTGTCTACAACAGATGGTTTTCTGCGAAATACTTCCAAAGAGGAGCGGCCATCAATGCCTGCCGTATCTCGTTACCGACAAGGAGGGCACGCACCTCGTCTGTTGTCAGCAGATGGATGCTGATGTCCTCCGTCTCTTCCAGATGCTGTTCCGAGAGGCGCTCCACTCCGGTAGCCACGAAACAATGACACAAGTTGGTCATGGTACTGGTGTTGGCAGACAAGGTAAGGTGGGGTGTCCATACTCCGCCTCCATAGCCTGTTTCCTCATAAAGCTCGCGCCTGGCCGATTCCAGCGGTGTCTCGCCCGCTTCGCATACTCCCGCACAGATTTCATAACCCGTCCATTGCAACCCGTGGCGGTATTGGCGTTCCATCAGGAACTTGCCGTCACGGGTAATGGCTATGACGTTGACCCAATCGGGATACTCCAGCACATAGTACTCCTTGTTCTCCACACCGTTGGGCATGCGGATGTGGTCGCGTCGTGCCGTCAGCCAGGGGCGGCGAATCAGGTATTCCGTGTGGAGTATCTCCCACTTTCTGTCATCACTGTTCATCATCTTATCAGATTAGTTATTTCTTACGTGCGGCAATTGCCAGAATGACGCCCAGAACCACGCCCAGCAGAGCAGCAAAAAGCACACGCAACTCGCCCGGCAGCAGGAAGGTGATGGTATGTGCCGGATACCAGAAGAAGGGAATAGTCTTCTTGAACACAAAGTTCCATTGCACGTGCCAGTTCATGTTCTGCATGATGTCGCCCATCGGGATGGGAGTAAACAGACCGCGCAAGGTCCCGCCTGTAGCCAGGATGTGGGTGTCGGTGATTTTATGAAGGGTCATGAATACTGGAGCAAAAATACTGTTCAGGCAGACTGAAATGGCAAATGCCAACAACACCTTGTCCGGTCCGATGGGACCTGCCATGATGTCGGCCGGATTCTGTACCCCCAGATAACCGGCAACGGCGGGTACTCCGGTGGAAAAGATGATGAACGCCATGTTGATGCCCATGCCGAAAATACCCCATACCACAGCACGGGGAAGCACGCCGAACTTAGGACGGTAATAACTGCCCGTGCTGATGCGCAGTCCCAACAGCTCGCCCAAAGTGGAAAGAATGGCGAACTTAAAGAAACTCATCACCATGCCATGCTCGGCATTGAACGACTGATACCAGGCATATAGGCTCTCGGAAAGGAAGAATGGCGCAAATAGGGCCACAACTACCAGAATGAAATAAAAATCGGTGCGTTTCATTGTATTAAAATAAGTGGTTTGTAAAATAATTGCATAAAGATGACAAGGCTGTTCTACAAAGGAATCAGAATGTCACTCATTTACTCCTAATAGCGGCCGAATGTAGTTATTTTTATTCTAACAGCAAATCTTTTGCCTTATTTTTTGGACAACAAACTTCATTATAGTCAGTAGGACACATTGCTAAAAAAGAGGCTGTCTCAAATAAACTTTGAGATGGCCTTTTTTGTGTTTGCAAAAAAATCGGGCAAGTCCTAACTTCGCTCAGTCAGAACTTGCCCGTCTCCCTAATTTTTTGTATCTTAGGGAATCCCGTCTCCCTAATTTTTTGTATCTTAGGGAATCAAGTCAATATATCTCAAAGATAATGTTTAAAAATTATACATCCAACGATAATCTGCTTTTACCTCCATGTTTAGGCGATTTTATTCCTCAGAACGATCCGGTCCGGGTTGTTCACCGTATCATTGAACAGATAAACCTTGAAGAACTTTACCTTAAGTATTCCTCTAAAGGTTGTTCTGCGTACCATCCACGCATGATGCTTCAGATTCTTGTCTATGCTTATTTGCGTAACATCTATTCCAGCCGTCGCATCGAAGAATTCTGTCGTAATGATATCCGCTTCATGTGGCTCACCGGCAATGTGGCTCCTGACCATAATACCATCAACCGTTTTCGCAGCAATCGTCTGAAGAATGTACTGAAGACAGTTTTCGCTACTATTGTAAAGTTCCTCGTGGCAGAAGGTTTTGTAAGTCTTGATGTAGCCTGTACCGACGGGACGAAGATGGAGGCTAACGCCAACCGTTATACATTTGTCTGGGGCAAGTCCATACATACCCGCATATCCAGAATAGCTGAACAGCTTGAGGAGATATGGCAATATGCCGAATCCGTCACCAAGCAGGAACTGCGTGATTCAGCTCCGGTTACATATCAGGATATCACTCCGGAGAAAGTGGAAAAGGCACTCGGGCAGATAGATGATGCCCTGAATGGAGTGGATACGGACAGGAAAATGAAAGCCAAGATAAGACGTGTAAGGAAGTCATGGCCTGAACAGCTCAGGAAATATGAATCACAGGGAAAGATACTTGACGGACGCAACAGCTACTCAAAGACAGACAATGATGCCACTTTCATGCGCATGAAGGAAGACCATATGAGGAATGGGCAGCTCAAACCAGGATATAATACCCAGATCAGTACCAACAGGCAGTTCATCCTGAACTATACCATCCATCAGTGTGCAGGCGATACCTCCACCTATCCTCTGCATATGGATGATTTCCAATCACTTTACGGCAGATACCCTTACGTGTCTGTCTGTGATGCCGGATACGGAAGTGAAGAGAACTATCTGTATGCTTTCAGACATGGCATTGAAACCTTCATAAAGTACAATTATTTTCATCAGGAACAGAAAAGGAACTTCAGAAACGACCCGTTTCTCTCTGCCAACTTTTATTATAATGAAGAAACCG
>NZ_CASFWU010000035.1 GCF_949298305.1 uncultured Bacteroides sp. | reverse complement strand
TCCTTGATGTAGACCGTATAGTTCTGCGGCGTCACGATGAGGTAGGGTTCGAGCTTCAGGGGGCTGACGTCTATCTTCTTCTTCAGGCCGCCGGCCACGATGTAGAAGTACTTGGCTATTCCTTCGATGGTTTCGGCATCGGCCACGGGGGGCATATTGGGATGGATGCGCACGGTGAACGCGGTGATGGCGCCCGTCTCGTCCTGGATGAAGTCTACCTGGTAGATGTCGGTCTCCGTACCTCCTTCAGGGGTGTACTTGGGGCTTTCGTAGCTCAGCATGGGCGCGTCGGTGTGGCAGGCCACGGTGACGTCCTTTCCGGCCTCCAGCCCTACGACGGTCTTTGCCACGTAGAGGTAGTAGGGGCCGTTCAGCTCGGCATCCACAGTCTGCAGCGTCCAGTCCTGCACGGCGGCAGTGGCCTCTATCTTGTTGCCCAGGCCGGTGATGCGGCCGGTGATGTCGTACATGCGGCCCCGGGGCAGTTGGCGGACGGGATTGTCGCCGGTCTGTCCTTCGGTGTCGCCCAGCTCGATGGTATACTCCAGCGAGGCGCGGCTGACGCCCTGAGCCGTGTAGAGGGTGGCGGCAATGAGCATCTGCGTCTGGCTGCCCTGCGTCTCTGCCGTAACCAGATGTTCGGGCAGGTAGAAAGTGCCGCGGTAGGCCCATTGTCCGGCCTCGTTGCATTCGATTGTGGTTTTTGAGAATGTATAGTTGTCGGGGGTGGAGGAGTCGTAGGCTCCCACCTGGTACTGTCCGTTGAAGGCGTTCTTCATCTCAAACAAATTGAGGCCGGTAATCTCCTTGCCGGGCACCAGCGGGGCGCGGTCGGCTATGTTGCGGACGCTGATGCCGTCAATCTTCAGCACGTTCGTGCCGAAGGTGGGGTTGGAGATGCCGTTGGTGGTATTGTCGAACACCAGCGTGTAGCGCACCTTGACGCAGGTGTACACCAGGTCGGCCAGGATGTTTCCGGCCTGTGTGGCCGAGAGGGTATAGTCTTCCTCCCTTTGGTAGAACATGGGCAGGCCATTGGTGCCGTTGGGGTCGGGCAGGCTGACCTTGTCGCCCTCCTTGTACTTCAGGATGATGGCCTTCAGTTCTTCTTCCGATGTGCCGGCTGTCAGTTCGGGCACGTTGGCCACGACGTAGATGCGGTAGGTGCCGTACTTCATCCGGATGGGGAAGGTCTTGTAGTCATGCGTCAGCCCGTCGGTGTCCAACTTCTTCACCAGCGTCTCGCCCTCGCTGCCTCCGGTGGGGTAGGCCAGGAACCAGAGCGAGGTGACGCGCCGCTCGGCTTCCGTGGCGTCCTGCTCGCCGGTTCCGGTCGTCGTGGGCACGGAGCGGGTGAGGGGCACGCTGAGCTGCAGCACGCCTTCGCCCTCGCCGGCCTGCGGCGTGTCGGTGCCGGGCAGGTCGGCCGTACACGACAGGAAGGCTGTCAGCAGCGCGGCGAGGCGGAGAAAGGTGAAGAAAAGGTGTCGGACAGTTATCATGGTCTGGTTTTATATTGAGGATTCTAAAGTTCGGTTTGGTTAAATACAATGGTCCATGCGTTGATCTGCAGGGACAGCATCACTTCGCTGCCGGAAGCGTTGCGCCCCATGATGAGGATAATCTGGTAGCTGCTCTCGCGGTCGAGGTATTCCTGCAGCGACATGTCGGAGTAGGCGTCCAGCTTCATCAGGTTGAGGTACTTCACCAGGTCGACGTCGAAGAGGTCCTGCTGCCTGCCTTCGTTGCGCACGGTGAAGCGTGTGGGCAGGTCGTCGGTGAGGCGCAGGGTAGCCATTTCGGCCACGAGGGCGTGGATGTCTGCGGCGCGTGTTCCGGCGGCGTTCCCCACGACGGCCTCGTCAAGCACATAGGGCCGGTAGGTGAGCGGCGTGCATTCGCACGGCTCGTTGTCGTGGGCCAGCACCCGGTTGGCTGCCGCGATGGAGAAGGAGTAGTCTTCCTTGGAGAGGGCGTTGCCCTCGGTGTCCTGCAGGAGGATGCGGAAGCGCTTGGTGTCCTTCACCAGCGGGACGGTGGCGTATGACGGCTCGTCGGCCTTCACCTCGAAGTCGTCCACACGGCCGTTCCACAGGTCGGGCAGGTGCCGCCGGCACTCGTCGCCCTCGGTTCTGAGGCGCAGGCGCAGGTCGTCTACGGTGGACGAGCCCCGCATCAGTTCGCTGCCCAGGTCGAAGCAGGCGGGGTCTTCCTGCAGTCCCGCCCAGGCCACCAGCCGGTAGTGTCCGGGCTGCAGTTGCAGGGGGACGCGGTAGTCGGCGTCCAGGTGGTCGCCGCTGTCCCGGAAGGAGGAGATGAACCGTCCGTCGGCATCGAAGATGAACAGCACGATGTCGTCCACCTGCGAGGGGAAGGCGTCGGCAAACTCCATGTTGTAGTCGTAGACAAAGCGCACTTCGCAGGAGCAGGGCACTTTGTCCTCGTAGATGCACGAGCCGAGGATGGCCGTCAGCGAAAGGCACAACGCAAGGGTGATCTTCTTATATATCCGGTTCATATCTCTGGTATCTGATGGTTGATTCTTGTTCCGGCCTCCGTTGCCCGACGGGCAAGCGGAAGTTCCATGAGTATTTAAAAAAGAAGAAAAGAAGGGGTGCAACCGCCAAACCTATGTTGACGCTATCTACTCATTCTAACTATTTCACGGGCCGGCACCGCGTTCCGGACAAGCACTGCCGCACGGAGCGGCCCGGCGGAAGGGGAAGGACACATCATAAACTAAATGAATATGTGAAGAAAACTATCATGAAAACTATTATAAATTCACATTTTGTCTGACGACAGTCCACGGCTTGATGGTAGCTGCCACCTGGATGTTAGCCACGGCAGGGTCGTCCGGGTCTTTGGCATCTTCAAAGGTAGGCTTGTGATAGCCCAGGCCGCTGATGCTCTGTACTGTCAGAATATACCAGTGGTTGCGTACCACGCCGAACTTGTCTTGCTGCATGTTGGCTCCGTCGGGGTTGTGCTTCACCCAGGCGGTGTAGTAAGATGCACCGTTGGTGTATTCGTAAACCTTGATGGCATCGAGGTCGTCACCGGTCTTTGACTTGTTTGTAGTGAAGTTCGTGTTGGCGTTTGAAGCCTTATCAGAGGTAGTGCTACCTGTAGCTTCAGCTATGCACTGGTAGAGTACAGCGGCATTCTTGGTCTGGAAGATAAGGCCGTTGTAGGCATAGAAGGTACCGTCGCTTCCTGCCGTAGTAAATATAGCATCAGTGATGTCAGGATCCTTACCGGATGACAAGCCAAGCATGGCCGTAAATATCTGGTCGTAGGTGCTAGTACCGTCCTTGGCCAGTTCGGTGTAGGCACCGCTTTCGGGAGTATAAGTCACTTTGTAGACTACACCCGTGGTCTGGCCGTTCTGCTGTGCATTGGCCGTCATGGTGTTTTCGGGGCAGTAGAAGGTGGGAGTTGAGGTGAAATCTGTAAACGAACTGGCTGAGGAGTTGCTAAAGTTGTTACCAAGCCATGTGGTTTCATCACTCGCGCCGTTAAGCACCGTATCGTAATTGGGATCTACGGGGTATATCCACGATGATATACCTGTTGGCTTGTTGGTGGCAGCCGCAGGCGTTCTTATCAGATACATTTTCTTGTTGAGGTTGATGAGGGCAGCACCGTCCAGCGTGGTAGTAGCTATTTTGACATTGTTATCATCATTTACATCAAATGATGTTTTAGCTTGCTCGCACTGCACCTTGGCTACTACGCGCTCGATGTCTACACTTACCAGATGTACTGTTTTACCGCCCGACACAGTACTATGGTCGCTGTCTACTTCCGTATCGCTTGCCGTGGCACTGAAGTCCGTGGTACTTGCTACGAAATTGGTATTAACCATCAAGAACTTTTTATTCTGATGCAAAAGACTGGCATCGCTGATATTGAATACACTGGCTATGTCCACACCAGTCTTGAGAGGGCTGCCTATAGCCGCACCGGCATCCTTGTAGTTTGCCAATACATATACCTTGTAGCTGCCTGCCGGTACTTGGAATACCTCGGTGGCGATGGTAGCATCAGCTGTATTGTCAGGTTCAGCCTTTACTTTAGGATAGTGAATGGACTGCACAATGTTACCGGCATCGGTCAGTACTACAGCGAGGTCGGTGACATAGTATTCGCTCTCAGTACCTTCGTCTGTATCACCGGTATTTCCTGTAGCTCTGGTAATGGCGTTGTTGTTGGTAATGTTAATCATAATCTGCGCCTGTGATTCGTTTTCGGGCAGGCTGTTCACAAGTTCGTCTTCGTTGCTGCATGAGCAGAAGAGTCCGAGTTTTTCATTGTCTTTTTTTGTTATTACGATTATTAAAGTGGTTTATGATGGATGGTTTTGTTCCGCCGGGTGCCGACCAAGGCTGTTTCCTACGGGGGACAAAGGTTTTGTCCTATGGCGGACAAAGACTTTGTCCTATGGCGGACAAAAGGTTTGTCCTACGGCGGACCAAGGCTTTGTGCAGCTCCGGAGCGGTTTATCCGATGGGGTTGTCGTCGTCTCCTCCTCCGCTGTCTCCGCCTCCGCCGCCGGACGCGGCGGCTCCGATGGTGACGGGCCGCGGCAGGACGAAGGAGCGGGGCTCCTTGGTGAGCTTGTTTCCGCTGGTGTACTGGGTGGTGATTTTCACCGTCCATTCGCCGTCGGTCACTCCGGCGGGGAGGATGAACTGCAGCTTGCTGGCGGTGTTGGGCGAGATGTCCTCGGGGCCGATGAAGAAGGAGGTCTGCGGATTGGCTACGGAGGTGAGGGTGATGCCCACGGAGGGGTCGTCGCCCACAATTTTTCCGTTCTTCACGTTGAGGACGGCCATTTTGCCCGCCTTCATGGGGGCGCGGGTCTGCGTCACGGGGTTGACGGGCGCCGCGCTCACCATGCCCGCAATGTAGGGGCCGGTGACGGCGGGCTGGAGGAAGAGCTTGAGGTTGGCCTTGGCGAAGGCCTCGCGGAGCTGCGTGCCCTGCGCGAAGCTGCCGTAGACGCTGATTTTCTCGCGGTCGACGGGCAGGGAGAGTTCTTCTTCCATGAGCACCCCGCTGGCCATGGGCCGGAGGGTGAAGAGCGGCGTGGAGATGCAGAAGCCCGAGGCGGCATAGTTGGCCGTCTCCCGGCAGGCCTCTTCGAGGATGCTTCTGACTTCACTGGTCACTTTGTTGAGCTTCTTGGCCACCTGGGCGGCAATGTGCTCCAGTCCGAGCGACATCTCCTGTGTCTCGACCTTGACGGTGTAATCGTTGTCAATGTCGGCGGTCAGTTCGTTGGGATAGGCCTTCAGGGCCAAATCCAGGGTTGCTTCTTGAATGGTTGCCATATTGGGTAATGGTTAATGGATAATGGTTAATGGTAAATGGTTAATAGCTCAAGTTTCCGGTTTATCATTTTGCCGGAAATTAAGAAGTTATCACTTCGCTTTGCTCTGTCAGAAGTTAAAGCCGATAGTATCATAAAGAAGCAATCTACGGTAGCAGAATCTATTGGCCTTTAACTCCCAAGCCCGCCCTGACGGGCGATAACTCCTTTTAACTCCTTTAACTCCTGCAAGTTTCGCACTTGCGAAACTTGAGTAAATTCTTCATCTCTTCTCCAATTCCTCCAGGTTGTGCCGGGCGGTGGGGTCGCCTTGTCCGGCGGCTTTTCTCCACCACACGGCGGCTTCTTCCCTTTCGCCCTTCATCCACAGCAGGTAGCCGCGGTTGTTCCAGGTGAAGGGCTCGTTGGCGGTCTGCGACAGGTAGCGTTCGGCCTGCTCGTAGTCTCCGTCCCGCAGGCAGATGCCTGCCGCGTTGTTGCAGGCCACGGCATTGTCGGGATAGGTGTCGGCGGCGGTGAGCAGCAGGCGGCGGTATGCCTCGGGGTCGTCGGCGCAGAAGCGGTGGGCCACGGTGTAGAACTCGTAGGCGTTGAGCTCCTGCGGGCGGCTGAGTGCCAGGTCGCGGGCGGCCTCGGGGGTGCGTTCGCGGCTGATGTAGCTGATGGTGAAGGTGTTCTTGCGCAGGCCGGGGTAGACGGTGGTGAGCAGGGTCCGGTAGGTCCGGCCGCCGTCCAGCCGGCGGATGGCCGCCTCGCGGCCGTCGGGATCGGCAATGCTGTCTATGATTTGCAGCATGTCTTCCTTGTAGGGCATCTGTCCGGCGGCAATCACCTCAGCCAGTCCTTCCCAGTTCTCGGCGCCGGGGCGCACGTCCATCAGGGCGGGGTCGGCGGCGTAGCGTTTCAGGATGTAGTCCTTGAGGGCGCCTGCACGTCCTTCGGCCAGCTCCACGTTGTGTTCGTAGCTGCCTTCGGGCGAGGCGAATCCGGTGATTTCGATGCGGCGTATCTCGTAGTCGGGGTTCTGCTGCACGTAGTTCATGGCCGAGTCAATCTTGAGCAGTTCGGCGCGGTTGCCGTAGCGGTCGGGGTAGAGGCGGGTCTGGTTGACGGGATAGATGAGGAAGGCGTCCTTCTCTATCTTGCGCTGCACGAAGTCCTTGGGACACTCCATCTCGGGGCTGGTGCTGAGTTGGGGGGCGTAGAGCAGTTGGCCCTTCACTTCCTGCTCCTGCTCCAGCAGCCCGCCGCAGGCGCATCCCAGCACGTCCTGCCGCAGGGTGAGGACGGCCTGCTCCATCCAGGGCTGGTAGTCCACGCGGGTGCGGTAGCTGACCGTGCGGTTGGAAGGGCGGTTGCCCGTCAGGGTAAGATAGACGTCGGCGGGCTGTCCTTCGGCCCGTCCGGCGCGCTGCTCCTTGATGGCGCGGTTGTGGCCGTTGACCACGACGGCGGGCAGGTCGAGCTGCCGGCTGCGGTCGGCTGTGCAGATGACGGGGGTCAGGATGCGCTTGTGCTGGCTGTAGACAATGCGCTCGCCCAAGTCGAGGGTGAAGCTGATGCTGACACGCCCTCCGGCCGTGCGGATGCTGTCGGCAGAAATCCGGAAGGTATAGTCCGGCTCCTGTTCCGCCCTGAGGACGGCTGCCGCCAACAGGCAAAGCATGAAAAGCAGGTATCGGTTCGTTCTCATATCGCGTGTAAAGGTTTATAGTACATAAATCAGGTTAATGGCGGCCTTGGTGGGGCCTACGTAGTTGCGGTGGGTGTCTTTCTGCGCCTCGCCGCACTGGGCGCACTTGTACTTCTTGTAGTCAATGTACAGGTATCCCACTCCGAGGCTGAACTCCAGGCTCCACTTGCGGTTGAGCATCCAGTGGTAGCCGTAGGAAAGGCCTGCGCCCACGGCCCAGCCCTGGTAGCGGTTCTCCCCGAGCGCGGGGAAGATGCCGAAGGGGAGCTTGACGCCGCCGGCATTGAACTGCCCGCCCAGCGCGTGGATGCCCCAGAAGTGGCTGTTGAAGGTCTCGCAGGGCCAATAGCGGAACTCGGGCTGCAGGAGCCAATGCTTCAGCTTCTTGCTGTCGGAGTATTGCCAGGGCTGGAAACCGCCAGCCAGCGAGAAGGAATGCTTCTTTCCCGTGGCGACCTCCACACTGAGATTGGGCGTCCCGGTAGTCCAATAGAGCAGGTTGGTCTTAAGGACTGCCTGCTGCCCGAAGGCCTCTGCCGACAAGGCGAGGAGCAAGAATAAAAGGAAAAGTGTGCGTTCTCTTTTCATAGTGCTTACGAGCTTGAGTTTGATGCCGCAAAGTTATTTTAGAATCAAAACCGTTTTTGCCGTTATTTTTAAAATATAAATGAAACGAAAAACCATCTGTCTATCTATCAGGCAGATAAATCAAAATGGAATAGGGCAAAAAGTAAATGGAATGTAGAAAGAAGCAGGCCTCAGAAAAGTAATATCAAATAAAATATTTATCTTTGCGACATACCGCAAACAAAACCTTCAAGCTCTTAAGAGATGTACAAGCCTATGAAAACCATCGTATTCCTGATGACCTGCATCATCTTGACATTCATTGCTCCCGCCGCCCACGCTGCGGCCGATGAAGGCAAGATAAAAGAAGCATTGCAGAAACTGGACTCGCTCATCGAAGCCAAGCCCGCCATCCACGCCCGCCAGGAAGCCAAGATTGACAGCCTGCGGAAAGAGGCGGCCCGGGCGGAAGACAAATGGAAAAAGTATTCGCTCTACGGCTCGCTGTTCTATGAGTACCTGCACTACCAGGCGGACTCTTCCTTTTATTATGTCGGAAAGAAAGAAGAAATGCTGCCCCTGCTCAACAATCCGGACTTGCAGAACGAAGTCTTGATAAACCGTGCCGAGGTGTACGGCGTGATGGGGCTGTGCCTGGAGACCCACAACACCCTGAAGGCGGTGGACCACTCCATCATGAGCCCGGGCATGAGGGGGTATTATTACAGCGTCTGCTGCTCGCACTACACCAACATGGCGGAATATGTGGAAGGGCCGTATGGCGGCGACCTGTATGCCCGAAAAGCCAACGAGTACCGGGACTCCATCCTGACCCTGCTGCCCCCCGACACCAACCACGACATCGTGTTCTCCGAAAAACTGCTGCTGACCGAAAAGCCGGGAGAGGTGGCCCGACGACTGGAAAAACTGCTGGCGGAAGCAACGGACACCAAGCCGCGCACCTACCTGCACTATGCCCTGTCCGAAGCCTACTGGATGGAAGGCGACACCACACAGCTCATCTATCACCTGGCACAGACCGCCATCCTGGACCTGCAGTCCGCGGTGCGCGAATATGCGGCCCTGCAAAAGCTGGCGTGGATATTGTATCAGCAAGGGGACATCGAACGGGCCTTCCGCTACGTGGTCTGCTCTGCGGAAGACGCCATCGCCTGCAACGCACGGCTGCGCACGATGGAAAGCGGGAACTTCTATGCCATCATCCATAAAAATTTTGGCAAGATGAAAGAAGAAGCCCACCAAAGGACCCAGCTGCTTTTGATTGTGAGTTTCATTCTGTTCATTCTACTGGCAGTCATAGTGACCGGGCTGGGCTGGTGGACGAAAAAGATGGCGGAAATGAGGGCAGAGCTTGCCACAGCCAACCAAAAGCTGGAAACATCGAACGGAGAACTGGCGCTGACGGGGAAAATCAAGGAAGCCTACATTGCCCATTATCTGGACCGCTGCGTCTATTACCTGGAGCAGATGGAGCAGAACCGCCGCTCGCTGGAGAAGCTGGCCATGTCATCGAAAATAGAGGACCTGTTCAAGGCAATACGCTCCACCGAAACCATCCGCGAGGAACGCAAGAACTTCTATATGGAGTTTGACCGCTCGTTCCTCGAACTGTTCCCCAATTTTGTGGCCGACTTCAACGGCCTGCTTGCCGAAGGCGAGGAAATCAGCCCGAAGCCGGGCGAACTGCTGAGCACGGAACTGCGCATCTTCGCGCTGATAAGGCTGGGCATCGCAGACTCCAACCGCATCGCCCACTTTCTGGGCTACTCCCTGACCACCATCTACAACTACCGCAGCAAGCTGCGCAACAAGGCCAAGGGCGACAAGGAGACTTTCGAGCAACGCGTCATGGAACTTTAAAGCCTCGCCAAACAGTGACGGGCTGCAAGGACGGGGCAAATCAACCCGCCACTTGCAGCCCGTCACTCATACGATGAAAGGGCCGGGACATTGCAGTCCCCTTCTCTTCCCGTCACTCAAACCGCAGTGTGCCGAAGAACTGCGGGCAGTGGAAGTTGGGGGAAGGCAAGTCTATCGGATTCCACGAAAGGAAGTGGGGTGTACGGAGCTTGTCGCCACACTTGTAGAAATTGCCCGTCATGGTCAGTCCGTCCAGCGAGCGGAGGTCGTGCAGGAAGAAGGTGGAACAGGGGACAATCAGGGCCAGCTCCCAACTGCATTCGCCCACGCGCTCCTCGAAGGAGGCGCGGCCCAGCGAAGTCCAGCGCTGCACGCGGTCGAGCACGTCCTGCGGGGCACGCCGGCGGTCCTCGCGTCCGGCACCCGCGCCCACCAGCAGGGTTCCGGCACAGTTACATTCCATATTATAATAGACTCCGTCGGCGGCTGGCACCGAGAAGAACTCCACACAGGCATCTTCCCACACGGGGCCGTTGTCGGCTCCGGCCACGGCACGCACCGAAGCCTCGCTCACCCGGTAGTGGAGCAGGATGGCATCGGACGTATGGGCGGCACGGAAACGCACCTCGGGACGGTAGGGCCACTCGGCCCAATTCACGTTGTCAATGGGCTGGAAGGCCACTCCTTCCTTGTCCAGCAGCGCGGGCACCGCCTCGGCGGAGAGACCCTCCGCCGAGATTTTCTTTATCCACAGTTCTTTCATAACGCAACGTTTTTTATCCCATGCACGAAGCGATGAATTCCTTCATGGCAGGAGTATGCTCCTCCACGCTCTGCAACAACTTGAACTGCGCCTTGGTGCGCACCAGGTTGTGCTCGGGATATTGTATCTTATAATAGGTGTCGCCGTTGATGTAGTCGGCCAGGAAGCGCACGCACTGCATGTAGGGGAAGAGGGCGGCGGCGTAGGGCAGGTTCTCCACCTCGACGGGCAGCAGGAAAGACTTGGCAGACTCCAGATAGCCCTTGGTGAAGGCCTTGAAAATCTCCATGTTGAAGTTGACGTTGTCCAGGTTCTTGTCGTCCTCCAGACCCGTATTGGCGGCGGAGCGCAGGAAGTCTCCGTAGTCGGAGAAGATGAAGCTGGGCATCACGGTGTCGAGGTCGATGACGCAGAGCACGCTGCCGTCCTCGTCGAACATCATGTTGTTCACCTTCGTGTCGCAGTGGCAGACGCGTTTGGGCAATGCGCCCTCACGGTGCAGGCGCTCGGCCTTGCACATTTCTTCGGCACGGCGTTCAATTTCGTCCAGGTAATACTGTACCTCCTTGACACGTCCGGCGGCATCGGCGGCTACGGCGTCCCGCAGCTGCTTCAGACGGAATTCCATGTTGTGGAAGTCGGGAATGGTCTCACCCAGCTTGTCGGGAATATCGGCCAGCATGGCCTGGAAGTTGCCGAATGCGACACCGGCGTAATAAGAATACTCGGGATTGACAGTTTCATAGGTCTTGGCACGGGGAATGAACACCATCACCCGCCAGTAGTTCTCGCCGTCGAACCAATAAGTCTTGCCGTTGTCGGCTTCAATGAAGTGGAGCACTTTGCGCTCAATATCTTTTTCACCTTTCGCCTCCAGTTTCTTGCGGATGTGCCCCGTCACGGCCGAGATGTTGGCCTGAAGCATTTCCACGTTCTGGAAAATGGAGTGGTTGATGCGTTGCAGCACGTAGTCGGGAGTTCCGTCTCCGGTGGCCACCAGATAGGTGTCGTTAATCAGCCCTGAACCCAGAGGCTTGATTTCCTGTACAGAACCTTGAATTTTGAAATGAGATACAATAGATAAAAGGTCTTTCATAGCAAACTACAAAAATTGAAAAGTTAGAAAAATAAAAATGAATCACTTCGGTTTCCGCAGGTCAACCTTGCGCAAAGGTAAGGCCTTTCGACCATACGGGAAAGGCAAATTAGTCCGATACGCTTCCAAAAATATACATTTTAGCGGATATGAGCACAAACAAGGAGGAAATAAACAGATATTTTTGCACAATTTGGGTATTTGTCAGACACTTCGGACGTGTTGTTCTAAAGGCATCCGCACAACCTACCAGCCCTTTAAAGGCTTGCAGAAGGCAAGCAAACGCTGCAAAAAATAGACCTTATCATTTTGTTTTCCATTTTTTATAGTAACTTTGTCAAACAATCCTTTTAAAATAACCTAAAGTGCATAAGTTAACCCTATCCATACTGTTCCTGATATGTCTGGTTTCTGCAACCTTGCAGGGACAAAACATCATATTCAACCATCTGACCACTGACGACGGTCTTTCACAGTTCTCGGTAAACAGCCTCTACATAGACGAGAACGGGATTCTGTGGATAGGTACACGTGAAGGCCTGAACCGCTACAACGGAGAAGACATACAGACGTACAAACTGGAAAAGAACAATCCAAACAGCCTCTTCTGCAACACCATCCTGCGCATTGTCGGCAATCTCGACGGAAAAATCTACCTCCTCTGCACGGACGGGATAGCCGAATTCAACCTTGTTACCCAGAAGTTCACAACCCTGCTGCAAGGAAACATACACAGCATCTATTACAACAACGGGCTTTACATAGGCAAGAAAAACGAAATCTACCATTACAACGAAAAAACCGGCAACTTTGACCTATATTACCAGCTGGCAGGAGCCGGAGTGGAAATATGCTGCATGCACATGGACAAGGAAGCACTATGGATGGGCACCACCACCGACGGCATCTACCGTCTGCAACTGACGGACAAGCAGCTGACGCACCCCATCGAAAAGGGAAACATCACCAGCATCTACCAGGACAGCAGCGGCGACCTGTGGATAGGCAGCTGGAAACACGGGCTGTTCCGCATAAAGCCAGACGGGAGCATGCAGAACTTCCGCTATGACCCCCAGAACCCGCACAGCATTTCGTCAGACTTCGTCAGGGCCTGCTGCGAAGACAATCTGGGGAATATATGGATAGGAACCTTCACCGGACTGAACCGCTACAACAAGTCAACCGGACTCTTCCAGAACCACACGGCTGATGACGTGCTGGCCGACGGACTGACCCACTCTTCCATCTGGTGCATCGTAAAGGACAAGCAGGGAACCCTCTGGCTGGGAACTTACTTCGGAGGCATCAACTACTTCAATCCCGAATACGAAATCTATACGCGCTACAACTACTCGCCCGAAGAAAAAAAGGGACTGAGCAACCCTGTCGTGGGGCGCACCATCGAAGACAAGGAAGGCAATCTGTGGATCGGTACAGAAGGCGGCGGACTGAACTACTACAACCGGCGGACACGGGAATTCAAGTGGTACCGTCCCGGCAGCAATCCGGCCAACAGCATCTCGCACAACAATGTGAAGTCCCTGTACTACGATGAAAAGAACGAAGTGATCTGGATAGGAACACACCTCGGCGGACTGAACAAGCTGGACATACGCAGCGGACGGTTCAGCCACTACCGCATGGAAGAAAACAATCCGGAATCGCTGCCTTCGGACATTGTGCGAGACATCATCCCCTACGGCAGGCTACTGATTATAGCCACGCAGAACGGCGTATGCCTGTTTGACCCCGACACGGGAAAATGCCGACAGCTCTTCAAGGACAGCAACGAAGGCCGAAAAATCAGGATGGTGGCCGACGTCGTGTTTGACCGGAACGGCACCCTCTGGATTGCCGCCACGGGCGAGGGCGTGTTCAGCTACCGCTTTGACACCCGCAAGCTGACCAACTACCGCTACGACCCCAAGAACCCGCACAGCCTCAGCAACAACAACGTAAACAACATTACACAGGACAGCAAAGGCAACCTCTGGTTCTCCACTTCGGGAAGCGGACTGGACCGCTACCGTCCCGGAAGCGATGACTTCGAGAACTTTGACCACGCCAAGAACGGGCTGGCCAGCGACTGCATCTACGAATGCAAGGAATCGCCCGTCAGCGGCAAGCTGCTGATGATTACCAACCAGGGATTCTCCATCTTCGACTACAAGAAGCAGACTTTCCAGAACTACAGCACCGAAAACGGCTTTCCGCTGACGGCCGTCAACGAAAACGCGCTCTGCGTCACCAGCGACGGTGAAATCTACCTGGGAGGAACCCAGGGCATGATTTCGTTCCACGAAATGGAACTGAACTTCACGCCCAAACCTTACAAAATCATCCTTTCGCGCCTCATCGTGAACGGCAAGGAGATACAGGCGGGAGACGAATCGGGCATCCTGCAGAACTCGCTGTGCCATACCAAAGAGATTACCCTCAATGCCGACCAGAACATGTTCAGCATCGAGTTTGCCACCTCCAACTACATCCCCGCCAACAAGGACGACATCATCTACAAACTGGAAGGCTTTTCGCAAGACTGGAACAGTACGCGCGGACTGCACACCATCACCTACACCAACCTGAACGCCGGAACCTACCACCTGCTTATCAAACCCGAAGGGAAGGACGCGAGCATCTGTCCGCAGATAGAACTGACCATACACATCCTGCCGCCCTACTACAAGACGCCACTGGCCTATCTGACCTACCTCACCGTACTCGGGGTACTGCTCTGGTACCTCATACGCACTTACAAGTCCAGAATCAAGCTGCGCGAATCGCTGAAATACGAACAGAAACACATCAAGGACGTCGAAGCCCTGAACCAGTCCAAACTGCGCTTCTTCACCAACATCTCGCACGAATTCCGCACGCCGCTGACGCTCATTGTGGCACAGGTGGAAACACTGTTGCAGGTACAGAGCTTTACGCCGACCATATATAATAAGGTATTGAGCATCTACAAAAACAGCATACAACTGCGCGAACTGATAACCGAACTGCTCGACTTCCGCAAGCAGGAACAGGGACACATGAAAATAAAGGTCAGCCCGCACAACATCGTGAAGTTCCTGTACGAGAACTTCCTGCTGTTCCAGGAATATGCCACCGTCAAGCAAATTGAGCTCAGTTTTGAAAAGGAAACAGACAGCCTGGAAGTATGGTACGACCAGAAGCAGATGCAGAAAGTGGTGAACAACCTGCTTTCCAATGCCATGAAGCACACCCAGGCCAAAGACAGCATCACCCTAAGCATCCGAACGGAAGGGAACAACGCCGTCATCCGCGTGACCGATACCGGAAGCGGAATTGACGCCAAGGAAGTGGACAAGATATTCGACCGCTTCTACCAGACGGAAACGCCCGAACCGGGCTACAACCAGGGAGGCACCGGCATCGGACTGGCCCTGACCAAAGGCATCGTGGAACTGCACCACGGCACCATCCGCGTAGAAAGCGAGCTCGGAAAGGGAAGCTGCTTCATCGTCAGCCTGCCGCTGGGCAACATGCACTTCACAGAAGAGCAAATCTGCCGCCAGAACGAAAGCATGGAACAGGTGGAAATTGCCCATCCCGAGATGGAGGGCCTTGCGACCCCAGAACCGGAGGAAGAAAACGCCCCGCTCAGACAACTGCCGGAAAGCAAAATGCTGATTGTGGAGGACAACGACTCCATCCGCGAGATGCTGGCCAACATATTCAAACCCTATTACCACGTTCTGACAGCCGCCGACGGCGCAGAGGGACTGGAAACCGTACGCCGGGAGATGCCCAACATCGTTGTCAGCGACGTCGTCATGCCGCGCATGTCGGGCACCGAACTGTGCAAACAGATTAAAGGAGACTTCAACACGTGCCACATTCCCGTGGTGCTGCTCACCGCACGCACGGCCATCGAGCAGAACATCGAAGGCCTGCGCATCGGAGCAGACGACTACATCACCAAGCCCTTCAACACGAACCTGCTGATATCGCGCTGCAACAACCTCGTGAACTCGCGCATCATACTCCAGGAGAAATTCAGCAAGCAGCCCCAGGCATCCGCACAGATGCTGGCCACCAACCCGATAGACAAGGAATTGCTGGACCGTGCCATGGAAATCATAGAAAAGCACCTGGACGATACGGAATTCAACGTGAACGTCTTTGCCCGCGAAATGGGCATGGCACGCACCAACCTGTTTGCCAAGCTGAAAGCCATCACCGGACAAACGCCGAACGACTTCCTGCTGACCATACGCCTGAAGAAGGGCGCGCTCATGCTGCGCAACAATCCGGAACTGAACATTACGGAAATATCCGAACGCATCGGGTTCAGTTCGGCGCGCTACTTCGCCAAATGCTTCAAAGACGTCTACCACATCAGCCCGCTGGCCTATCGCAAAGGGGAAGAAGGCAAAGAGGAAGAAGAGGCGTGGGACGACGGCAAAGAGTAAAGCCGCCCGCCCCACGGCCGGACCCGCCGCCAGAGCCATGCAGGAACCCGGGAAACGGCCGGCGGACCGCACCCGGATGATTCCCGCCTCCAGCCTCGAAAGCCGGCGCCCGGACCGTGCCTGCATCGTCCGCACACCGTGCAAGCATCGTCCGTACACCATGCAAGCATCGTCCGTACACCGTGCAAGCATCGTCCGCACACCGTGCAAGCATCCCGCAAGCGGAGCACAGCCCCTGCCGGCTGCGCCCCGCCGATGCGGTGCCTCCGGGCTGCCGGACCGGTGCCGTCACAGCGCGGCAATGGCCCGCCCCCACAGCCCGGCCGGATTCACCTTAAACACTGGTTTACAGATGTACAAATAGTCCATGGAAGCTCCATAATAGGCAGTCTGTACATTTTCACCCATCTTCTGTACAACATTATACGCCCGCACACCCGGCATACGCCTACTTTTGCGGCGTAAACTAATACTCAGAACAATGAAAAATTTCTCCTACCTCGTAACGCTGCTTCCTGGAGCCTTTCTTTTAAGCAACTGCGGCAACAAAGCCCCCAAAGGGAACGACAACCCGACCGGACAAAAGCCCAACGTCATCTATCTGATTACCGACGACCTCGGCATCGGCGACCTGAGCTGTTACGGCGCCACGAAAGTGAACACCCCGAACATTGACCGCCTGGCCGGACAAGGAATGCAGTTCACCAACGCCTATGCCACCTCCTCGACCAGTACACCCTCGCGTTTCGGACTGCTGACCGGCATGTATCCGTGGAGGCAGGAGAACACCGGCATCGCCCCCGGCAACTCCGAGCTGATTATCGACACGGCCCGCGTCACCATGGCCGACATGTTCAAGGCCGAAGGCTATGCGACCGGAGCGGTCGGGAAATGGCACCTGGGACTGGGTCCCAAGGGAGGCACCGACTTCAACACCCTGATAAAGCCCAACACACAGGACATCGGGTTCGACTACGAGTTCATCATCCCCGCCACCGTAGACCGGGTGCCCTGCGTGTTCGTTGAAAACGGACGCGTGGTCAACCTCGACCCCAACGACCCGATTACCGTCAGCTACGACCACAAGGTAGGCGACTGGCCCACCGGACTGGAAAACCCCGAACTGGTAAAGATGAAACCCAGCCAGGGACACAACAACACCATCATCAACGGAATTCCCCGCATCGGCTGGATGACAGGCGGCAAATCGGCCCTCTGGGTAGACGAGGACATTGCCGACAACATCACCGGCAAGGCCAAGGATTTCATCATCGCCCATAAGGACGAACCGTTCTTCCTCTATATGGGCACCCAGGACGTCCACGTGCCCCGCGTACCCCATCCCCGCTTTGCCGGAAAGAGCGGCCTCGGCCCCCGCGGCGACGTTATCCTGCAGCTCGACTGGACGGTGGGCGAAATCATGCACACGCTGGACAGCCTGAACCTGGCCGACAACACCATCTTCGTGTTCTGCAGCGACAACGGTCCCGTCATCGACGACGGCTACCAGGACCAGGCCTTCGAGCTGCTGAACGGACACACGCCCATGAAGCACTACCGCGGCGGCAAATACAGCGCCTACGAAGCCGGCACCCGCATTCCGTTCATCGTGCGCTGGCCGGCCGGCATCAAGCCCGGCAAGCAGCAGGCCCTGTTCTCCATGATTGACGTCTATGCATCGTTTGCCAGACTGCTGGGCTACGAGATTCCCGCAGGAGCGGCACCCGACAGCCGCGACTGCCTCGACACGTTCCTGGGAGCCGACACCGTAGGCTGCGACTACATCGTACAGCAGAACCTCCACAACACGTTGTCCATCATACAGAAGGAATGGAAATACATAGAGCCGAGCGACAAGCCGGCCTACGAGTACTGGACAAAAATGGAGCTGGGCAACACACCCGAACCCCAACTGTACGACATCGCCCAGGACCCTTCGGAAAAAGAGAACGTGGCCAAAGAACATCCGGAAAAGGTAAAGGAACTTGCCGCCCTGCTGGAGAAAATAAAGAACAGGAAGGAATAATCGCATGCCATGCGGAACCCTCCTCCATGAACAGGCAGCGCACAAGCGCGGAGGAGGGCATGCGCATGACAATCCCGTACAAAACATGCAGCAAAAGCATCCGGGAGCGGGCAAAGTACGAAATCGGACAAAAAGCGGACAATAACAACCATGCGCAACAGCATTGCCACGCTACATTTGCGAAGTCATTTTGACGCCGGCGGAAACGAAGCCCGCAGGGCAGACAGTTCCGGCAACAGACAACAGACGAGTTTCGCCCGCCCCTTGCCGCAACCCCCGCTTCCGCTGCTGTCTATACTTATGAATCATATTTTATCATTAACTAATTAAATTAATATTATGAGACAAAAAGTAACCTTAATGCTACTGGCAATTTTGTTCAGCTTGGGTCTGCAAGCTCAGACAGGTGGTCAGGTTACAGGTAAAGTTATCGATGCCATGGGAGAACTCCCCGGTGTAAGCGTTGTGATCAAAGGTACCAGCAACGGAACCATCACCGACCTCAACGGCCAGTTCACACTGCCGAATGTAAAGCCTACCGATGTCCTTGTATTTTCTTTCATCGGATATAAGACACAGGAAGTGACGGTGGGCAGCCAAAAAGAATTTTCCATCTCGATGGTAGAAGACACACAGACATTGGACGAAGTGGTTGTGGTCGGCTATCAGGAAGTGCGCAAACGCGACCTGACAGGTTCGGTCGGCGAAGCCAACATGAAAGACCTGCTGAACACCCCCGTAGCCTCTTTCGACCAGGCATTGGGCGGCCGCATCGCCGGAGTAAACGTATCATCGGGCGAAGGCATGCCGGGTGCCACCATGAACATCACCATCCGCGGCAACAACTCTCTGACACAAGACAACACACCTCTATATATCATCGACGGCTTCCCGATGGAAGATGCCGATGCCGGCAGCTCCATCAACCCGAGCGATATTGAGTCAATCAACATCCTGAAAGACGCGTCGGCAACCGCCATCTACGGTTCGCGCGGTGCCAACGGTGTTGTCATCATCACCACCAAGCAAGGCAAGACCGGACGTGCCCAAATCTCGTACGACGGCAGCTTCGGTGTATCCAACGCGACCAAGACCATCGAAATGATGGATGCGTATGAATTCGTAAAGCTGCAGAACGAAATAGACCCCACCGGCATTTCAAGCACCTACTTTATGAACTACAACGGCAAGCAGTGGGGACTGGAAGACTACCGCAACATTGCCCAGAACAACTACCAGGATGAAGTCTTCCGCACAGCCTGGCAGCAGAGCCACAACGTACGCCTGGCCGGCGGCTCGGAAGGCATCCGTTACAGCGCCTCCGTTTCCTACTACGACCAGGAGGGTATCCTGCTCAATACAGACTACGAGCGCCTGCAATCGCGACTGAATACGACCATCAAGCGCGACAAGCTCACCATCAGCCTGAACAGCAACTACTCGCGCTCCATCCAGACCGGCAACTCTCCTTCCGAGACCTCCTATTCCGGTATGAACAACCTCTTCTACAGCGTTTGGGGCTACCGCCCGGTCAACCGTCCCAACGGAACGCTGGACGATTTGCTGAACAACGTGCTGGACGACGAACTGGATTCTTCAAACGACTACCGCTTCAACCCGATTGCCGACCTGAAGAACGCCTACAAGAAATATTACGTCAACAACCTGCAGATTAACGGATACGTACAGTACGAAATCCTCAAGGGGCTGAAGCTGAAAGTTTCGGGCGGCTATACTTACGACAACCGTCACACCGACACCTTCAACAACTCGATGACACGCTACGGCGGCCCGACCTCGACCGACAAGGTCAATGCCGAAATCATACGCCAGGAACGCCTGACGTGGCTGAACGAAAACATCCTGACCTACCAGACCAACTGGAAGAACAAACACTTCCTGAACGTGCTGGGCGGTGTCACCCTGCAGAACTCCGACTACGAGTATTATTCGTACCGCACCAAGAACATCCCCAACGAGTCACTGGGCATGGCAGGTATGGACCAAGGCGTATTCGACCGCTCCACTTCGCTCAAGTCGTCCTGGTCAATGCTCTCTTACCTCGCCAACTTCAACTACAACTATGACAACAAATACTACGTGACCGGTTCGTTCCGTACCGACGGTTCCTCCAAATTCTCCAAGAAGAACCGCTATGGCTACTTCCCCTCAGTTGCAGTGGCATGGAGCTTCACTGAAGAGAAGTTCATGGAGAAGGCCAAGTCCGTACTCTCAAACGGCAAGCTGCGTCTGAGCTGGGGTCTCAGCGGCAATAACCGCATCGGCGAATACGACCGCTTTGCCCTGCTGGACATGATCAAGTCGCACGTAAGCAACGCCGACCTCCCCAACACGGTCTATCCGTTCGACAACAACAACAGCAATGCCGGCATGGCACCCACTTCGCTGCCCAACAATGACCTGAAATGGGAAACGACCGAACAGTGGAACCTGGGTGTTGACCTGGGATTCTTCAACGACCGCATCAACTTCACGGCCGACGTTTACCGCAAGACCACACGCGACCTGCTGCTGGACGCCACCCTCCCCTACTCGTCGGGCTACGTATCGGCCATGAAAAACATCGGTAAAGTGCGCAACGACGGTATCGAGCTGACACTGAACACGGTCAACATTGACAAGAAGAACTTCAAGTGGAGCACCAATTTCAACATCGCTTTCAACAAGAACAAGGTTCTTGAACTGACCGAAGGCCAGACCGCCCTGCTGAGCACCGCCCAGTTCGACCAGAACTTCAACAGCCAGCCCAACTACATCGCCAAGGTCGGCTACCCCATGGGCATGATTTACGGTTATATTTATGAAGGAACTTACAAGTACGACGATTTCAACAAATCCGGCAATACCTACACGCTGAAAGACAACATCCCTCACTATACCAGTGAGAGCAACACACAGCCCGGTATGCCCAGATACAAGGATTTGAACGGCGACGGCATCATTGACTCCAACGACCGTACCATGATTGGGCGCGGCTTGCCCATCCACACAGGCGGTTTCACCAACAACTTCGAGTACAAGAACTTCGACCTGAGCATCTTCTTCCAATGGTCATACGGCAACGACATCCTGAACGCCAACCGCCTGTTCTTTGAAAGCGGCTTCCAGAAGAAGAAAGAGCTGAACCAGTTTGCAACCTATGCAGACCGTTGGACACCCGAGAACTCGTCGAGCGACATACCCGCCGCCACCAACTCCAGCTCGAACCTCGTGATTTCATCGCGCGTAGTGGAAGACGGCTCGTTCCTGCGCCTGAAGACAGTCACACTGGGCTACACCGTGCCCAAGACATTCCTGAGCAAGTACAAAATAGAGAATGCACGCCTCTATGTGGCAGCCTCCAATCTCTGGACCCTGAGCAACTATTCCGGTTACGACCCCGAAGTATCTGTCCGCAGTACTTCCGCCCTGACTCCCGGACTTGACTTCTCGTCCTATCCGCGGGCGCTTACTGTCAATTTTGGTATCAACTTAAGTTTCTAATATCGTAAATACTCCAATTATATGAAATCTCTTAAAAATACTATATTAGGCCTTTGTGCAATGTTAGCGGTGAGCTCATGCGATTTCCTCGAGAAAGAGCCATACCAATTGTCACCGGAAAACTATTTCAACAACGAAAGCGAAGTGGCCTCATTCCTGACCTCGGTGTACGCCCCGCTGGCCTCGCAGAACTTCTATGGCAACTACTACATGGACTTGAATGCCGGCGACGACCTGTCACACTACGGCGGAGGACGCAACCCTGCCACCAACGGCACCATTGCCTGCAACAACGCCAACTCCAGCTCGCCCTATTTCAGCTATCTGTGGATTACACTTTACAGCGGAATTGACCGCGCCTGCATGTTGCTTGAGAATATCGATGCCACACCAGACCTCGACGAAACGGTTCGCGAGCAATACCGTGCCGAAGCCCGCTTCCTGCGCGCCTTCTATTACTTCACGCTGGTACAGGGCTGGGGAGACGTTCCCTTCAGAACCACTGCGACCAACAGCGTCAACAACCTGGAAATAGCACGTACGGACAAGGAAACCATCTATAACTTCATCGTTACCGAGATGGCCGAGTGTGCCGAACACCTGAAATCCGCATCAGACCTGAGCTACCGCCCCGGACGCATCTCCAAGTCAGCGGCATGGGGCATCCTGGCACGTGTTTACCTGTTCCGAGCCGGCGAACACTTCCGCGACAACATGAGCGGAGATGCCACTGCCATCAAGGAATGTTTCCGTCAGGCAGACGTTTATGCACAAAAGGTACTGAATGAAGGACACAGCCTGGCACCGAACTATTGGGACGTATTCATCGACATGTGCTCCGACCAATACAACACCACCGCCAACGAAAGCATCTGGGAAGTGGAATTCGCAGGTAACTATACAGACGAAGTAAGAGCCGAGGGACGTATCGGAAACTTGATTGGCATCAAATGTCCGGACCAGTCCAACGAGACAAGCGCAATCGGTGCAAGCGACCCCGGCTTCGGCTATGCCTTCTATTGGTCGACCCCGAAACTCTACGATTTGTATGAGGCCAACGGCGACAAGGAACGTTTCTATTGGAATCTGGCCCCCTTCGAATACACCGAGCTGACCAAAGGAAAGGGCGTTACCGGCCGTCAGTTTGAAAGCGGAACGCTGGAAGAACTGAAAGGGCAATACTGGTGGAACCAGTCGTACATCTACGGCGAAAGCACCGCCGACAAGGTTGGCGACTATGAACGCGCTGCCTCTTCTGTCATACGCAAATCGCGTGCCTGCGGAAAATACCGCCGCGAATACGAATCACAGGACATCAAGAAGAACAAGAACTTTACGAGCATCAACTTCCCCGTACTCCGCTACTCTGATGTCCTGCTGATGGTTGCCGAAGCCGAAAACGAAGTAAACAACGGCCCGACGTCGCTCGCCTATGAGTGCATCAACCAGGTCCGTGAACGCGCCGGCATCCAGCCGCTGGAAGCAGGCATGGGCGTTGACGAATTCCGCCAGGCAGTCAAGGACGAACGCGCCATGGAACTCTGTTTCGAATACACTCGCCGCTACGACCTCATCCGCTGGGGAGAATATGTGAAGAACATGAATGCACTGGCCTCCCTGGCTCAACAAGGAGGAACATGGAATGGAGGCAACACATACAGCGTCTGGACCTACTTCCAGATAACGGATGCCTACAACTATTTCCCCATTCCCGACAGCGAAATATCTGTCAACAGCCAGGTAACTCAGAATCCGGGATGGTAATATCAATCTTTAAACACACTAATCATGAAAATCATGAAACTGAACAGAATATTTACTATCATTTCCGTGGTGGGACTTGCCCTTTCATCGTGTGAAAGCGAGCTTACCGCAGATGCGCAACTCGGTGTAAACGTTGCGACCAGCGAGAATGCCACCTTCGATGGCCAGACTATAACTGTAAAGGCAGGAACTCCTGTAGAATTTCAATTCAGCGGAGAAGCCGATTTCCTGACGTTCTTCAGTGGCGAATCCGGCGCTCAATACCGTTATAAAGACCGTACAGAAGTGGACCTCAACGAAATCTCAAGTTCACGCTTGCAGTTCAGCCTGCAAGCACAATATGGAAAGCCAGCCAACATCATGCAGATTCTGATTTCGGATACCTTCGAAGGACTGGCAACCAACGACTTCAAGGCAGACTCCGTTTTGGTAGAAACACACGAATGGCAGACACTCATCCCGCAAGATGAGTTGCCCAAAACGGCGACAACAATATCCTACGATGTCGACATGACTCCCTATTTGGGAAAACGCATAGCCATCGCATTGCGCTACGAAGGCATTGACAACTCCGCCGTCCAGTCCCGTTTCCAGTTCAACAACATGGCCATTGTGAACACACTGACAAACGGACTTGTAACCAACTTCTCGGCATCCTCATTCGGCTTCACGGCACTGAACATGTACTATACGCATCCCGACGTACTGAACGCGACAGGAATCAGCGGAAGCAGAGTCAACACGATAAAAGGAAAGCCCTACGGAACAGCTACAAACAATACATCCGGCGTATGGAATCTGTCCGACACCAATGCTTTCTTCATCCACAGCAGCCCGGCCGATACCCCGCTCATGTATGCGTGGCTGGTGTCCAGCTTGATTGTGCCCAACGGATGTACTCCCGATTCAGGAACCGGCATCAAGAACATTTCCCAGCGTCTGGACTCCTACACCTATACCTATGCCACGCCGGGAACATATACCGCTACTTTTGTAGCAACCAACGGGAACTACAAGCATGAATCACAGGTTGTCAAAGAATATACTGTAGTAGTGACTGAATAATGCCGGGCAACGAATATCTGCGGAACCACAGGCTGTAACGCCATTACCTCCCCGACGTTCCGCAGGTATCTCTATAAAGAAAAAAACGTAAGACAAGAAATAGCACAAGACTTCTGACCTTAATCAGAAAATGTACCTTAATCATTTTGGGCAGGGAGGAACCGTGAGGCTTTCTCCCTGCATTTGTTTCACCCATTTAACCCTCTGAGAAAATGACCTTTTCAACTTCCATCAAAACGATATGCCTGCTCGTCTGCTGCCTGGTCTGTACTGCCGGTACGAGAGCTTCCGACTTTGAGACCATCTATCAGCGCATGTACGAAAAATATCTGAGCAAGAACCCGTCAAAAGACACGGTAGAGGGACTGCTGAAACTCATGTCGCCCGAAGGCTCCTTTGTCACCCTCAACTACCGGGCCACAGACGGAAGTCCGCGAAAACACGTGCAGAACCTCATCACACTGGCCTGCGCCTACCAGCATCCGCAAAACGCCTACTATCACAAAAGCGAAGTGAAGGAGGCCTATCTGAAAGCACTCAATTTCTGGGTAGACACCAACCACCAGGCCAAGAACTGGTGGTATCGCTTCATTCCCTATCCCAAGGAACTGTCTGCCAGCGTTATACTCATGAGCAAGGAAATCAGGCAGGACAAGACACTGTTCGACAAGACCATCAAGTACCTGCGCTGGAGTTACGAGAACGCCAACCCCTCGCACATGACCGGAGCCAACGGCGCCGACATCATCATGGGCTCGCTGGCTGCAAATGTCCTGACCGAGAACGACGCCCAGATGAAAGACTTCCAGGCCAAGATGAACCAGCTGCTCACCATACAGCCCGTCGAAGGCATCCAGCCCGACTACCTCTTCGCGCAGCACTGCGGCAACGGACGCCAGCTCTACTTCACCAGCTACGGCAAGGAATTTGTCAACTCCATGCTCTCCTACCTGGAGTTCTGCAAAGACACCCAATACCAGAGCACAGGTGTAGAACTGCTCCAACGGCTCTTCTGCGACGGCGTGCAATGGGTGTTCTTCAGCAAGCAGCACGACCCCAACAACGCCGGACGCTTCATCAGTTCCAACCAGTATGCAGGCGCCGTCAAAGACCTGGCCGAACGTGTCTACAAACTGAGCAGTCCCGAGACCAAAGAAGCCTCCAAAGTGGCCTTGCAACACATTGCCGGAGACAACAGCCTGGAAGGTAACCGCATGTTCTGGCGCTTTGACTACATGATTAACCGCCGCAAGCACTACATGGCAAGCAGCCGCATGACCTCCACCCGCACCGTGGGCAACGAGGCCGGAAACGGCGACGGAAACTTCAACTACTACGCTTCCAACGGCGTCAACTACCTCTTCGTCACCGGACGCGAATACGACCGCGACTTCTTCAAACGCTTCAACAACCGCCAGTATCCCGGCATCACCGCCGAACAAGGCAACAAACCGCTGCCCATACCCGAATGGGGAGAAGAAGGCGGAAACGGAAACAATTTTGCCGGAGGCGTCAGCGACAGCATCTACGGAGCGTGCGGCATGATGCTGGACCGCCACGGGCTGAAAGCCAACAAGGCATGGTTCTACTTCGACAACGAATACGTATGCCTGGGCAGCGGCATCAACAATCCCGACGGAAAGGACGAAGTGCTGACCACCGTCAACCAGTGCAACGCCGACGGAAAAGTGAGCTATGCACAGAACGGAAAAATCTCCACGCTGAAAGGAACGCAGCAACTGAACGGACTTGAATGGGCACTGCACGGACAAGTGGGCTACTTCAACCTCGACCCGCAGGCTGCCTGCCGCCTCTCCGACGAGAAGGGGCTGTTCAGCCTGACCATAGACCACGGCACACGCCCCCAGGCTGGAAACTATGCCTACCTGGTATATCCGGGCATGAAGAAAGCCGCCGATGCCAAGCAATACGCCCAGGACATCCCCGTGCAGATTCTTGCCAACACCGAAAAGGTGCAGGCCGTGCGCCACAAGACACTGGGCATCACCGAAGTCATCTTCTACCAGCCGGGAGAACTCAAGCTGGAAAACGGAGACGTCATCCGCACGGACCAGCCCTGCGCCCTGCTGTGGAACGAAGGGACGCAGAAAGTCAGCGTAGCCAATCCGCGCTGCGAGTCCGTAAACCCGGAAACCATCCGAATCAGCCTGACACGCGGCGGAAAGACCACCGACCTCCCGTTCGCAATGCCGCAGCAGGAAATGTCGGGAAGAAGCGTAACCCAATCGGCCGACCTGTAATCCTGCCCAGACCGGAAGCGGAAGGCAGCTCACGTGACAACCGCAGGAGGAAGACTGCCACCATCCGCCAAATTTAAGACAAAGACAACCGCAGATTTCCGCAAAAACTCCTAACTTTGCGCAAATCTGCGGTCTGTTTTTTCAGGCAGGCTTCGGCCGCCGGAAAGCCCCAGTTGAATTCAAATATCCAATATGCAACCCAGACAGAGTATGAACCATCCGTTGCCCATCCTTTTTGCTCCCTTGCAGGGCTACACCGACGCCATCTACCGCCAGGCACACGCCCGCTTCTTCGGCGGAGTAGAAAACTATTACACCCCTTTCGTCCGCGTGGAGCACGGCGAGATACGCCGCAAGGACGTGCGCGAACTGGAGCCCGAAAACAACCGAGGCGTCAGCCTTGTCCCCCAGCTCATTGCCCCGGACGTGGACAGGCTGGAGCAGATTATGACACTGCTCACGGAGAAAGGGTTCAAGGATGTGGACATCAATCTGGGCTGCCCCTTTCCCACCCTGGCCAAACGTCACAACGGCGCCGGCATGCTCCCCTACCCCGACGAAGTCAGCCGACTGCTCACGGTGGCCGTAGAGAAGTACCCCGACGTGCGGTTCTCCGTCAAGATGCGCCTCGGCTGGGAGAACCCCGAAGAGAGCCTCGCCCTGCTGCCCCTGCTCAACAGTCTGCCGCTGGCACACATCATCATGCACCCACGGCTGGGCAGACAGCAATACAAGGGGCAGACAGATATGGACGGATTTACCGCCTTCTACGAAGGATGCAGCCACCCCCTGTACTACAACGGCGACCTGCTGACGACGGAGGACATACGCAACGTGGCCGCACGCTTTCCGCGCCTGACGGGCGTCATGATAGGACGCGGACTGCTGGCCAATCCGGCCCTGGCCGTAGAATACCAGCACGGCACACCGCTCTCCGCCCAAGAAATGAAAGAAAAGGTACGCGCCATGCACGCCGACGTGTTCACCCGCTATGCCGACCAGCTTCAGGGCGGCGACCTGCAAGTGCTCACCAAGATGAAAACCTTCTGGGAATACCTGCTGCCCGAGGCCGACCGCAAGGCCAGGAAAGCCATACACAAAGCCAACAAACTGGCCACCTATCAGGCGGCCGTGGACAACCTGTTCGGAAGGAGCATATAAACGGTGGTTCAGACTGGTACCCGCCGCGCAACACTGCGACCGGTACCATGCCATCCGTACGAACAATACAGCCTACTGGCCGGAGCGTTCCCTCTGACGGCATTCTCCATGCAGACAAATGGGGGCATATCCATCAGGACACGCCCCCATTTTGTCAGGTTTCCATTATTCACAAACCATCATACCTCGCTGGGTCTCAGCCCAAATGATTTGCAAGTCATTTCTTCCACCTTCACCGCCCACACCTTGACGTTGCGTACGGCGGGGTCGGAGAATCCGCATTCGTTGTCCGTGTAGTGCTTCATCAGCAGGCCGAGGATGCGGCGCTTCTCGTCCATGTCCTCAATGAAACTCACCCGTCCGCGGCACATCACACTGCGGCTCTTCATGCTGTACGAGCAGGCCATCTGCCGGTGCATGTACACCAGTTCGTGTCCGTCGCAAAAGCTGATGCACACCTGCGGATGCCTTTCCAGCATCTCCAGTTTGCTGCCCGTAGGGCCTGAGTGCAGGTAAACCACGCCGTCTTCATAGGCAAAGTTCATAGGAATAACGTAGGGGTTGCCCTCCTGGTCGGTGATGCCCACCGTACAATAAGGGCAGCTGAGGATGATGGACTCTATCTCTTTCGGGTCGGTAATAAAGATTGTTTTCATGTTTTCTGTTAATTAGTAAATATTCACTCGCTCAGTATCCTGACCTCCCCCGTCACTCCACCAGCGCAAAGTCCAGCTGCTTTTTCTCCAGGTTGGCACGGGCCACCT
>NZ_CASFWU010000034.1 GCF_949298305.1 uncultured Bacteroides sp. | reverse complement strand
CCGAAATGTTAAAACAAAAATATTTTCTTGCGGACATTTTTATTTTATCGGCTGAAAAACAGCCGATAAAATTATCGTGTCGGAAAATAGAATGATTACAATATCCCTTTTTAACGTGAGTTTGATGTAAAAGCTAATATCGGGACATTCAGTAAAAATCAGACCTACCCAACTCCACAAATGCTACCCACTAATCTACCCTTCTTCCTCTTCGCTCCGACCGGCCAGTTTGTAGACATCATCATTCTCCCCTACAATCCAGACAACATCCCCTTCTGAGAACTGTTCTTGTGAACCGGGAGCATGCAAAGGTTCACCACCCGACTCTATTCCGACAATCAGGCAACGGTACTTCTCACGTATGCCGGCTTCCCGCAAAGTCTTTCCCAGAAAAGGAGAATGTTCATCTATCAAAAATTGACGGAGAATCGTCTCACTCTTTTCCACCACGTCACTATCCATTGCCGAAGCCTTTTCCATCTCTTCGCCAAACACTTTCAACTCCTCGTCTGTACCGATTACCTGTATCTTGTCTTGAGGGAATAACCGGACCGAAGCTCCAGGTATATTGATACGTTTTTTACCCCGCAGGATGGAGACGACATGTACCCCGTATTTCTTTCCAAAATTCAGTTCTGCCAATGTTTTTCCTGCCCAAGTCGCTTCGCCGGGCACTTCGTAATCAGTCAAGTGCAAATCGCGGGACAGTAGGCGCCCTGCATATTCCGGTTTCTTTTCTCCCAAATACTCGGCCTTCATATCACGCGAACGCAGGTTCTGGAGGAATTTACGCTCAATCAGGATAGATTGCCTCTTCAGCTGGCGTGATAGTATCATGACAATGACCAACAGGATAGCCACTCCCAACAACAAACCGACTGAGATTTTAAACAGTCCAGCCATTACGAACATCACAAAAGAAACGCCCAACAAAATACGCAACACGATGGTAGCTACCAGTGGCGCCCGGTTTCCACGGTTGTCATTCCATAAAGTGACAAACTCCACCGAATGATTTTTCTTGATCATAATGGCCCGCAAAAAGGGAGACATGAACAGCAACGTGACAAACGCTGCAGTCAGTGAGCCCCAGATACCGGGCAGATTATCCAGACAAAATGGAACCAGGAAACGGAAAGAAAGAGCAATAATGGCAATACAAATGATGGAGTAAACCAAAGTGATACGCACTAATGCAAAAATCAAGCGTTTCCACAGGCTTTCATGGTTCAGGGTAGTGGACGAAGAGGAATAGCGAGCCAGAAAATTCTGCCACTTTTCAGGCAAATGTCTGTCCACAAAACCATAGGCAGGCTCAGCCAATCGGATCATATAGGGAGTGAAGAAAGTGGTGATGACCGAAACCGTCACCACAATGGGATACAGGAAATCACTTGTCACCTTCAGCGAGACACCCAACGATGCAATGATAAAGGCAAATTCACCAATCTGAGTCAGGCTGAAACCACATTGCATGGCCGTTTTCAGAGTCTGTCCCGAAAGCAACATACCCAACGTACCGAAAAGCGACTGTCCTACCAGCACCGCCAGTGTGATAACCACAATCGGCACGGCATATTCCACAATCATGTTCGGATCGACCATCATGCCCACCGACACGAAGAAAATGGCACCAAACAAATCCTTCACCGGCTTCACCAAACGTTCTATGTGTTCAGCTTCCACCGTTTCTGCCAGGATAGACCCCATGATGAAAGCCCCGAACGCCGCCGAAAAACCGGTATGTGCAGCCACGACCACCATGCCGAAACACAGCCCCAAAGCCACAATCAGCATCGTCTCCTCGCTCATCAGCTTCCGACATCTCTTCAAGAACTCGGGAATCAGGTAAATGCCCACCACAAACCACAAAATCAGGAAAAACAACAGTTTGGCTATGCTCCCCAGCATTTCAGAGCCCTCAAAGTTATGGCTTACCGCCATCGTAGACAGCATCACCATCAGCACAATGGCCAAAATATCTTCCAGGATCAGCACACTGAGCACCAGACTGGTAAACTGTTTCTTTAGGATACCCAAGTCAGTAAATGCCTTATAAATAATGGTCGTCGAAGACATGGCAATCATTCCTCCCAGGAAGATGCAGTCCATCCTTTTCCACCCGAAAGCATTGCCAACAGCAATCCCGACAAAAATCATACAAAAGATGATGGTACAGGCAGCTATGATGGCTGCTCCTCCCACTTTCACAATTTTCTTGAAACTGAACTCAAGCCCCAGCGCAAACAGCAGGAAGATGACGCCGATGTCCGCCCATGTCTGGATATTAGCCGTATCCACTACCGACGGAGTAAAGGCCAGATGCGGACTGGCCAAAAAACCGGCCACCACATATCCCAAAACAAGCGGTTGTTTCAGTTTCTTAAACAACAAGGTCATAACCCCCGCACAAATCAATATCAAAGCCAAATCGGCAATCAGAGGAGCCAAATGTGACATATTCATTCCTGTTTTATGTAATTGCTGACAAAGATATAACAAAATTATCCTTGTTATCTATTTTTAACAGAAGTTTTTTGAAGTCTTGCGATGATTGGAGTGATACTGCCTATAGAAATAATAAAGATAATCACACCATTGTTAACTGTCGTATTGTAATAACATCATACATTCCATTCTTCGTTTGTTTTCCCTTTTCGCCCGACACACTCTTTAGGAAGCCATAAAGAATAGACTTAATCTGTTGGCGGTATTCCTATAATTACCGAGCCCACTTTTTCCCTGAGTCTCTTTATCGTTGCTATCACTTTGCTCTGTCATCCTGAACGCAGTGAAGGATCTGTTATCACATAGCTTCCGAAAGAGATCCTTCACTGCGTTCAGGATGACAGAATGATATCTATATTATTCTCTAAGACGGAAATGGCACTTTTTAAAGTGGACTCATTACCCAAGTTTCGCAAGTGCGAATTGTAAATCGGCGAAACCAAACTTGCAGGAGTTAAAGGAGTTAAAAGGAGTTATCACCCACCATGGTGGCTTAGAAGTTAAAGCCGATAGCTCAAATGTATGGTCGGCATCCTTTTTCACAAAGGTATTGGCTTAACTACAACCCGTTAATAAACTTGCGAAACTTAAACTATAATTATTTTTTCAATTGACACCAAATTGAAAAGAAGCAGACAGAATAAAAATCCGTCAACCAGCAGCAAAAGTTCCTTGACTCAAGCTAAACTTTACCGAATTGAAAATCAACAAAGTTAAACTTATAGGAATTATAAGGAGTTATCACCCGCCTTGAGAGGGTTTAGGAATTAAAGGAATTCTGGCCATGAACCAAGCATTTGTGATTTGCACCAATAATCTCACACAGAATACACAGTGTCTCGTTGCATTGGATGAATCCGTGTAAATACGGGTAATCTACGAAAACATCCAATACCCTAGCATTCCTGTGAACCACTGTGCCCTCTGTTGTAAACATACAAAGAACATAAATTCACAGAGGCTTGAAAATTCTCGCTGGAGCCGCAATTAATTGACGAAATATTTCTTTATTCGATAAGAATTGCCTTACTTTGTGCTGTTTTAACCCCTGTAAAGGAGTTTAGTATTACACATTAATATATTAGTTATGAAGATTTCACACATTGAACACTTGGGCATCGCCGTAAAGAGCATCGAGGAAGCCCTTCCGTACTACGAGAATGTATTAGGTCTGAAGTGCTACAACATCGAGACAGTAGAGGATCAAAAAGTAAGAACCGCCTTCCTGAAGGTGGGCGACGTGAAGATTGAACTGCTGGAGCCCACCAGCCCCGAAAGCACCATCGCCAAGTTCATCGAAAAGAACAACGGCAATGGCGGTATGCACCACCTGGCTTTCGCCATTGAAGACGGCGTGGCCAACGCTCTGGCTTCGGCCGAAGCTGCCGGCATCCGCCTGATTGACAAAGCTCCGCGCAAAGGCGCAGAAGGCCTGAACATCGCCTTCCTCCACCCGAAATCAACGCTGGGTGTACTGACCGAGCTGTGCGAGAAGCCCTAAAAGCCGGTTAACAGAGAATGGAGAGTTGACAAAGAGACAAGGTGGGGAACGCCCCCGGTTTCATCCCCTACTCTCCATTCTCCATGCATTAAGTCCCCCTTTCCTCTAATTTGGAATCAATCAAAAAAACATTAATATCTAAAAATTATCACAATGAGTAACCAGCTTGAAAAGATTAAAGAGCTTATTGAACTTCGTGCTCAGGCTCGTTTAGGTGGTGGCGAAAAGGCTATTGAAAAACAACATGCCAAAGGAAAATATACAGCCCGCGAGCGTATAGCCCAACTGCTGGACGAAGGCAGCTTTGAAGAAATGGACATGTTCGTAAAGCACAGATGTACCAACTTCGGACAGGACAAGAAACACTTCCTGGGCGACGGCGTGGTGACCGGATGCGGTACCATCGAAGGTCGGTTGGTGTACGTGTTTGCACAGGACTTTACAGTATTCGGCGGTTCGTTGTCCGAGACTATGGCACAGAAAATCTGCAAGGTGATGGACATGGCCATGAAAATGGGTGCTCCGGTCATCGGCATCAACGACTCGGGTGGCGCACGTATCCAGGAGGGTATCAACGCACTGGCCGGATATGCCGAGATTTTCCAACGCAACATCATGGCTTCGGGTGTGATTCCGCAGATTTCGGGTATCTTCGGCCCCTGCGCCGGCGGTGCCGTCTACTCTCCCGCCCTGACAGACTTTACCCTGATGACCGAAGGAACCTCATACATGTTCCTGACGGGTCCTGCCGTAGTAAAGACCGTGACCGGTGAGGACGTTACACAGGAAGACCTGGGAGGCGCCAGCGTACATGCTTCCAAATCGGGCGTTACCCACTTCACGGCAGCCACCGGCGAAGAAGGTCTGGCCATCATCCGCAAGCTGTTGAGCTACATTCCCCAGAACAACCTCGAAGAAGCTCCCATCGTGAACTGCACAGACCCGATTGACCGTCTGGAAGACTCACTGAACGAAATCATCCCCGACAATCCCAACAAGCCTTACGACATGTACGAAGTCATCGGTGCCATCATTGACAACGGTGAGTTCCTGGAAGTGCAGAAGGACTATGCCAAGAACATCATCATCGGCTTTGCCCGCATGAACGGACAGTCGGTCGGCATCGTGGCTAACCAGCCCAAATATCTGGCAGGTGTGCTGGACTGCAACGCATCGCGCAAGGGCGCACGCTTCGTACGCTTCTGCGACGCCTTCAACATTCCGCTGGTGACACTGGTAGACGTGCCGGGATTCCTGCCGGGTACGGGACAGGAATACAACGCCGTCATCCTGCACGGAGCCAAACTGCTGTATGCCTACGGTGAAGCCACTGTGCCCAAGGTGACCGTTACCCTGCGCAAGTCGTATGGCGGTTCGCACATTGTGATGAGCTGCAAGCAGCTCCGCGGTGACATCAACTACGCATGGCCGACAGCCGAAATCGCCGTGATGGGCGGTGCTGGAGCCGTTGCCGTACTGTATGCCAAGGAAGCCAAGGAACACGAGAATCCGGCACAATTCCTGGCAGAGAAGGAAGAGGAATACACCAAGCTGTTCGCCAACCCGTACAATGCCGCCAAGTATGGCTACATTGACGACGTGATTGAACCGCGCAACACCCGCTTCCGCGTCATCCGCGCCCTGCAGCAACTGCAGACCAAGAAGTTGACCAACCCTGCCAAGAAGCACGGTAATATTCCACTTTAACCAATTGACAATGGACAAGGGATGAGGAAGGATACGGCCGGAAAGCCGGCCTCCCTATCCACGACTTCAAGACTCAATGAACTAAAAGCTTTAGATTATGAATAAAAAGAAAATAGGAATACTTATCGCAGCGTTCATGGCCGTTTGCGGCAGCAGCTTCGGACAGAGTGCGGGAAGCCTCTGCATCAACGAAGTGCTGGTAAACAACAAGGACAACTACCAGGACGATTACGGCAAACACCAGCCCTGGATAGAAATCTTCAACACCTCATTTGCCACGGTGGACATCCGCAACTGCTACCTGACCAACGACAAGCGGGTATTGGATGAAAGCCTGTCGGCACCGGAACGCGCAGCCATGATGTATCCGATTCCCAAAGGAGACGTGCTGACCAAAATTCCACCGCGCCAGCATCTGCTCTTCTGGGCGGACAACGAACCCAAGCGCGGCAACTTCCACCTGAACTTCGCTCTGGACTCCGTAGGCCCGAACTGGATCGCACTCTACGACGCCAACGGTACCACCCTGCTTGACTCCATCACCATCCCCGCCAACATTCCGGCAGACTGCTCCTACGGTCTGATAGAAGACGGCGTCAAGGAGAAAGGATGGGCCGTCATGGGCATCGACGGCCGTTATGTGACACCGAGCACCAACAACAAGACGCTTGACTCCAACGAAAAGATTGACGGATTCAAGATGAAAGACCCGTTTGGTGTAGGTATGGCCATCATGGCCATGCTGGTGGTGTTCTGCGGCCTGATTCTGCTGTTCGTTGCCTTCAAGATAGTAGGCGGCATCGGCTTGAAAGTCACCAAGCGCAATGCCATGCGTGCCCACGGTATTGAGGACAAGCAGGAGGCCAAGGAGAAAGCAATCGGTACGGAATCCGGAGAAATATTTGCAGCCATCGCCATGGCATTGCACGAGTATCAGGACAACGTCCACGATATCGAAGACACCATCCTTACTATCAATAAGGTGAAACGCAACTATTCTCCGTGGAGCTCCAAGATTTACACATTGCGTCAGACGCCCCACAAGTAAACCAATACTTACTTTAAAACTTAATCCAACATGAAACAGTATAAGTATAAAATCAACGGTAACCTTTACACTGTTACAGTGAACGATGTGGAAGACAACATTGCACGTGTAGAAGTAAACGGAACCCCCTACAACGTAGAACTGGAGAAGCCCTTGAAAGCCGCTCCCAAACCCGTCATCCGTCCGGCAGCCGCTCCGAAGACCGCTACGGGCGAACGGGTGGTATCACGTCCGGCAGCCCAGTCCAAAGCCAGCGGCGTGAAGTCTCCGCTGCCGGGTGTCATCCTTGACATCAAGGTGAAAGAAGGCGATATGGTGAAGAGAGGACAACTCATCGTTATCCTGGAAGCCATGAAGATGGAAAATAACATCAACGCCGACCGTGACGGAAAGGTAACTGCCATCAAAGTAAACAAGGGTGATTCTGTTCTGGAAGGAACGGACTTAATTATAATCGAATAAGTGTATGGAAGAAGTTAGCTTTTTATCATTCATAGGCGACAACCTGGCCGACTTCTGGGAGTACACCGGATTTGCCAACGCAACGTCCGGCCACCTCATCATGATTTTGGTAGGTCTGTTCTTCTTGTACCTTGCCATCAAGAGGAACTTTGAGCCGATGCTGCTGATTCCGATCGGATTCGGTATTCTGATTGGAAACATTCCTTTCAAGATTGACGCAGGACTTGAAGTAGGTATCTACGAAGAAGGTTCTGTTCTCAACATCCTGTACCAGGGTGTGAAGACCGGCTGGTATCCGCCGTTGGTATTCCTCGGCATCGGTGCCATGACCGACTTCTCCGCCCTGATTTCCAACCCGAAGCTGATGCTGGTGGGCGCTGCCGCCCAGTTCGGTATTTTCGGTGCCTACATGATTGCCCTGGCCATCGGCTTTGAGCCCAACCAGGCTGCCGGTATTGCCATCATCGGTGGTGCCGACGGTCCTACCGCCATCTTCCTGTCGTCCAAGCTGGCTCCCAACCTGATGGGCGCCATCGCGGTTTCGGCCTACTCGTACATGGCACTGGTGCCCATCATCCAGCCGCCCATCATGCGTGCACTGACCACGAAGAAGGAAAAGCTCATCCGCATGAAACCGGCACGTGTCGTTTCGCATACGGAGAAGATTATGTTCCCCATCATCGGTCTGTTGCTCACCTGCTTCCTGGTACCGTCCGGTCTGCCCCTGCTGGGTATGCTGTTCTTCGGTAACCTGCTCAAAGAAAGTGGTGTGACCCGCCGTCTGGCCGAAACAGCCAGCGGACCGCTGACCGACACCATCACCATCCTGCTGGGTGTGACCGTAGGTGCCTCTACACAGGCTTCAGAGTTCCTGACCTGGAGTACCATCGGTATCTTCTTCTTGGGATTCTGTGCATTCGTCATCGCCAGCGCATCGGGTGTATTGTTCGTGAAGTTCTTCAACCTCTTCTTGAGAAAGGGTAACAAGATTAATCCGCTTATCGGTAACGCCGGTGTATCTGCCGTACCGATGTCGGCCCGTATCTCTCAGAATGTAGGTTTGGAATACGATCCGACCAACTACCTGCTGATGCACGCCATGGGTCCGAATGTGGCCGGTGTGATCGGTTCGGCTGTTGCTGCCGGTGTATTGTTAGGCTTCCTCATTTAACCCTCGTTGTCCGGGGCGACTCGGGCAACCTGCTAACCCTAATAGTTCAAGAAGGTGCATCCTTGCGGTGCACCTTCTTTTTTTTATGCCGTGTCATCCTGCATTTACGAAACGTTAATTTATCGCAATATATATCTACGACATTATCGTAATAGTTTTATATTTATTATCTTGCAGCCGATTACAGATAAAAGGAAAAGATTTAAGCCATGAAAAAGTCCATCATCTGTCTGCTGCTGGCCGTCTTAGCTCCATGGGCGAAAGCACAACACCCCCAATCCATCCAGGAAGCCATGTCCAACTACGACTACGAAAATGCACTGACTCTCCTTGCACAAGAAGATTCGCTGACTGTCCCCCTGCTCTACCTGAAAGGAAGGGCATTGAAAGGACTGGGAAGAAACGGTGAGGCACTGGATGTGTTCAGACTGCTGACCGTACAGGACTCGCTCAACCCACGGGCCTTCATCGAAGCCGGCGAGTGCTACAAGATGCAAGGCAAGTACACCCCAGCCCTGCATTGCTACCAGCGGGCTTTGGATTTGAAGCCCGACCACAAGTATGCCCGCCTCCAATACATCGGCCAGTTATTGAACCTGCAAAAGTATCAGGAGGCACTGGGCGAAAGTACCGCCCTGGCCAAAGAGGACAGCTCGGCCACCGTGCTCCACCTGAAAGCCCAAAGCCTGGAAGGGCTTTACACAGACCCCAACATCCGAATCGGTGCCTATATGGAGATACACGTCCGCTACCCAGACGACGCTCCCGCCGCCTCCAAACTGGCCAGCCTGTACATCCAAAACAACTACTACGACTATGCCATCGAGACTTGCGAAACCTATCGGAAAACGGACACGACCAACCTCACCGTCAACCGGCTGGAGGCACAGGCCTACTGCCTGAACAAAGAATATGCCAAGGCTCTGGAACGCTACCTTCCCCTGCTGGCACAAGGAGACAGTTCGTTCTACAACTGCTACTATGCCGGCATCAGCCACTATGCCTTGAACCAGCCCTACGAAGCCCACGACCTGCTGGAAGCAGCCCGCAAACAGGCTCCCGAACACATCGACCTGCTCTACTACCTGGGAAAGGCATGCTCCAAAACGCTTTGGAAGGACAAAGGCGTGGAGTATCTGGAGGATGCCATCCGCCTGGCATTTCCGAAAGACAGCGTCGTGGCAAGGCTTTATGGCGGCCTGGCCGACTGCTGCCGGGAAGCCGCCGAACCCCGCAAACAAATACAGGCACTGATGCAACAGTACAAATATGCCCCGCAAGCCCATCACCTCCTCTACAAGGCGGCATTCACCTCCTACTACCACCTGAAGGACCTGGATGCCACAGAGAAATACCTGGAAGCCTACCTCAAGACCCGCCCCCAAGGAAGCGAGAAACAGGCGCAGGAAATGACCGAAGACGGCGACATCCTCCTCAACGAGAACAACCGCTACAACGCCGCCGAGGCCTGGCTGGAAGACCTGCGCAAAAGAAAGAAAGTGGACGACTTCTTCCAAGGAAAGACAGAAGGGAAATGACGGAAGAGAAGAAAAGCAAACGTTTGCATAATATATTCGGACAAGATTGGCGGAGAGACTACACGTATCTCCGCCAATTGTCTTATATTAGCTCCCTAGAAGAATAACCGTAAAATTACTATCATGAAAAAGAAAGTATTTTCTCTCCTCGGAGGCGTACTGCTGTCGCTCAGCACCTACGCCTCGCCCCACATCGACAAAATCGACCCACCTTTCTGGTATGCAGGCATGCAGAACCCCGAATTGCAGCTGATGGTCTACGGCGAAGGCATCGGCGACTCCCGTGTGACGGTGGACTATCCCGGCGTGTCACTGAGCAGCACCGTAAAACTGGAAAGTAATAATTACCTGCTGGTCTACCTGAAACTGGACAAGGACGTACAGCCCGGCAAAGTACCCCTGACCTTTATCCAAGGCAAGAAGAAAGCCGTGAAGGATTATGAACTGAAGGCGCGCGCCATGGAAGGATGCGAGCGCAAAGGCTTCGATGCCTCGGACGCCCTCTACCTGCTGATGCCCGACCGCTTTGCCAACGGCAACCCCGACAACGACCAGGTGGAAGGCATGCTGGACGCCAAGGTGGACCGCAACGACCCCAACGCCCGCCACGGAGGCGACCTGGCCGGCATCGGGCAACATCTGGACTACTTTACCGACTTGGGAGTGACGGCCCTGTGGTTCACCCCCGTACTGGAGAACAACATGCAGGGCGGCAGCTACCACGGCTATGCCACCACAGACTATTACAAGGTAGACCCCCGCTTCGGCACCAACGAAGAATACCGCCAACTGATAGAACAGGCCCACCAGCGCGGCATCAAGATTGTGATGGACATGATTTTCAACCACTGCGGCGTGGACCATGTCTGGATTAAGGACATGCCCTCCAAAGACTGGTTCAACAACCCCGACCACCAGAACAACTTCGTGCAGACTTCCTTCAAGCTGACCCCACACGTGGACCCCTACACCTCGAAATATGACTTCGACCAAATGAACGACGGATGGTTCGTTCCCTCTATGCCCGACCTCAACCAGAAGAACCCGCACGTGCTGAGATACCTCATCCAAAACAGCTTCTGGTGGATAGAATATGCCGGCATCGACGGCATCCGCATGGACACCTATCCTTACGCCGACTACGACGGCATGAGCCAGTGGATGAAGGAACTGAACGAAGAATACCCCAACTACAACACCGTGGGCGAGACGTGGGTGACCGAACCTGCCTACACCGCCTGGTGGCAGAAAGACTCCAAGTTGTCCGCCCCGAAGAACAGCAACCTGAAGACGGTGATGGACTTCAGTTTCTTTGACAAAATCAACATTGCCAAGAACGAACAGACCGAAACCTGGTTCAAGGGACTGGACCGCGTGTACAATAACTTTGTCTACGACTTCCTCTACCCCAACCCCGCCAGTGTGCTGGCCTTCATCGAGAACCACGACACCGACCGCTTCCTGGGCGAAGGACAGAACCTGCCCATGCTGAAGCAGGCCACTACGCTTCTGCTCACCACACGACGCATCCCGCAGCTGTACTACGGCACGGAAATCATGATGAACGGCACCAAAGGCAAGAGCGACGGATACGTGCGTTGCGACTTCCCCGGCGGATGGGCAGGCGACAAACAGAATGCCTTCACGGCAGAAGGACGCACCGAACTGCAAAACGAATGCTACAACTTCTACAAGACCATCCTGAACTGGCGCAAGGGCAACGACGTCATTGCCAAAGGCAGCATGACGCAGTTCATGGTGCAGAACGGAGTCTATGCCTACGCCCGCCAGTATGAAGGCAAGACGGTATTCGTGATGCTGAACGGTACGGACGGCGAAACCACTGTCCCCCTGAAGTTCTACCGGGAAATCCTGAAGGACACGAAACAGGGCAAGGACATCCTCAGCGGACGCACCATCAGCTTCGGCGAAGACCTGAAGATGGCGCCACGCGAATCGCTGGTCATCGAACTCTAATCATCCATTGCTAACCCTACTCTCAGCGGGCTGTCCGGACAACAAGCGGACAGCCCGCTATTTTGTTGTCCTGCCGTCTACTGTTTCAGGCTGCGAACCCGAGAGTTTCAGGCTGAGAACCCAGGAGTTTCAGGCTGAGAACCTAAGAGTTTCAAGCAATGAAACCCAAAGCGAAGTGCCTTCCCGACCCGACAAAGAGCGCCCGCAGTGAATTTTATGTGCCTGCATCGATACCAACCAAGCCGTTAATTGCTAACTTTGCCCCACAATCAGCAAGTAACAGGAGTTTATGAGATTCTTTTCCAACCTACGCCAACGATGGCACCGTTTCCTGCACGATGACGAACTGAAGCAGAAGATTTATTCCATCGTGTTCGAGTCGGACACGCCGAAAGGCAAGATGTTCGATATCGTGCTCATAGCCAGCATCCTGCTCAGCGTGCTGCTGGTGATACTGGAAAGCATGCACATCTTCCCCCACTCCGCCTATCTGGTACTGAGGGTGCTGGAATACCTGCTGACCCTTTTCTTTACCGTCGAATACCTGGCACGCATCTACTGCCTGAAGCAGCCGCGCAAGTACATCTTCAGTTTCTTCGGCATCGTCGACCTGCTGGCCACGCTGCCCGTCTACCTGAGCTTCTTCCTCCACGGGTCGCACTACATGCTGGTCATCCGTGCCTTCCGACTGATCCGCATCTTCCGCATCTTCAAACTGTTCACCTTCATCAACGAAGGCAACCTGCTTCTGCGTTCGCTGTGGATCAGCGCGCCCAAGATTCTGATATTTTTCTTCTTCGTGCTGATACTGGTCATCTCCATGGGAACGGTGATGTACATGATAGAGGGTTCGCAGGAAGGCTCCAGCTTCAACAACATCCCCAACAGCATCTACTGGGCCATTGTCACCATGACCACCGTGGGTTATGGCGACATTACCCCCGTCACCCCCGTAGGCCGTCTGTTCTCGGCCATTATCATGCTCATCGGTTACACCATCATCGCCGTGCCCACGGGCATCGTGTCGGCCACCATGGTCAGCGAGCACAAGAAGCAGGAGAAGCGCAAGTGTCCGCGCTGCAACCGGGACGGACACGACTTCGAGGCCGTCTACTGCAAATATTGCGGGGCCAAGCTGAAGAAGGAAAAAACGGATGAACCCGCCAACGAGCGGTTCAACGACGAACGTTTCTAATCCAGACAAACGAATATGAAAACAGACCGAATTGTAGAACTCTACCGCGGCGAACTTTGGGAATGCCAACTGCTGGAAAGCATCCTGAAGGACGAAGGCATCGACTGCTTCCTGGCCAACAGCCTCCGCAACGGCTACGGCCCCATCATCGTATCGGCCCAGCAAGTGCAGGTGATGGTCAGGGAAGGAGACATGCCCCGAGGAAACAAGATTCTGGAAAGATTCAGAGAAAACAGTACCGAATGAAATGCGAATCAATACATAGAACCATGAAAGGAAAACTGATTTTTATCACCGGAGCCACAAGCGGCATCGGTGAAGGATGTGCCCGCAAGTTTGCGGCCATGGGAAGCCACCTGATACTGAACGGACGGAACACCGAAAAGCTGGAGGCCCTGAAGCGGGAACTCACGGCAAAGGGCGTGGAGGTACTGACTCTGCCCTTCGACGTGCGCGACCGCCAGGCCATGCGCCGGGCCGTGGACTCCCTCGAAGGACAGTGGAAGAACATCGACGTGCTGGTGAACAACGCCGGACTGGTCATCGGCATGGACAAGGAACATGAGGGCTCGCTGGACGAATGGGACGTGGTGATAGACACCAACATCAAGGCCCTGCTGGCCATGACGCGCATGATAGTGCCCGGCATGGCGGAGCGCGGACACGGACACATCATCAACATCGGCTCCATAGCGGGCGACGCGGCCTACGCCGGAGGCAGCGTCTACTGCGCCACGAAGGCTGCCGTCAAGGCCCTGTCCGACGGACTGCGCATCGACCTGGTGGACACCCCGCTGCGCGTGACTAACATCAAGCCCGGCATGGTGGAGACCAATTTCTCCGTCATCCGCTTCCGCGGCGACCGGCAGAAAGCCGACAACGTGTACGAAGGCATCCGTCCGCTGACGGGCGACGACATTGCCGACGTAGTCTACTATGCCGCCTCGGCCCCTGCCCACGTGCAGATAGCCGAAGTGCTGGTGATGCCTACCTATCAGGCCACAGGCACGGTCTGCCACCGACAGAAATGACAGACCGCCCGCGGTATTAAAACGGCACCCGCCTTTGTCCGGACAAATCCCGGTAAGGACAAAGGCGGGTGCCTGTTTTTTCTCCTCCCTTTCGGGCGCAAGGCGAAACGTCACACCATATCCTCGCCTGTGTGAATGACCGGTACCCGTACCGTCTTGTGGAACGGGATGAAGCGGGAAACGACGGCAATTATCAGGGTCACCACAAAGAGCCAGCCCAGGATGTGCTTCAACGCCAGCAAGGTGCCCTGCTGCTGAAGAATGCCGTTGAGCGTGTTGGTGGCCAGTTGTGTGGCCTCATCAATGCCATGTCCCTGCGCCAGGCTGCTGTCCAGCGTGGACTGCCAACGCGAGGAGGCCAACGGGTCGACAGCCGTAAAGGTCTCGGAGAGTTCCACCACATACTTCTGCTGCAGGCGGTAGAGCATGTTGCTGTAAAAGGCCGACGCACAGACCGGAGTCAGTACCGAACGGAAGGTGATGAGAAAAAAGGCATTGGAGAGCAGATACTTCGGAGGAAGGTCTTCCACCGCAAACAACGCAAAGGCAATGATAAGCGTCAGCATGCCCAGGCCACGAAGAAACATGGGAAGGTAGAGCATCTCGTAGGTACTGTCCGGCGACACGCCGAAATAAAGGATGCCGAAGAAGAGAGCAAAACACCCCATGCCGCCGGCAATGAGGAAACGGAAGCGCCACCGTTGCCACCTGAACCACCAGAAACAGATGAAAGCCCCTACCACATAGCCCGGCAGCAACCAGATGTAGAGCGTATAGCTGTGCGTGTTGTCCACACGCAGAATGGTGGTCAGATAGCTGGTGAGCAGACTGGTGGAGGTACTGAAAAACATCACCAGCATCATGTAGAAATAGCCCACGATGGCTTTCCACTGGAACAGCGGCTTCAGGCTCACGAAGGGCTGGGTCGAATGGAACTGCTCCCACAGGAAGAGGGCAATGAGCAGCGGGGCAATGACAATGAAGACGCAGATGCGTGTGGATGCCATCCAGTCGAGTGTCTTACCGTACGTGATGACGTAAATCAGCATCAGGATGCCCGTAGCGATAATCAGCATCTCGCGGGGATGCAGTTCGTTCCAGGGAATGGGACGCGAAGGCCGGTCGTGACGGAAGAAAAGGATGACAGCCAGAATGGCTATGAGCAGCAGGAACATCATGAAGTAGTACATGTACTTCCAGTCGTAGTGGTAGGCAAGCAGGGCCGTGATGACCATCGAAAGCTGCCCTCCGCCGAACACCAGCGGATAAAAATAGGCATAGAACTCGCTTCGGACATCCTTCGGACTGAAGATGAACTTGATGCGGCGGATAATCCAGAGCATGAGGAAGCCCTTCAGGAAGCCGATGAAAAAACTGGCTGTTATCAGGAAACCGATGTGGCTCTGCCGCGCACAGAACCAGCTGAGGAAAAACTGAAGGGTGAGGTTGACCAGCAGCAGGGATTTGCCGGAGAAGGTGTTCAATATCTTGGGGACTATGGGATAGGACACGGCCATGCCTGCCGAGGCGGCATAATAGCCGATGGTGATGTCCTCCGTATAGACCCCCAGGGTGTTTGACACCTCCACCATGCTGCCCGTATAGGTGCCGTTCAGCATGGCGATGGGGAGCATCACCAGAAAGACCGTGGCTATGGCCAGCGGGTCGGGCACCCAGGAGCGGGCCGGTATGTCGAGTTCGCGGGCCGTCTTCATTTCTTCCTCAACGCTTCGGTGACCACCATCATGCCGGCACGCAACTGGCTCATGCTTTCATCGTCCACATCGTCCAGGTCGATGCGGACGGGTATGCGCTGCTGCACCTTCACGAAGTTGCCTGCCGAGTTGTCCGTAGGCACCAGCGAATACTTGGAACCTGTGGCCTCGGAGATGGCAGTCACATGCCCGTGGAGTATCTTTCCCGGCAGTCCGTCCACCCGGATGCGCACCGGCTGGCCGATGTAGATGTTGGAAATCTGTGTCTCCCGGTAGTTGGCCGTAATCCATTTTCCGGACTGGCGGACGATGTACGAAAGTGTCTGTCCGGCACTGACGTATTGACCGGGTTCCAGCGTACGGCGCCCCATGTAGCCGCTGTAAGGGGCGGTCACCACGGTGTAGGACAGGTTCAGGTTCGCCAGGTCGAGTGCGGCCTCGGCACGCAGGATGCCGGCCTCTATACCCACCTGTTTTTTGTTGGCCTCCTCATATTGCGAGCGGGCGGCCTCCTTCTGCCGCAGCAGGGCCTCGTAGCGGGCACGGGCAGCGTCGAAAGCGGCTTTGGCCTGATCGTACTGCTGTTCGGGGACGGACTCTTCCTTCAGCAGCCGTTCATAGCGGTGGAAGTCCTGTTCGGCCTGCCACAGATTGGCCTGCGCCTCGGCCAGGTTGGCATCCTGTTCGGCAATGCGGGTGTGCGAAGTGCGGATGCCCGAAGCCAGCACGTCGCGGGAGCCACGGGCGTCGAGCAGGGCGGCATGGGCCTCCTTCTGCCGGATGAGGTACTCGCGGTTGTCCAGCACGACAAGCGTATCGCCGGCATTCACGTACTGATGCTCGCGGAAACGCACCTCCTGTATATAGCCTGCCACACGCACATTCACCGGAGCGATGTACTGGTCCACGAAGGCATCGTTCGTAATCTCATAGTTGACATACCTCCAGAAGTAATGGGCCGTCCAGGCCAGCCCCGAATCGGCAATGAGGATGCACACAATGTTGAGGATGATGTTACGACGTTTCCGCCGTTTCAGTCGGTTGTATTTCCGTTGATGTACAGACATAATGTGTATAGGGTAGTTTAACGTTTGTATTTCATCGGTTCCGCCTTACAATGCACCGACGGCCCGCTGCAACTGATAATAGGTATATATCACCCGGGGACGCGCGGTCGTCAGCTGCAGTTCGGCATTGAGCCGCAGGTTGTCGGCATCGAGCAGGTCGGTCAGGATGGCCAGCTGGTTCATATAACGGTTGCGCATGATGCGGTAGTTTTCCTCCGCCTGCCTCACGGACAGTTTCAGCGCCTCTACCCGGCTGGAGGCTTCGCGGTGTTTCAGCAAGGCGGCCTGCACGTCCATGCGGATGCGCTGCCGTTTCTGCTCCTCGGCGTTCTTCATCAGCTCCACGTTCTGCCGGGCTTCCCTCATCCGGTGACGGTTGGTGTAGAGCGACGAAAGCGGGTAAGAGAACGAGAGTCCGATGTTCCAGCTGTTGTTATACAGGTCGGCCATCGTGCGCGACACGGGGCGGGCCAGCGTATTGGAAGCCGTCAGCGAGAGGCGGGGCAGCTGGTCGGCCCGTGTCAGCCGGATGCTGTTCAGCGCCAGTTCCGTCTGCTTCCGGAGCAGGAGCAAGGCGGGATCAGAGCGCACGGCACGGTCTATGTAATCGGCATATCCGGTGATGGGGCAGTCCTGACTGAGCAGGGTTGTGTCCGGCACAAGCAGCAGGCGCTCGTCCAGGCCCAGCAGGATGTCCAGCTGCTGCGACACAATCCGGATGTTGTTCTCCGTCTCGTTCTCGGACAGGCGGTCGTTGGTCAGCTGCATCTCACTGCGCAGCACGTCGTTGTTCGTAATGATGCCTTCGGCTTTCAGGCGGCGGATGTCCTTCAACCGCCGTTCAGATTCTTCGATGTTCCGGTTCAACACCAGGTATTGCTTGTAGAGACTGAACAGGTTCAGGTATTTTTCCAACAATGCCAGTTTGATGTCAGCCCGGTCCGTATCCGTCTGCAAGCGGGCAATTTCCTGCTCCAGATCGGCCTTGCGGATGGCATACCGTATCCGTCCCCCCTCGTAAATAGGTTGCGTGAAGTCGATGGCATAGTTCTGCTGCCAGTCAGGCGAATCGGGACAGGTGGGGTTGCTCAGCCCGTTCTGCCAGATGACCGGCTGTCCCAGAAATCCTCCCCGAAGGCCGATGTTCACCTCCGGAAGCCGGGCTGTGCGCGCCGTCCTTGTCCGCTCTCCTGCCATTTTCTCCTTCAGGCGGTCGGCTGCCAGTTGCAGATGCTGCTCCGTACACAGGTCGAACAGCTGCTGCAGACCGAGATGCAGGGTGTCGCCCTGGGCATGCGTCCATAATGGCAGAAACAGGCACACCGCAGCCACGGCGAACCGGTCAATAACTCTCGATGACATGTTGCAGGTCTTTTAGCAATTGCATACTCTGTTGCAGTCTCTCCGCCCCCAATGCCTCTTCCAGCCGGCTGTAATAGTCGGTCAGGAAAGGAGCCAGCCACTGATGGAAGGCTTCGCCCTCGCCGGTCAGATAAACCAGCTTGTTCCGCCGGTCTTTCGGGTCCTCGCACCGGCATACATAGCCCTTGCGTTCCAGATTGGCCAGGAGGCTGGTCAGGCAGGCCTTGTCCTTCGATATGCGTTCGGCCAGCGTCTGCTGGCTGATGCCCTGCTCAATCCACAGGCAGCTCATCACCTGAAGCATCTCGAAGGTGATGCCGGCATTGGTTCTTTTCAGCAGCCGCTGCATGGCCTGTCGCGAAGCCATACGGGTGCGTATCAGTTGCAGGATACAGTCTCTCGACGTAATGTGTACTTTTCCTTCAGTCATAATCGTTGTTGGGGGGTTATCCTTTTCGGTTTGCAAAGGTAAAGCTTTCCGCTTAAAAAGTCAAACATTTGACTATTTATCCCCTTCAAGACTCCGAAAGCGCTCAAAAAAGCGACACAGAAAAGCGACCGGCCCCACCGGACAACAGAAACAGATACCTTCCAAAAGCTGACGGCAAGAGACGGAACGCAAGAGGTCTGAAAGCATCTTTTGTAAGGAAATCTCCTAAACCCGTATTCCTCATTGCGTGTCTTTGCAATCAATTGTCTGTCAATCGATTACAAAATCCACATCTCAGCCGTATACAGAGGCAGTCTAAGTATACGACTGAGGGTACCTAAGTATACGACTGAGGGCACCTAAGTATACGACTGAGGTGGGCTAAGTCCGGGACTCCTGCCCGTTTGTCAGGTATTTTAACCATTTCCCCGTCAGTCCGCTTCCCCAAAGAAAATGTCAGGAAGCAAATATTGCCCACCGCATGGCGGCCAATCCGTTCCTTTTCCCTATTTTTGTGCCATGGACGGCCGATACTGGCCGTGCCGAGACAAAGAGAACATATCCTCCCCTTATCAGGAACCAAAGAAAGACAGTCAAATGAAACTGAAAACATCATGGCAGGAAGCCTTCGTAACGGCCGTCCATGCAGATTGCGCCCAAAGCCACACCCCACTACCCGGGTGCGGAGCCGGGCAAATGAATAGAAACAAACATGCGGCAGGAAACAGACACCCATGAAAAACAGAAAGGCAGACATCACACAGGCAAGCAGCTGGAAACAGCTTGTCGGCGACAGGCTTTCCGGAGCCCGGGTAGCCGGTCTGGCCGCCGGACTGCACCATGACGGGCAGGGCATTGCGGAAATATGCGCCCTGATGTTGGGGAACGGCAACGCCCGTGCCTCGTACAATGCGGCGTGGATACTCACCCATCTGTCACGCGAGGATAAGGACCTCTATCTCTTCCCGATGATTGACCGGCTGATTGATTTCGCCCTGTCTCCGGAGCGGCATGCGCACCGCGGGCTGTTCTTCTCCATCCTGTCAGACTTCACCCGCCTGCCCGAGAACCGGACCGATCTGCTCGATTTCTGCATGTCCCACCTTGCCGACACGGACATGAGCCACAGCAGCCGCTCGTACATGATAAAGATAGCCGCCCGCCTGTGCAGTCCCTATCCGGAGTTGGTGAACGAACTGCTCCTGTGCCTGGAGTTGCTTCCTCCCGGCCAGCCCCCAAGCATCGCCTGTGTCAAGCGGAGGGTCATGAAGGAGCTGACGAAAACACAGCGGAAAAGACAAGGCCCAAGCATAACATACAAGAAAATCCAATAGCCCATGAAAACAATTACACTTGAAACATCCCGCCTCGTCCTCCGTCCGTGGAACGAAGACGATGCCCCTTCACTGTACCGATATGCCTGCCATCCGGATATAGGCCCGATTGCCGGATGGACACCACATACATCAATAGGAAACAGTCTTGAAATCATCCGTACCATTTTCTCAGCTCCTGAAACTTACGCTGTTGTGTTAAAGGCTACCGGTGAGCCTGTTGGCAGTGTTGGCATCATGTTCAGTGACGGTATGCACAGCGCCACAATGGAACAAGGCGATGCCGAAATCGGATACTGGATAGGAGTACCTTACTGGGGGCAGGGACTGATTCCCGAAGCCGTGCGACGCTTACTACACCGTTGCTTCGAAGAACTCAACATACCGACTGTCTGGTGTGGTTATTACGACGGGAACATGAAGTCGTGCCGCGTCATGCAAAAGTGCGGATTTACCTTCCATCACACGGAAACAGGAAAAGTATCGCCGCTGGGCGATGTCCGCACAGAGCATTTCATGCGGATGACAAAAGATGAATGGAATACCCGCAATGACAGGAGACTCACATCCGAAACCTCCCATCATCCCCTATCATGACCGAACTCCGCCAAATCCCCAACGTAGGTGCCCGGACCGAACAAGACCTGATTGCCATGGGCTACACTACCATCGCCTCGCTGCGCGGCAAGCGGGCAGAAGAACTTTATGCCGAAGAATGCCGGCTGCGCGGTTGTCCGATAGACCGCTGCCAGCTCTATCTGTACCGCGCCGTAGCGTACTTTGTCAATGCCGAAAATCCCGACCCGGACAAATGCAAATGGTGGTTGTGGAAAGATGAATTTGCAGAACCCTCGCCCTGCGGAGCCGTATGTACGGAATGCGGCAACTTCCCTGCCTCATGCAGCGGATGCCGGAAGATTCGCGGCAAGGTATTCTGGCTCCGGTTTACGGGCCACGATGTCTGCCCCATCTACCAATGCTGCCGCGAAAAAAGGAAAAAGAACTGCGGCGGCTGCCCCGAACTGCCTTGCCGCCGCTTCATGAAAGATCCTGCACTGACGGACGAGGAGAACGAGGCCAACCTGAAAAAGATGCTGGAACGCCTGCAAGAAGCGGCGGAAAAATAAAGGAACTGCCGTACAGGAAGGCATGGCGGGAGGCTGCGCAGGCATGCGGCCGACGCTTCATGTGCAGCATGGCCCGGGAAACCGCATGTACGTTGTAGAGACGCAAAATTTTGCGCCTCTACCATTCAGTCAAGCAATCAGGCCTCGGCAAAGGTCTTTGCACACCTTCAATCCGACAGGATACCCCATCAGTCCGCCTCACCGCTCCACTTCGGTAAATTCGGGCTTGGCATCCGGCCCGTTGCCTGCTGTCACATAGATGGTTGCCTCGATGTCGTTGCCGCGGGCATCCTTGCTCCTGGCGGTGAAGCGATAGTCGGTGCCGTCCGGAGTAGTGCGCTTGCCCACGGTTACAGGCGTACCCAGCGGATACTGATAGTCTCCGCAGGCGGCATCAAAGATTTTCACTTCGCCGGCAGTGACCGGTTGCTGGGCCGAATACTCCGGCAGCTTTTCCACCTCACCTTCCAGATAGCCGTTCTCCACGAGGAAACGCTCCACCTCGGCGGGCGCCTTGGCAAGGCGGGCATTGCGTACCCCGTATCCGGGCAGGATCTCGGCCTTGGGAAGCGCCTGTTTCAGGTCCTTCATGCTGGCTCCCAGGCCACCGCTTCCGAAGGTGCAGAAGGGGACAATCTTCTTGCCCGCAAAGTCTGCCTGCTTCACTAGCGAAGCCATCGGCAGGGCATAGGTCCCGAACCAGATGGGATAGCCGAGGAAGATCACGTCATAGTCCGACCAGACGGCCTTCAGCGCCTTCAACGCAGGCAGTTCACCGTTCTGCATCTCCTTCTGACAACGTTCAATGGTCTCCCGGTAAGTGCCGTCGTAGGGCTGCTCTGCCTCGATGCGCAACGTATCGGCACCCAGCAGGCGGGCAAACAACTGTGCCACCTGCTGCGTGGCTCCCGTCTGCGAATAGTAGACCACCAGGTATTTCTGTGCCTTCGGCCCAGAGTTCGTCGCCTCGCTTTTCTTCTGCGGGTTACAGCCCACCAGTGCCAGGAGAGCTGCAAACAAAGTCAATCCTTTCTTCATTGTCTTTCAGTTTTTCATGTCCATAATTCTTGTTTCTGATACTCTGATTGCAAAAATAGCATTTCATCCGAAGATTATAACAGAGAAGAAACACTACCGTTGGCAACGGCTCCCGGATTTGTATTTTATTAAGACATCGTGCGACAAATGCCGGCACGAGAGGAAGAAGAGAAAGAATAAACGTCCCATGTGTTGTGCTTCTGCCGGAAAAGCAGTATCTTCGCCAAGGAATGATGCAAAACGTTTTACGATTATGGCAAGGTTATACCCTATCGGCATACAGAGTTTCGAGGAAATCCGCAAAGGCGGATATGTGTACGTGGACAAGACCGCCCAGCTTCACCAGTTGGTCAGCACGGGCAAATATTACTTCTTCGGCCGTCCGCGCCGTTTCGGCAAGAGCCTGATGATCTCTACGTTGAAAGCTTACTTCGAGGGACGGAAAGACCTCTTCGAGGGACTCGCCATGGAACGGTTGGAGAAGAAATGGACGGCAAGCCCCGTCCTGCACATCGACCTGAACAGCCAGGAGTATAACTCGCGCAAGAGCCTGGAGGACATTCTGGACGGCTACCTGACCCGGTGGGAGGAGCAGTACGGGCGTGACCCCGGAGGCAACTCGCTGTCACTGCGCTTTGCAGGCGTCATCCGCCGCGCGGCCGGGCAGTCCGGGCAAAACGTGGCCATCCTCATCGACGAGTACGACAAACCGCTCATCCAGGCCCTGGGCAACGATGCCTTGCAGGACGAATACCGCAGCCTGCTGAAGGCTTTCTACGGCAACCTGAAATCGTGCGACGCCCACATCCGCTTCGCCCTGCTGACGGGCGTCACCCGCTTCAGCCGCGTCAGCATCTTCAGCGACCTGAACAACCTGAACGACATCACCATGGACTGGCAATATGCCACCATGTGCGGCATCGCCGAATCCGAACTCCTGCCCAACTTCGAGGAAGACATCCGCAGGCTGGCCGAGCACCAGGGGCTCAGCTACGACGATACGTGTGCCCTCCTCCGCAAGAAATTCGACGGCTATCACTTCACCGCCAACGGCGAAGGCATCTACAACCCCTTCAGCCTGCTGAACACGTTCTACCGGATGGTACCGGACAATTACTGGTTCTCTACCGGTACGCCGACGATACTGGTGAAACTGCTCAAACAGAACCATTACCGATTGAGCGACCTCTCCCAAGGAGTTGAAGCTACCGGAGACGAACTGAACGGATTGGAAAACACCATAAATAACCCAACCCCTCTTTTCTTCCAAAGCGGATATCTCACCATAAAAGACTATGACCAACGTTTCAACGTTTATCAACTGGGCTTTCCCAACCAGGAGGTAGAACGCGGATTCCTCGATTTCCTAATGCCCAACTATGTAAACCTGAATGGTAATACGACTTCGTTCCATATCCGCCACTTCATAAGGGAAGTGGAGACTGCCCGCATCGACGACTTCATGCACCGCCTGCAGAGTTTCCTGGCCGATACGCCCTACGAGCTTATCCGCGAACAGGAGCTGCACTACCAGAATGTGCTCTTCATCGTGTTCAAGCTGTTGGGATTCTACACCGATGCCGAATACCACACTTCGCAAGGCCGCATTGACCTCGTGGTAAAGACAGCGGACTACATCTACGTCATGGAGTTTAAGTTCCAGGGTACCGCCGAAGAAGCATTGACGCAGATTCATGAAAAGAACTATGCCGCTCCCTTCGCCTCCGACCCGCGCACGCTCTATAAAATAGGTGTGAACTTCAGCAGCCGGACACGGAACATCGAGCGGTGGTTGGTGGAATAAGAACATCTCTATATGATAACCTCCACCATACAATCCGTCATTTCTGCCGACCTTCATACCGTGTGGAAGGCTGTCACATCTTTGGATGATTGTACCTGGCGTAGCGACCTCAGTCGCATTGAAATACATGATGACAAGAGTTTCACGGAGTATACTACCGGAGGTATAGGCACCCGATTCACCGTCACCGCCAGGAAACCTTACCAGCGCTATGAATTTGATATGGAGAACAACAATCTCAGCGGGCATTGGACAGGTATATTCCGTGAGACAGAAAAGGGAACCGAAGTCATCTTTAGCGAAACGGTAATAGTGAAAAGATGGTGGATGCGTCCGCTTGTCAAACCCTACCTGAAGAAACAGCAGGCACGCTATGTGACAGACCTGAAACGAAAATGCGAGCCACAATAGAGTGTACCCACAGACAAAGACGGGATGCGGCAATACCTGCCCGCATCCCGTCCTGCACTCATTATAACCAATCAGACATCATACGACATCGGTAGAGACTACCGCTTCATACCCAGCTTGCTTTCCACTTCTTCCTTGCCCAGCTGCCTGGTGCAGAAGAACCAGTCGTAGCACTTCATTTCGCCTTCCTCGCCGTCCATGCGTGCCTTGGCAACGCCACACGAACCGGCAGTGGGCACAATCACCTCGTCGCCCGGACGCCAGTCGGCAGGCAGGGCCACGCCGAAGTTGTCTGCCGTCTGCAGGCCGATGAGCACACGCTTGATTTCGTCAAAGTTACGTCCCAGCGAAAGCGGGTAGTAAAGGATGGTGCGGATTATGTCTTCCGGGTCGATGAAGAACACCGCACGCACGGCCGACGTCTGGCTCTCGCCCGGCTGAATCATGCCGTAGAGTTTGGCTACCTCCATCGTGATGTCCTCAATGAGGGGGAACTTCACTTCCACGTTCTTCATACCTTTGTAGTCAATCTTGTCCTTGATGGTGCGCAACCAGGCGATGTGGCTGTACAAGCCGTCAACAGACAAACCAACCAACTGGCAGTTGAGCGCCTCGAAGTCGGCCGCCATGGTGGCGAAGGTCATGAACTCGGATGTACATACGGGTGTGAAGTCTGCAGGGTGGCTGAACAGGATTTTCCACTTGCCCTTGTAGTCAGTAGGAAAGTTGATGACACCTTGCGTAGTCTTTGCGGTAAAGGCCGGAGCCTGGTCGCCGATTCTCGGCATTGCGTTTACTTGATTTGCTTCCATGATAATAACAGTTTTAGAGTGATACTTAAGGTTTAGTTCTCGATGATGTTGCAAAGATAGGCGCCTGCACATCATCCTCCAAACGGTTATTTCTATGGGGCAATAGAGCAAATCTATAACTCATTTACAGGGAGTCACTGCCCGTCAATCCGTATCCATCCCCTCCGACAATTCCGGCAAACAGATAGCATTGATTCGGCGTAGCCAGATACGGCGTAAATCGCTCCAATGATAAAAGGGAAAGCATTCTGTAGGCACACCGGTAAGATGAACTTCACGTTCATTAAGCAATGGCTTCACCAAAATGTCATCACTGCCAGGCTTACGGAAAAAAACTAACTGCACATTGCCGCACATCGGAATCATGCGATATGTCTGATAATATTCAGGAATGGAATCCCAAACGGCAGTAGCGTAATCGAACCCGTCTATCTGCATCAATGCCACCAGTGGAGCCAGGTTGGTATCATGACCAAAACGCAAGGTGACACATGGTTGCATGGAAGCCAATGCCGTATCGGCCGCCTCCACAAAATTACGCAAAAGGTTACGAGCCAGGTTAGGCATCTGCCCTCCGCTCAAAGGGGAAGGTCCCTGCTCGTAATACCACTCAAAATTATTCAGTTGCCAGAAGTCATATAGCTCATCTATGGTGAACAGGAAAGCAAGGTCGGGCATATTGTCCGAACTTTGACTGATGCCATGATATTCGAACAGGTCGCATGCCAACTTAACAGGGTTCTTCACTTTTGGAAGATAATCAGACGTGAAAAGCTGCTTCATGATGCGTTCCGGATGTACAAAACGTTGTTTTGCCTCTGCAAAAACGGAATCGGCATTGCGCTGGCAACTATCAGAATAAACAGGATTCTTGTATTTCAAATAATAAGCATCGTGCCGGCTGGCCTCGGTGGTGACATTCAGCCGGGGATTTAACCCTTTCAACTCCACACAAGCAGCTGCCATCGACAGGAAAGCACGGGGCTTATACGTGGAACGTGCATCCACATGCGCACCATCTACAAAGATATCGGGATAATTGTGAAACATGCGTCTCACAAGCTCACGATGCTGACGCGCACCTTTCGGTGTCAGTTCTCCATAACGGTTTTCAGCAGCCTGCGCCATCTGTCGCAAAACAGCCAGTGTACGTTTTCCGTCAGCTGTCAGTCCATTTTGTCTCTCTGCCTCTCCCAACACGACCAATGCCGGTTCATACTTATCTTTCCCCGTCAGATAACGTGAACCGTGACGCGCGTATGTACTGATGTAGCACGGCACATACCCCTCTGGAGACGGTGTGACAGGTAAGTCAGGAGCCTCATAAGCCATATATTTCCCCGCTGCCAATCGGGGATTTTCACGGATTTCTTTTTCAGCACGTGTCTGTGCATATAAATTCTGAACCAGCAGTAAACCGACAGTACAGATACACAATAATCTTTTTACCTTATTCATTGTTATCGCTTTTTTCGTCCTGCAAAAATAAACGAAAAACAGACAGAGCCCATACAACATGACTGATAAAACGGACGGTAATACTCCATTGAAATACAAACGCAACAGAAACGAAATGCTCCTGCAACTTTTATTTCCCCAAACACTCTCATAAAAATAAAACACAACGAATGATTTATGTTGTAACAGCCACCGGTTTCATAAAATCTTTCCTATCTTTAGCCACACCATTCATTGATAAACAAGACATGAAGAATTCACCAATCATTATCCGCCCTCTTCGCCCGGACGAGACTCCCCTATTACGAGACTTCCTTTACGAAGCCATCTACCTGCCCGAAGGCATGCCTTCCCCACCTCGTAGCGTCATCGACCTGCCCGAACTGCAA
>NZ_CASFWU010000033.1 GCF_949298305.1 uncultured Bacteroides sp. | reverse complement strand
CAGCACCACGCTGGCCGACGTCCGTGCGCTGACCACCGGCAACGGAACCACGCCCCGCGTGATGAGCGGCGTGAAGCGGACCACCATCCCCGGCATCGGCCTGGTGGCGGAGGACTTCCCGCTGGTAAGGACGGTGGCGAAAGTCACGGTGCAGACCGCGGACGGGGTGGGTAACTTCACCCTCGGCAGCTTCGAGCTGCGCAACGGCAACAGCGAGGGAAGCATACTGGCGGGGGCAGAGAACAGCGTGTCCACTACACCGGCTACCGGAACACTGACACCGGCAACCGGTGAGCCGCTCTACGCCTGCCCAGGAAGCAAAGAGTCTACCCCTTTCCTTATTATAAAGGGCGCCTACAACGGCACCGACAGCTACTACCGCGTCAACCTGAAAACCACTGACTGGCTGGACATCCTGCCCAACCACCACTACGAGGTGACAATCACCCAAGTGAACGGTGCAGGCTATGCCACCGCCGACGAAGCGGCGAAGCACGACCCCACCAACCTCACCGCCACCATCTACGACCACCAGCCCACGGTCTACAACATGATAACCAACGGCGAAGCGGAGTTAGGGGTGAGCGACACCATCGAGATAGGGGCGCAGGCCGATGCCACGGCAGAGTTCAGCATCAAGTACTATCCCGGTACGCCCACCGACCTGAAGGTGGAGGTAGACACCAAGGATGCCTACTGGCTGGAGCTGGACAACGACGGCACGCCTACAGCACCCACAACACTAGGCGACGGCAAGGAAACCGGCACCCTCTACACCTACCGGGTAAAAGTCACCACCGGCAACCTTACGGGCGACAGCCGCTACGGCCTCATCCACGTATCGGCAGGCGGGCTGAGCCGGGAGGTGGTGGTGAAGCAGACGGAGGAGTTCCTGAACGATACGTTCGGTTCTATCTCGCTGACGGTAAAAGAATATGAACGGGATGAGTATTGGGAAGTTACCAGTACGAAGGAATTAGGTCCATATACCAATTACTGGGACTTTATCCGCGGACGTGATAAGACCAATCCACTCTACGGCATCAACTCGGAAGCCATGGGCGGCAAGATACGCACCGAGGGCTTCCACGCCCCGATGTCGGACTTCCTGCAGTTTGTCTATACCTTTACCTTGCCCGATGAAGAAGATAATTCAGAATATCAGAACGTATCATGGAAGGTGGAGCTGGCAGAGGAGTACGAAGACAAGCTGTTGTTCTGGAATGGCAAGAGTTCTCCGGTTGGCAGTGGCGTCACGATAGATAAAGCCTCATTCTTGACAGGTTCCTCCTTGACCGGCCAATCCTTCACCTTCACCAACAAACTGCTGGATTTGCAGAACAACGGCAAGATAGAGGAGGACGCCTACCGCTACGGCAAGGATGCCTTCAGAATCGTGCTGACCAACAACGATACCCAACGCACCACCACCCTGTCCTACGACCTCTACCATACAGGCGTGTTTGCTTACGACGACGGAGAAGGCACCTACCAGACGGGGACGACCCATAACGACCAAGGCTGGTACTACTACGAGGTCATCCTGATGGGCAACAACTACTGGCTGGACCGCAACCTGGGGGCCAAGTCGAGCGGATACTACATGCAGGACGGCGACGGAAACAGCCTGCTGGGCAACGGCGGCTGGCCGCTGAGCGACAGCTCGGCAGGCGGACTGTACAGCATTGCCGACGAGCCCGTAAACAATGAGCCGACCATCATCGACGATATGTGCCCCAAGGGCTTCCGCATCCCCTACATGTCGGAGTTCAACGCGCTGGTGGCCGACCCGAAGTTCAGCAACGAGTATGTGGTGAATGCCGGTACAGACTATTGGTGCTCCTACTATCTGTCTACCCACGGCAGCGTCTACTTCCCCAAGAACCGCATGTACTACGGCGGACAGGCGGCGGGCGACGCCAACGCCGGCTACTACTGGACACGTACCGCCGCCCTGGGCGCCAGCGGCACGGAGCGCGGCTACTGGCTGCAGTTCATGAAGTTCTCGGGCAGCAACGCCTCGGCAGGACGATACCGCATCTGGCAGGATGAAAGTAGCCCCAACGGCATGTCGGTGCGCTGCGTCTACGCCTCGCGCGTGGTGGAGACGTCCTACGACATCGAGTTCTACGTCAAGGGCTACACGCACGTCTTCCTCTACAACGACGACGGCAACGGTAACCTGACCTACCTGAACTCCTGGCCGGGCGACATGATAGCCATCAATAGTGGATACTCGTTGAACATGTACCACCCGTTTGTCTACAACAGCGTGACGGAGTACACCGGCCTGAAGGTGGTGTTCTACATCGTGGACGACAACGGCAACGTGACTGAAAGCTATCCTTCGAACTACGAGACCAACGGAGGACTTCCCTTCAGCCGGACGCAAAGCGATAAGTTCTTCCATAAAGGCGGCAGCAATTGGACATCCACTGCCGAATAATAACCCATTTCGTTGTGAAACGAATCGTCTGCTTGCTGTTTGGCGAAACAGGTCAGCAACATATTGATAAATTTATGTTTGTTTTGTTTGTCCAACCACCCGCCTCGGCGGTGTGGTTGGTTTTCAGAAGCCCATTGCATGATAAGATTAGTTTCTGGTATAAGTCATAAGTTTGTGAATAGTGAAAAGGGAATTTGTTAATCTTAAGAGTGTGTAATTTTAAAGGTTTGTTACATGCGGGAAACGGGTTGCTTGGGATAAGTAGCCCGTTTTTTTGTCCTTTCCGCCACCGCCTTCCATTCCTGCCGCTTTTTCCTCTCCGGATATTTGGAAGTTCTGCGCCGTATGCCTATCTTTGGCTTCTGCCTTAATTAACAACGAAAAACAACCGACTTATGAATCAGGAATTGTCAATGAACGCCAACCGGCTGGTGGCGTCGCTTCAGAAGCTGCCTTCTGAATTTACCAAAGAGGACATTATCAACTTTATCCGCCGGAACGACATCCGCATGGTGAACTTCATGTATCCCGCGGGCGACGGACGGCTGAAGACGCTGAACTTTGTCGTCACCAACGAGGCCTATCTGGAGACTGTGCTCACCTGCGGCGAGCGGGTGGACGGCTCCAGCCTCTTCTCCTTCATCGAGGCGGGCAGCAGCGACCTCTACGTCATCCCGCGCTTCAGCACCGCATTCGTGGACCCCTTTGCCGAGCTACCCACCCTGACGATGCTCTGCTCCTTCTTCAACAAGGACGGCGAGCCGCTGGAAAGCGCGCCCGAACATACCCTGCGCAAGGCCTGCCGCGCCTTTACCGAGGTGACGGGCATGGAGTTCGAGGCGATGGGCGAACTGGAGTATTACGTGATTGCGCCGGACGTGGAAGTGTACGAGGCTACCGACCAGCGCGGCTATCACGAATCGGGTCCTTACGCCAAGTTCAATGAATTCCGCACCCGCTGCATGTCCTGCATCGCACAGGCGGGCGGGCAAATCAAGTACGGACACTCGGAGGTGGGCAACTTCAGACTGGACGGCTACATCTACGAGCAGAACGAGATTGAGTTCCTGCCCGTGCCCGCCGAACAGGCTGCCGACCAGCTGATGATAGCCAAGTGGGTCATCCGCAACCTGGGCTACCAGTTGGGTTACAACGTGACCTTCGCGCCCAAGATTACCGTGGGGAAGGCCGGTTCGGGACTGCACATCCACATGCGCATCATGCAGGACGGACAGAACCGGATGCTGCAGGACGGCGTGCTGTCCGAGACGGCCCGCAAGGCCATTGCGGGCATGATGGACCTGGCTCCCTCCATCACCGCCTTCGGCAATACCAATCCCACTTCCTACTTCCGTCTGGTGCCCCACCAGGAGGCGCCCACCAACGTCTGCTGGGGCGACCGCAACCGCTCCGTGCTGGTACGCGTCCCGCTGGGCTGGACGGCCCAGACCGACATGTGCGCGCTGGCCAATCCGCTGGAGCAGCCCAGCCACTACGACACCAGCCGCAAGCAGACGGTGGAGATGCGCTCGCCCGACGGCTCGGCCGACCTCTACCAGCTGCTGGCCGGACTGGCCGTTGCCTGCCGCCACGGCTTCGAGATGCCGGACGCGCTGGAGGTGGCCGAGAGAACTTACGTGAACGTGAACATCCACCAGAAGGAGAATGCCGACAAGCTGAAAACGCTGGCCCAGCTGCCCGACAGCTGCGCCGCCTCGGCCGACTGCCTGGAGCGCCAGCGCGCCGTGTTCGAACAGTACGGCGTGTTCAGCCCCGCCATGATAGACGGCATCATCGCCAAGCTGCGCGGCTATGACGACCGCACCCTGCGCGCTTCGCTGGAGGGCAAGCCGGACGACATGCTGGCGCTGGTGAAGAAGTATTTCCACTGCGGATAAGCCCCCCTTGCGGCGGGCGTCCCGTTTCTCAGGTCCTCCTTCAGTCTGCCTGGTTCAGCCTGAAGGAGGACAAAATGTATGCAAGCAGGTCGGGATTCTCATGCCCGACGGTAGACAGGCACATGAAGGTGCCCCGCTTCTGCCCGAAGTCGGGGTAGAGCGCGATGGCCTGGTAGACGGATTCGGAACGCCGGATGAGGGCACAGCGCAGCACCTGCTCCGTGCCGGTTGTAATCATGAACCTTTCGCTGTTCTCCAGGTCGAACTTCAGCCCGTCGGCCTCTTCCTGAAAGCGGGTCTCGGGGTTGAAACCTTCGTCGAACCTGAAAAAGCAGATGGCGCAGACAAAGTCCTTGCCGGGCGTCACCCAGCCCAGGCAGCCTTCCTGGCGGGCTTCTTCGCTGTCTATTTCCCGGCTTTCTTCGGGCAGCTCGATGGTAAACATGCCAAGGTCGTAGCGGACTGTCCCGCCGCTCTGGGCGCAGAGATTGAGGGCGAACGACATCAGGACCGCCAGCAGGCAGAAGCGTCGGGCCTGCGGGAACCGTCGGGGGGAAGGGAGTGTCTTCATACGCGTCAGATTTGGAACGATGAACAAATGTAGCGATATTTTTTCGGAACTCCATGCATTCCGGTCGGCTGAAAATCCGTATGTTTGCAGTGCATGCCGGTGGCATTGGAAAGCCTTTGCGCATGTTTGTCATTCATCTGGGTATATGACAAGGCAGACAATGGGCCGTCTTCCGGCCGTGCGAATGCGCGACTGTTGCCGGGAGCGGCCTTCAATTAACATAACAGACAATGACTATGAACAAAAAACAACTGGAAGCCGCACAGAAGGCTATGGTGCGGTGGCTGGCCCATCCGAACGAACTGGGCCGGGAGCCTGAACGGATAGAGTGTGCCGGCACATTCGACCTGCACGAGATGCATTACTATTACTTCAAGTACCGGAAAGACCCTTCCGCCCCGTGGCTGCTGGGCGTGTGCGGCGGTTACGAGGGCGACGGGCTGGAGCATTGCGGCCATGTGTTCAGCCGGATGGAGGAGTATGACGAGGCCACGGCGGTGGAGCAGGCCACGGCCCTGGTGGAGCAGGTGCGCGAGTTCTGGATGAACGAGGCCAAGCGCTGGGAAGAGCGTGGGGCGCACACCGGCCTGTTTGTCGGCTTTGTGCTCCTGAAGGAAGCGGCGTGGGACAAGGACCGGCTGCTCCGCGACCTGGGGGAGAAGTGGGGCGTGGACGTGAAGGGCGAGACCTCTGAAGGGGGCATCGCGTTGGGCTTCAGCGCCGACGGGCTGACTGTGGGCGTTGTCCTGGTGCCCGCCCCCATGCTCAACGATGAGGCCGTCGAGGGCGCCGAATTCAATTATTTCTGGCCCGGAGCGGTGGAGGCGGCCAAGGCACACAAGGCGCATCTGGTAGTGACCGTGGCGGGCAGCGGAAAGGAACGCCTGCTGGAGCGGGGCAAGCTGCTGGTCAAGGTGCTGGCCTGCTGCTGCGGGCAGGAGAACGCGACGGGCGTCTATACCAGCGGCGTGGTGTTCGAGCCCGAATTCTATGCCGATCTTGCCGAGGTGATGAAAGACGGGCGGCTGCCCGTGATGAACTGGATTTGGTTCGGGCTCTATCCGGGCGAGCAAGGCTTCTGCTGCTACACCTTTGGCATGGATGTGTTCGGCAAGGACGAGATGGAGGTGCTGGACGTCGACGCCGAGCCTGCCGACCTGCGCGCCTTCCTGTCCGGCCTGGCTGTTTATGTGCTGGAGAACGACGTTGTCCTGAACGACGGCGAGACCATCGGCTTCTCGGAGGACGACAAGCATGCCATCACCCGCAGCAAGGGCGTCTCCCTGCCCGGCATGACGCTGAAGATAGCCTATTGACCCGTTGGAGGCCCCGGCAGAGGGTGCCGGTACGGTCGTGCCGACGATGCTTGCACGGTCCGTGGACAATGCTTGCATGGTTTGAGGACGATGCTTGCATGGTCTGCGGACCGTGCTTGCATCGTCCGGAGGGCTTCCCGCACATCTTCCTTTCATGCAATGAAGGCGGGGGCGGACTGCTTCTTCCATCCTTCTGCACGTTCCTGAACCGGCCGGTTTGCGGCATCTCGCCGTAAGGCGTGGCGCTTTGTGCTGAAAGGAGGCCCTGCCTTGGGGCGGAGCGGACAAAAAACGGACGGCCACAAGGGCCCGGACTGTCTGTCCGCAAGCCTTGTGGCCGTCCTTGAGGGACGGGGCCGCTCCATCGGTGGGGCGGAACCGCTTATTTGTACTGTGCCCAGTCTACGTTCTTCATGTCGCCGCTCTTGGCCAGTTCGGCGTGCATGCCCAGGGCAGCACGGATGGCGTGCGGAGTCTGCGACTTGCCGTCGGTCAGTTTCAGGTAGTCCCAAAGGATGTTCTTGTAGTCGGGGTGCACGCAGTTTTCGATGATGGTCTGTGCACGCTCCTTCGGGCTCTTGCCGCGGAGGTCGGCCACACCCTGTTCCGTAACGATGATGTTGACGTCGTGTTCGCTGTGGTCGGCGTGCGATACCATCGGAACGATGGCGCTGATCTTGCCTTCCTTGGCAACGGACGGGCAGGTGAAGATAGAGATGTAGGCATTGCGTGTGAAGTCGCCGCTGCCGCCGATGCCGTTCATCATCTTCGTTCCGCCAATGTGCGTGGAGTTGACGTTGCCGTAAATGTCGGCTTCGATGGCGGTATTGATGGAGATGACGCCGAGACGACGGATGACTTCGGGGCTGTTGGAGATTTCCGACGGACGGAGTACCAGCTTGTCGCGGAAGAAGTCCATGTCCTGATATACACCGTTCAGACAGTCGTTGGTAACGGTGAGCGAACAGCCTGAAGCAAACTTCACGCGGCCGTCGCGGATGAGGCCGATAACGGAGTTCTGGATAACCTCGGTATATACGTCGAAGGCGGGGATGGTGGTGTCGCGGCCCAGTGCGCCGAGCACGGCGTTGGCAATGTTGCCCACACCGCTCTGCAGCGGCAGGAAGCTTTGCGGGATGATGCCACGCTTCATGTCGTGTACCAGGAAGTCGGCCACGTTCTGTCCGATCTTGTCGGTTACGGGGTCGGCAGCTGCAAACGAACGTGCCTCGTCGGGCCAGTTGGTCTCTACTACGCCTACAATCTTCTTCGGGTCAACCTGGATATAGGGCAGGCCGATGCGGTCGTTGGGCTTGGTGATGGGTATTTCGCGGCGGTAAGGCGGGTCAAGGGGTTCGTACACGTCGTGCAGACCCATGGCGGCCTTGCTGTGTGCAGCGTTCAGCTCGACGATAATCATGTCGGCCAGGCGGCATACGGTAGGAGCGATACCACCGGCAGCGGTCAGGTAGATTTTACCGTCTTCGGTCAGCTCGCAGGCTTCGATGATGGCCACGTTTACTTTGCCCATGAAGCCATAGCGCAGCTCCTGTGCCATTTGCGAAAGGTGGATGTCGTTGTAGGCAATCTCACCGTTGTTCACGGCTTTGCGGAAGTCGGGGTTGGTGGTGTAGGGAGCACGGTAGCGGATGGCTTTGGCGCGCGACAGGATGCCGTCGCAGGCATCGCCCGTGGAGGCTCCGGTGAAGATACCGATCTGGAAGGGATTTCCCTTTGCATGTTCTTCTTCTGCGATGGCGGCCAGGGCGTGTGTCACCGCTTTGGCAGTACCTGCGGGTGTAAATCCGCTTAAACCGATGTTGTAGCCATGTTTGATAAGGCTTGCAGCTTCTTCTGCTGAAATGTAATTGAATGCCATAATACTTTTATTATAGTTATTTTTCGTGTAAAAAATCGCATTGTTGTCCGGTCTCTTTCTTGTCGCTGTTTTCCGGGGGAGCGAACGCTTGGGGAATCAGTATTTCCGCCTGAGGATTTCAGACCAGATAATGCCCCTTCTCACTTCTTCGATGGAGCGCAGGTCATATTCGGGCGAAGTGTCTGCGGCAGGCCGGGAGTCCTTGGATTCGGTGCGGGGTGTGAAGGGTTCCGCCGTCCTTTTCGGGGGAGACGGGCGGGTGGAGGATGTCAGTCTCTGTGTCTGCGTTGCCGCATCGGCGCAGGCGTCTGCGGTCTGTGGCTGTGGCCCTTCGGGAATGTAGCCGCCATAGGTTTTTCCTCCCCAGTTTTCGGGCAGGGGGGTGTCGGCATCGGGCATGGGTTGGCCGTCCCCGCTCTTCGAGGCTGCCTCCTTCTTGTATTGCCTGGCTATTCCGAAGACTATTACTCCTATAATCAAGAGAAATTTAAAGACATCTTCCATTTCTTCGCTTGTAATTCACCGCCAAAGGTAGTTAATTAATCTGATTGCAGCCAACATTTTGGCATGAAAAAAGGGCAGCTTCACAGCTCCCCTTAATTTTTTTAACCTAAACCTTAACTATGAAAAAATCTAATGTTTCTTTCACTGCACAAAGTTGTAGAAAATTTTCTTGTAAAGCAACAATATGGTTAAGGAAAGTGATTTCTGTTAACGCATTTTAACGGTAAGGGAAGCAACCTTTCGCACCTCTTCTGCGTTTATTATCAATTTAAGTGTTTCTACATTGCCTCCAAAGCCGTATCTTTGCCGCGCAAAGGCCAGGATGCGACCGGTTTCCTCCCCAATATCGGAGGCCGTAGGGACATCCTCTGTAAAATTAAGATAAACGAAAGACTTATGGAAAATGTAACGGGAGCAGACTTTAAATCTGCAACTGCCGATGGCAACAAGAAGTTGTTCATCGAAACCTATGGCTGCCAGATGAACGTGGCAGACAGTGAAGTGATTGCATCTGTGATGCAGATGGCGGGCTACTCGGTGGCCGACACGCTGGACGAGGCGGATGCGGTGTTTCTGAACACCTGCTCCATCCGCGACAATGCCGAACAGAAAATCCTGAACAGGCTGGAGTTCTTTCATTCGCTGAGGAAGAAGAAGCGCCATCTGATAGTGGGCGTGCTGGGCTGCATGGCCGAACGGGTGAAGGAAGAACTGATTGAGGAGCACCACGTAGACCTGGTGGCAGGCCCCGATGCCTACCTCAGCCTGCCGGATCTGATTGCCTCGGTGGAGGCAGGAGAGAAGGCCATCAACGTGGAGCTGTCCACTACCGAGACCTATCGCGACGTCATTCCCTCGCGCGTCTGCGGCAACCACATCTCGGGCTTTGTGTCCATCATGCGCGGGTGCAACAACTTCTGCACCTACTGCATTGTGCCCTACACCCGCGGGCGGGAACGCAGCCGCGACGTGGAAAGCATCCTGCGCGAGGTAGCAGACCTGGAAGCCAAGGGCTACAAGGAAGTGACTCTGCTGGGGCAGAACGTCAACTCCTACCGCTTTGAGCGGGCGGACGGTGAAGTGGTGACTTTCCCCATGCTGCTGCGCAGGGTGGCCGAAGCCGTGCCGGGCATGCGGGTGCGCTTCACCACGTCGCACCCCAAGGACATGAGCGACGAGACCCTGCAGGTGATAGCCGACGTGCCCAACGTATGCCGCCACATCCACCTGCCCGTGCAGAGCGGCAGCAGCCGCATCCTGAAGCTGATGAACCGCAAGTACGACCGCGAATGGTACCTGGAGCGGGTGGCCGCCATCCGCCGCATCATCCCCGACTGCGGCCTGTCGACCGACATCTTCAGCGGCTTCCATAGCGAAACGGAGGAGGACCACCAAATGTCTCTCTCCCTGATGGAGGAGTGCGGCTACGACGCGGCCTTCATGTTCAAATACAGCGAGCGGCCCGGCACCTACGCCAGCAAACACCTGCCCGACGACGTGCCCGAAGAGGTGAAAATACGGCGTCTGAACGAAATCATCGCCTTGCAGAACCGCTTTTCGGCCGAGGCCAACGCCCGCTGCGTGGGCCGCGAGTACGAAGTGCTGGCCGAGGGAGTGAGCAAACGCAGCCGCGACCAGCTCTACGGACGTACGGAGCAGAACCGGGTGGTGGTGTTCGACCGTGGTACGCACCGGGTGGGCGAATTCATCCGGGTCAGAATTACCGAAAGCAGTTCGGCCACGCTGAAGGGCGAGGTCGTGGACTGAAGGCGGCCGGCCCGTGGCGGGTTCCGTGGCGGGGCAGGCGGGGCTTGCGCGGAAGATGTAAATCCGATTGTCCGGATTATCCGCAAAATGCTTTCAAAATGTTTGGCTGTGGAGGTTTTTGCTGACACGGGCTTTTTGTAAAAAGCGCCGGATAGAGGGCGGAAAGGCACTTTCGGCATGCTTGGAGCGTCCGCCATGCAAGCTCCGTCCGTCCGCCGTGCTTGCTCCGTCCGGGCAGATTGCTTGTTCGGAGCACGCAGATTGCTTGCCCGGAGCGCGCAAAATGCTTGTGCGGAGCGTCCAAAAGCCTTGTTCCGGCCTTCAGGAAGGGCAGCCGGCTCTGCAAAAACGGCTTCCGGGAGCCGCAAGACGGGTGTCTTGTCTCCTCGGAAGCCGTTTTTTCCGCTATTTCAAATGTAAGGATTTCGCTATCCGCCTGCCAGGCAGCCGGTTGCGTGTTTTCGCTTCCGTTTTTCCACACAAGCCGGGCGGAAGGGCGGAAAAAACGGATTCTCGCGCATCAGGAAAGTCAAAGTGTCAAAATGGAAGGCAGCCGCCTCATTCGGCCGCAGCCAGCAGGAAGGCCGTGGGGTCGAAGCGGTGGTGGCAGACCAGGGCCCATTCCGGCTTGTCGCCGGTCTGCCTGTAGCTTCGATAGGCCACGGGCAGGTTGTTTTCGTCCAGCTCGTAGACGCTCTCCGAACACTCCTTGTCGTAGGCCTGGTGCGATTGGTTCCAGCGTGCATAGTTCATGATGATTTCCGCGTCGGTATAGCGGTAACTGATGCGGAAGTAGGGTTCCCACTCGTCAGTAGCTCCGTTCCATTTGCTGGCCCGTTTTTCAATGAGGCGGTTCTGCTCGTCGTAGGCAAACTCGTAGCGCATGTGGCGGTGCAGGTAGTTGCCGTCCTGCTTGAAGATGGTCTTTGCCACGGTGAGGCCGTTTTCCATTTCCTGATTGGTGATAAACTTGTCGGACTGTGCACAAGCGTTGTTGTCCAGTGTACTGCCAATGATGAATGCTGCCGCAAGGGCCAGAGTCTTGATAAAAGAAAGAGTCTTCATAATGCTTTTGTTTTTATAGAGTTATTATTCGTTTTTATGAATTAGACGGAATCAGCGTTCCTCAAGGTTGCATCGCCTGCAAGTTCTGTGGAACCGCCTTCACCCACTATTATTCAAAACTCGTGCCAGATAGCCAACGCGCTGTAAATCAACAATAAATAGATTTTTTCTGTTGTCCGCAAACGGACAACTGTCCGCCTGAAAGCGGACAGTGGCAGACATGTGCCCGTTTTCGGACAGAAAAAAGAGAAGAATAGGGAGTACAAAGTGTGGCTTTTACGCTTATCTTTGTCGTGACAAACGCAAAAAAGAACCATAATGAAACAGAAATATCTTTTACTGCTCCTCCTGCTGCTGGCAGTGACAGGCTGTAAGGACGATAGCTCCGAAACTCCCGAAGAAGTAGAAAATCCCGAAGTAGAACTCCCCTTAGGATATACGGCCCTAGAGATTACCGAAGTACTGGACAATGATGCGCAGACTGTGACTTCCACGCAAATCTACACATACAATGAAACGGGACAATTGCGTTCCTGCCTCCAGCGGCAGACCACAGACGGTGTAGGAGCAATACTGCTTGAGCGGAACACGGAAGTGGCTTACGACGGGCAGACTGTCCGCATTGCCGACGATGCGGGCAATGTCCTGACTTACACATTGGACTCTGACGGAAGGGCCACGGCCTGCACCTCCGAAACACCTGCGGGCGAGGTGCGGCATTATACATTTGATTATACCGGCCTTCCTTCGGAGAAACACTATCTGGAGCGGCTGACCGAGACGTTGGAAGACGCTGCGGAACCTTATGCCGAAATCAACATTGACTACACAAGGCTGGAAGCACCCTTAGTGACCCGTGTGGTGGACGGCGACAGCCAAAGCTTCGTACTTGCTTTGCCCACCGAGGGAGGCACGGTCAACAAGGCACAACTGCCCTGTCTCTTCTTGGAGGAACTCTATCCCTTGTCCCTGCACAAGACAGCTCTTTATGCCCGCCTGCTGGGCGATGCCTACGACGTGCTGCTTGCCCGCTGCGAACCGACGGACAACGCCGAAAGCGGCGAATTCACTACTTATACGTACGATACGGACGAGGACGGTTGGGTTCAGAATTGCCGCGTGGTGACAGAAAGCTACGATTGCACCTACCTGCGCATACTGGACTACGCTTTCCTGCCGTAGCGGGGAAGGGCTGTCAGGAGAAGAACCGTTGCCTGATGTCGTCGAAGATGAGGTACAGCTCCTCTTTCGTCTCGGCCCGCAGCATGGCGATGCGTGTGTCGCGGAAGTTGGGCAGCCCCTTGAACACCGGACTGGCGGCAAGATGACGGCGCACGTGGAGGATGCCGCGCCGTTCGTCCAGCAGGTTGACGCTGTCTTCTACCTCCTGTCGCAGTACGTCCATGCACCATTGGGGTGTGAGGGCAGGCAACTCTTCGCCCGTCTCCAGATAGTGCTTTACTTCCTTGAATATCCACGGACGTCCGAAACTGGCACGGCCTATCATGATGGCATCCACTCCATACTGTTCGAAGCATTCGCGTGCACGCTGCGGAGTAGTGACATCGCCGTTGCCGATGATGGGGATGTGCATCCGCGGGTTCTTCTTCACTTCTCCAATGAGCGTCCAGTCGGCCTCGCCGGTGTACATCTGTGCGCGGGTACGGCCGTGAATGGTCAGAGCGCTGATGCCGCAGTCCTGCAGCTGTTCGGCCAGACTGACGATAATCTTGTGGTCGGCATCCCATCCCAGGCGGGTCTTCACGGTGACGGGAATCTTCACCGCATCGACTACCGAGCGGGTGATTTCGAGCATCAACGGAATGTTCTGAAGCATGCCTGCTCCTGCTCCCTTACCAGCCACCCGCTTCACGGGGCAGCCGAAGTTCAGGTCCAGGATGTCCGGCCGCGCCTGCTCCACGATGCGGGCGGCTTCTACCATCGTTGCCGTGTCGCGCCCGTATATCTGGATGGCCACGGGGCGTTCCTCGTCGCTGATGTTCAGCTTCTGCTCCGTCTTGCTGACGGAGCGTATCAGCGCGTCGGCCGAGACGAACTCGGTGTACACCATGTCCGCACCGAAGCGTTTGCACATCAGTCGGAAGGCAGGGTCGGTCACATCTTCCATCGGGGCCAAAAGCACGGGGCGCGGTCCCAAATCTATATTGGCTATCTTCATATTCTATGGGGTTTGGGCTGCAAAAGTACGGAAAAAAGAGCAATCTTAGGAGGTAAAATTGCGATATACTGAGTAATATGCTTACCTTTGTGTTTGAAATGTAAAGCAGAATGTATATGAAACGTCCCGACATTCTTCGTTTGATAGCCGATGCTGTCCATAAAGTAGCACCTACTGCCCAGACTATCGTATATGGTTCGGAAGCACGCGGCGATGCCCGTCCCGATTCGGATATTGACCTGCTGATACTGCTTGATAACAACGATGTGCTTACTCCCGAAAGAGAATTGGACTTGCGTCGTCCGCTTTCGGAACTGGAAGCTCAGACGGGTGTTGCCATCAACGTGCTGGTTACTCTACGCAGCCTTTGGGAAAAAATGGTCAGCCCTTTTACTATCAATGTCAATAGGGAGGGAGTCGTGTTATGAAGCAGTTGCTGGATGATGAGACGCGGGCTGCCATTGTCAGTTATCGGTTGGAACGTGCCTATAACACGCTTGGCGAGGCTGATTTGTTATATGGCGGTGGCTATTTTAATGCTGCTATAAACCGCTTGTATTATGCCTGTTATTATGCTGCTGTGGCATTACTGTTGAGCAGGGGGATAGAAACCGCGACACACAATGGTGTGAAGACACAGCTGTCCATGCATTTTGTTCGTAACGGAAAGCTAAGCATTGAGCATAGTACGACGTTTGGCCTGCTTTTCGACAAGCGTCACAGTAGTGATTATAGTGATTTTGCTTATTGTGATGCTGCATTGGTAGAAATGTTGCGCCCGCGGACGGAGGCTTTCATTGATGCGGTAAGCAAACTGATCGAAGAAAAAGAAGATAAATAACAATGGAACTGAAAGACTTTGAAATAATGGCCCCTGTCGGCTCGCGCGAGTCGCTGGCCGCCGCCATACAGGCCGGAGCAGACTCCATCTACTTCGGCATCGAGAACCTGAACATGCGCGCCCGTTCGGCCAACACGTTCACCATCGACGACCTGCGCGAGATAGCCCGCACCTGCGACGAACACGGCATGAAGAGCTATCTCACCGTCAATACCATCATTTACGACCAGGACATTCCCCTGATGCGCACCATCGTGCGTGCCGCTAAGGATGCCGGCATATCGGCCATTATTGCAGCCGACGTAGCCGTGATGACCTACGCCCGCGAGATAGGGCAGGAGGTACACCTCAGCACGCAGCTCAATATCAGCAACGTCGAGGCTTTGCGCTTCTACGCCCGGTTTGCCGACGTGGTGGTGCTGGCACGCGAGCTCAACTTGGATCAGGTGGCCGAAATCTACCGTCACATCTGCGAGGAGAACATCTGTGGCCCGTCGGGTCAGCGCATCCGCATCGAGATGTTCTGTCACGGTGCTTTGTGCATGGCCGTCAGCGGCAAGTGTTACCTCTCGCTCCACCAGATGAACAACTCTGCCAACCGCGGCGCCTGCATGCAGGTGTGCCGCCGCTCGTACATCGTGCGCGACAAGGAGACCGATGCCGAACTGGAGATTGACAACCAGTACATCATGTCGCCCAAGGACCTGAAGACCATCCACTTCATGAACAAGATGATGGATGCCGGCGTGCGGGTGTTCAAGATAGAAGGCCGTGCCCGCGGCCCCGAGTACGTACGCACCGTAGTTGAGTGTTATAAGGAAGCCATCCGCTCCTATTTAGACAACACGTTTACCGACGAAAAGATTGAAGAATGGAACCGCCGCCTGGCCACTGTCTTCAACCGCGGCTTCTGGGACGGCTACTACTTAGGACAACGCCTGGGAGAATGGACGAAGAACTACGGTTCGGCAGCTACGGAGCGCAAGATATACGTGGGCAAAGGCATCCGTTACTTCTCGAACATCGGCGTGGCCGAGTTCCTGGTCGAGGCGGCGGAGGTCAGTGTGGGCGACAAGCTGCTCATCACCGGCCCCACGACCGGAGCCGAATACGTCACACTGGAGGAAGCACGTGTTGACCTGAAACCCGTGCAGACCGTCCACAAGGGCGAGCATTTCTCCATGAAGTCCGTCAAGATACGCCCCAGCGACAAGCTCTACAAGTTAGTGACCATCGAGGAACTGAAACGTTTCAAGGGACTGGATGTGGAGAAGCAACGAGGATAATCGTTTCACCACAGAGAAGTATATGAGGAGTATATGATAAATAGACACCACAGATTACACAGATTAACGCAGAACTATTCGTGAATACTCTGAATCAGTGTCAATCCGTGTAATCTGTGGTGAGTCCAAAACAATAGACTATGGCAGAAAAATACATCTACGAGCTGGAAATGAAGGTGCGCGACTACGAGTGCGACCTGCAGGGCATTGTCAACAATGCCAACTACCAGCACTATCTGGAACATACGCGCCACGAGTTTCTTACATCCGTAGGCGTCAGCTTCGCCGCCCTCCACGAACAGGGGGTAGACCCCGTGGTGGCACGTATCAGCATGGCCTTCAAGACCCCGCTGCGCAGCGGCGACGAGTTTGTGTCGAAGCTCTACATGAAGAAGGAAGGCATCAAGTACGTCTTCTACCAGGACATCTTCCGCAAGAGCGACGGCAAAGTGTCGCTGAAAGGGGTCGTAGAGACCGTCTGTGTGGTGAACGGACGGTTGAGCGACAGCGAACTGTTCGACAACATATTTGCTCCTTACCTGGACTATGACAAGCAGTGACGAGCGCGTGTGCAGCCTGGCACTGATGCTCTGTCCGGGCATCGGGCACATCGGAGCGAAACGGCTGGTAGAAGGCATGGGCAGTGCCGTCGAAGTGTTCCGCCGACGTACCGAAGTGCCCCAGTTGGTGCCTGGCGCAAACGCTCAGGTAGTGACCGCACTGGACAATCCGTCGGCCTTCAGTCGCGCCGAGGCCGAATTGAACTTTGCCGAAAAAAACGGTATTGCCTGCCTCACCCTGACCGACCCGGCCTATCCTTGCAGGCTGTTGGAGTGTGACGACGCTCCGACAGTCCTCTTCTTCAAAGGCAACCTGAATCTGAACAGCTTGCGAGTGGTCAGCATGGTAGGTACCCGCCGGGCGTCTGAATACGGAAAGCGGTTCTGTGCCGACTTCGTGCGCGACCTGGCCGCGCTATGCCCGGACACGGTCGTGGTCAGCGGCCTGGCCTACGGCATTGACATCCACGCCCATCGGGCAGCTCTGGCCAACGGACTTCCCACGGTGGCCGTATTGGCCCACGGACTGGACCGCATCTATCCCTACGTCCATCGCAAGACGGCAGTGGACATGCTGACCAACGGCGGCTTGCTGACCGAATTCCTGACGGGAACCAGCCCTGACCGATACAACTTTGTCAGCCGCAACCGCATTGTGGCAGGCATGAGCGACGCCACCATCGTGGTGGAGTCTGCCGCCAAAGGAGGCTCGCTGATTACGGCTTCGCTGGCACAGTGCTACCACAAGGACTGTTTTGCCGTCCCCGGCCGCGTGGACGACGAGCACTCGCAGGGCTGCAACCGGCTGATACGCGACAACAAGGCCGCCCTGCTGCAGACTGCCGAGGAGTTTGTGCAGGCCATGGGCTGGGCCTCTGCCCCGCAGCGTGGAAAGACGGATGCCATACAGCGCGACCTCTTCCCCGAACTGACCGAGGAGGAAGACCGGGTGGTACGCATCCTCATCCGTCAGGGCGACCTGCACATCAACAACCTGGTGGTGGAGGCCGATATCCCTATCAGCCGCATGACGGCCCTGCTCTTTGAACTGGAAATGAAGGGAGTGGTGAAGGCGCAGGCGGGAGGGACGTATCATCTGCTGGGCTGAACGATAAATGGAAACAGGACACAATGAAACTTGATTTGCGAGAATGGATGGAACAGAGGAGCGGGGACGGTATGCTGGCCTACGCCCTGTTTCGTCCTGCCGACCTGCGGGCCGAAGCGCTGGCCTGCAACGGCGGCTTCTTTGTGATGGTGGTGGCCGACGGGACTGCCGCCTTGTCCGGCCCCCGCTGCGAGGGGACTCTCCTCCGGAGGGACGACCTGCTGGTGCTTACGCCCAGCATGGAAGTGGAATTGCGCGGCGTGGACGATGACTTTCTTCTTTCGTGCGTCTACTTCTTTCCCGACTTTTTCGACACGCTTTCCGCCGCCCCGCAGCTCTACGACCCCCTGGCCAAGTTCGTCGCTGCCGGCATCCTGCCCCTCCACCGCCTGGACGCGGAGGCTTCGCGCTCCATGCAGACTGCCGCCTCGCTGTTCTGCCTCCATGCCGGCACTTCGCCCCTTCACCGCGAGGGAATGCTCCGCCATCTTTCCTGCTTCTACCTGATGCTGGCCGTTGAGGCCTTCTGCCGCAACCGCGGGCAGGACGCCGCGCAGGTCAGTCACCCCATGGAGATATACCGTCACTTCAGGAAACTGCTGCACCGTCATTACCGCACGGAGCACGGCATTGCCTTCTATGCAGGACAGCTTTGCATCTCCACCACTTACCTGTCCAGGGTGGTGAAGCAGCTGACGGGGCGCACGGTACACAGCCACCTTGCGGGCCTGCTCTGTGCCGACGCACGGAAGTATCTGCGCGCCACCGATTTGAACATCAAGGAGATAGCCGACCGGTTGGGCTTCTCCAGCCAGTCGTCCTTCTGCAAGTTCTTCCAGAAACGGATGGGCATGTCGCCTCAGGAGTTCCGCTTCCGCAAGGAGACATGACACTTCTCTTCTTTTACTCTCTTACAGCCTGTTGCGGATAGTCCTGCCGGGCTGACGCAGGACGCTTGCATGGTCCGTGGACGATGCTTGCATGGCTTGCGGAGGATGCTTGCACGGTCCGCGGACCGTGCAAGCATGGTGAAAAGCGGTTGTTTTTACCGTTCCTCAAAGGTGTTGAAGGAGTGCGGGGCCAGTTCCGCGTTGAGGTATTTGCGGCCCAGCTTCACCGTGAGCGTGCGGGCTTCGTCGTTGAAGTTGCCTGCCACGACCACCGTCTTGCCCTGCGGGTTCACGGCCACCAGCACAGGGGTGTTGTCTGCCTGTGCGCCGTGGTAGCCCACGATGCGGGTGCCGCGGGGGATGAAGTGGCTGTAATGCTTGGCGGCGTAATACTCGGGCGTGTAGGTGAACTCGCGCGTGCGGCTGTCCACCCGTATCAGGGCGTTCTGCTTCCAGCCCCAAGGACTTTCGCCCTGGTCGGCCAGGATGAAGTTCCAGAAGATGTACTCGTTGCACCCGTTGCCCAGGTAGTGGTTCATCAGTTCGAAGGTGTGTTCGGCCGCCTTCCAGTCGAAGCTGCCCCAGCCGCATTCGCTCTCCGAGCAGATGTAGCTCCAGTCGGGGTGCTGGCTGCGGATGGCGGGCAGGATTTCGCGTCCTTCCCATTGGAAGCCCATGCCGCTGATGCTCTCCTGCAGCTTCTCGTCGGCCAATATCTTTTCCACATAGTCCTGGCGGTTGGTGTTGAAGGTTCCGAGGTAGAGCTTCACTTCGGGATGGCGGCTGCGCAGCGTGGGCGCCAGGTAGTCGCGGTTGAAGCGGACGGTGCCCTCGGCGGTCCAGGCGCATCCGGGGTAGGGGGTGTAGCTGTATGCCTCGTTCTGGTACATCACCATGTCTATGGTGATGCCCTGTTCCGCATACGCGTCAATGAACTTGCAGAACATGTCTGCGTAGGCCTGCAGGTAACGCGGGTCTTGAATCATGAAGTCTGTGGTGGCCAGCTGTTTGGGGAACTTCCCGGTGCGTTCGCCCGTCAGCTTCATTTCGTCCTCGTCCACCTGGCCGCCCACTTTGCCGTAGAGCAGGTAGTTCATCTTTTCGGGCAGGTTGTTGTAGGGGCTGCTCAGCACGGGGTAGTCGCCGTTGATTTTCATCCAGCTGGGCGGACACCAGGGCGACACCCAACACGTGAGGCCGGGGTTGTACTTCTGTGCGGCGCGGATGAAGGGAATGATGGCCTGCTTGTCGCGGTCTATGTTGAAGTGGCGCAGTTCGAAGTCGCCTTCCATCTCGTCGCAGCTGTACCAGGAGCGGGCATAGTCGTTGGCGCCCATCGAGACGCGTCCCCGGGCGATGCGCAGGTCGCCTTCGGGCGAGAATACGCGGCGCAGGATATCGTCCTGCTCGTCGCGGGTGAGCAGTTGCAGGGCGTCCCAGTCCAGTTCGTTGAAGGTGGCTCCCCAGGCTTTGAAGGTAGAGCCTTCTTCCGTTCCGTCCGTCTCCACGGCCGGAGTCTGCCGGGCTTCGGATTGCAATTTCACTTTTGTTTGTTGCCAGAGGTTGCCTTCCGTGCTGCTGGTATGCAGGAAGGTCTGTGCGTGCAGGCCGGCCGTCAGCATCGCCGCTGCGGCTGCCAGAAGCAGTTGTTGGGTTCTTTTCATGTTGCTTGATATCTTTAGTTCATGTTTCTTTCAGTAACTGATACGTTTTTCTACCCTGATACGCCCAATCGCTTTGCCTGCAAGGTGGCAATTTCAGGGCTTGAAGCCTTTTTTGAAGTTCTGGACAGAAATGCCTTTTGAGAGCTGCGGTAGGGGAGCTGAAGTCTTGTCGCTTGACCGACGGTCGCAACGGACATAAAAAAAGGAGTACCGCCGTACTCCAACCTTTTTTGTTAACCTTAAATCTAATACTATGAAAAAAATCACGACGCAAATATAGGGTGTCCATTCTTAACTGCCAAATATCTGTTCAAATAACGCCCGTTTTTTAATTTTTATTCACAGAATTGTTGTGTTTGCGTGCACGATATAGCAGAATGCGGCTCTTTGTGCGCTGTTGCTTTCTAAATGACATCCTGTTTTCTTCAGCGTCTCTCACCGTGGAGGGCAAATCTGTAAAAAAAGAAACTCCCCTGTCGGTTTCCCAGCAGAGGAGTTCTTGGATTGATATTAATCAAATGTAGAAAGGGGCTGCTTAGTCTTTCAGCTTGGCGATGATGAAGTCGCGGTTCAGGCGTGCAATGTTGCTGATGGACACGTTCTTGGGGCATTCGGCCTCGCAGGCACGCGTGTTGGTGCAGTTACCGAATCCCAGTTCGTCCATCTTGCTCAGCATGGCCTTGGCGCGGCGCAGTGCTTCGGGCTTGCCTTGGGGCAGCAGGTTGAGCTGGCTCACCTTGGCCGAAACGAACAGCATGGCCGAACCGTTCTTGCAGGCAGCTACGCAGGCTCCGCAACCGATGCAGCTGGCAGCGTCCATGGCTTCGTCGGCAATGGGCTTCGGTATGAGGATGCTGTTGGCGTCCTGGGGAGCACCTGTGCGCACGCTGATGTAACCTCCGGCCTGCATAATCTTGTCGTAAGCCGTACGGTCTACCATCAAGTCCTTGATGACGGGGAAACCGGCCGAGCGCCAGGGTTCAACGGTGATGGTGTCGCCATCCTTGAATCGGCGCATGTAAATCTGGCAGGTTGTAGCTCCTGTTGCAGGTCCGTGCGGGTGTCCGTTGATGTAGAGTGAGCACATACCGCAGATACCTTCGCGGCAGTCATGGTCGAATACAACCGGTTCCTTGCCTTCTGAAATCAGCTGTTCGTTCAGGATGTCCAGCATTTCCAGGAAAGAAGTATCACCGGGAATGTCCTTCATCTGATAGGTTTCAAAAGCGCCTTTGGCCTTGGGGCCTGCCTGACGCCATATCTTCAGTGTAAATGATATATTTTTATCCATAGTTTCTTTTATTTTTAGTTGACGAGTTGACAAGGCTTCAGTCAACAAGGGTGATAGTATCGTTTGTTTATTAGCGCAGAAAGCATTTTAATTATTTCAACATTCAAATCGTTGAGCTCATTGAAAACTGTTTCGCTTACATAACCTATATCTTTGCAGATAATCAGTTGCGTTTCGAGCTCTGAAGCAGAACCTAATGCTATGTATAGAAACTGAATCAGTTCTTTTTCGTGTCCCCGTCCATAGCCTTCTGCAATGTTTGAAGGAATTGAAACTGCCGCTCTTCTTATTTGTGAAGTTATACCATACAATTCTTCTTTAGGAAAGGATTGCGTAATTCGATATAATTCTTTCACAAGTGCCATACTTTTTTGCCATACTATCAAATCCTTATGGTTTCGCATTCTTGCCTTGTGGTCTTGTCAACTCGTCTCTTGTTAACTAATTATGATTTGTAGTTACGAGTCTGTACCTTGATTGCTTCGTAAACCAGCGGTTCTTTCAGCAATACCGGAGCCTTGTCGTCGCTGCCCTGGTATTCCCAGCAAGCCACGTAGAAGAAGTTTTCGTCGTCGCGCTTGGCTTCGCCTTCCTCGGTCTGGTATTCTTCGCGGAAGTGGCCGCCGCACGATTCGTTACGGTTCAGTGCATCGTAAGCGATGAGTTCGCCCATGGTGATGAAGTCGTTCAGGCGGATGGCCTTGTCGAGCTCGATGTTCATGCCTTCCGTGGTACCCGGAATGAAGAGGTTGGTCTCGAACTCCTTGCGGATTTCTTTCAGTTTGGCCAGACCGGTCTTCAAGCCTTCGGCTGTACGGCCCATACCTACGTATTCCCACATCACGTGACCCAGTTCCTTGTGGATGGAGTCAACGGACTTCTTGCCCTTGATGCTCATCAGGTGGTTGATTTTGTCCTGAACAGCCTTCTCGGCAGCTGCGAACTCGGGCAGGTCGGTAGAGAAGCGGGGAACGGTAATCTGGTCTGCCAGATAGTTCTGGATGGTGTAAGGCAATACGAAGTAACCGTCGGCCAGACCTTGCATCAAGGCTGAAGCACCCAGACGGTTGGCACCGTGGTCGGAGAAGTTACATTCACCGATGGCGAACAGACCCTTGATGCTGGTCATCAGTTCGTAGTCTACCCAGATACCGCCCATGGTGTAGTGGATGGCGGGGTAAATCATCATCGGGTTTTCGTAGGGCGATACGTCGGTGATTTCTTCGTACATGTCGAAGAGGTTGCCGTAACGTTGTGCCACTACATCCTTGCCCAGACGGTTGATGGCCTCGGAGAAGTCGAGGAACACGGCCAGACCGGTGTTGTTCACGCCGAAGCCCTTGTCGCAGCGTTCCTTGGCGGCACGGCTGGCCACGTCGCGCGGAACGAGGTTACCGAATGCCGGATAACGGCGCTCCAAGTAGTAGTCGCGGTCTTCTTCGGGGATATCTTTTCCTTGCAGGGTACCTTCCTGCAGTTTCTTGGCATCTTCCAGTTTCTTCGGAACCCAGATGCGTCCGTCGTTACGCAGTGATTCGGACATCAGCGTCAGCTTGGACTGCTTGTCGCCGTGTACGGGGATACAAGTGGGGTGAATCTGTACGTAGGCCGGGTTGGCAAACCAGGCACCCTTGCGGTAGCAGGCCATTGCTGCGGAGCAGTTGCAGGCCATGGCGTTGGTGGAGAGGAAGTAGGTGTTTCCGTAACCGCCGGTAGCGATGACTACGGCGTGAGCAGCGAAGCGCTCCAGCTTGCCTGTTACCAGGTTCTTGGCAATGATACCGCGGGCACGGCCGTCGATGATAACGACGTCTTCCATTTCGTAGCGGGTGTACAGCTTCACAGTGCCTACGTTCACCTGGCGGCTCAGTGCGGAGTATGCGCCCAGCAACAGCTGCTGGCCTGTCTGGCCTTTGGCGTAGAACGTACGGGATACCTGTGCGCCACCGAAGGAGCGGTTGTCCAGCGTGCCGCCGTATTCGCGTGCGAAGGGAACGCCCTGTGCCACGCACTGGTCGATGATGTTGTTGGACACTTCGGCCAGACGGTAAACGTTGGCTTCGCGGGCGCGGTAGTCACCGCCCTTCACTGTGTCGTAGAACAGACGGTAAACGGAGTCACCATCGTTCTGGTAGTTCTTGGCTGCATTGATACCACCCTGTGCGGCGATGGAGTGTGCGCGGCGCGGAGAGTCCTGAATGCAGAAGTTGAACACTCTGAAACCCATTTCGCCCAGCGAGGCGGCAGCGCTGGCACCGGCCAGACCTGTTCCAACCACGATGATGTCCAGGCGACGCTTGTTGGCGGGGTTAACTAATTTCTGATGGGCTTTATAGTTCGTCCATTTCTCGGCTACCGGACCTTCCGGTATTCTTGAATCTATCTTGGTCATAGTTTTTTAGTTTACGAGGGTTCAGTTAACGAGGCTACGAGGCTGTGTCAACTGTACCTGCTTGTTGATTAAATCTTTCCTTGTCAACTTGTCAACTCGTTAACTTGTCAACTCGTCAACTCGTTAACTTGTCTACTTGTCAACTCGTTAACTTGTCAACTCGTTAACTTGTCTACTTGTCAACTCGTTAACTCTTAAATGAGGGATTTGATGTAGAACACAACAACTACCAGCGCGAAGCACAGTACCACGATGGTGGAGTAGATGTTGGAGATGCATTTCCAGCGGTTAATCCAAATCTTGTTGTTCCAGCCCAGTGTCTGCATGGCGCTCCAGAAGCCGTGGGTCAGGTGGAACCACAGTGCGCCCAGCCATACGATGTAGAGCACGGCAAATACGGGATTGGCGAAGGTGTTCTCGATGTGATAGACACCGTTGGCGGCGTATGCCAGCGTGAGAGTGTCTGCCTCTCCGCCCATGTTGTGAACCAACTCGGGGAGCTGCATCTTAGACCAGAAGTTCACCAGGTGCAGGCCCAGGCCTACGATGACGATGATGCCCAGTACGAGCATGTTCTGCGAAGCCCATTCTACGGTCTTCGGCTTTTCTACCACCGCATAGCGCTCGCTGCCTCGTGCCTTGCGGTTCTGCATGGTGAGCCAGAAAGCATAGATGATGTGGATGACAAACAGCGCAGCCAGGCCTACCGTAGCCACCAATGCGTACCAGTTTGCTCCCAGGAACTCACAAACCATGTTGTAGCCTTCGGCCGGCCATGTGAAACGTCAGAAACAGGACAAGGGCGATACCGGTAACGCTCATCACCACTTTCCTTCCTACAGATGAATTACTTAACCACATAAATGATTGATTTTTAAATTATTTAATAGTTAGAAAAAATATCCTTTTCGGGCAAAGTCGCTATGATTCCGCAAAAATAGGTGAAATACCTTGATAAAACAAGCGATTAAAGAATAAATTCCGTAATGGATTGCACAAGTTTTGCGGCTGCCGGCCATCGGGAAAACGCAATGCTTGCGCGCCCTGCAGACCATGCAAGCATCGTCCGCCGACCATGCAGGCATGGTCCGTGCACCGTGCAAGCATCGTCCGCGGACGGTGCAAGCATGGTCCGGAGAGGGGACTGACGGCCTTTTCGGGGAGGGAGTGGAGCGGGGGCGCGCCTGTTCGGGCTTTGGTCTGGAAGCAACAATCAGTCAGACCGTTTCGGTTTTTGGCGCGATTGTCGTATCTTTGCCGCCGTAATTCCACTTTTATGACATTATGAGAAATCTGTGCTTATTCGTATGCTTTGCCTTTGTCGCGGTCTTCAACCTGGCGGCGCAGAACTGGGACGTCAACACGCTGCACCGCGTCAACAGCTGGGACAGTCCGGCGGCGCGCAACTACTTCAGCTTCATCTCCCGCTCCGAGCCCTACATCGTCATGGGAGTGCCGGTGGCCATGGCCGTGGCGGCCTGTATCAAGAACGACCGCCGGCTGATGAAGGATGCCCTCTATGTGGGCACCAGCGTGGTGGGCACCTTCGCCCTGACCTACGGCCTGAAGTACCTGATAGACCGGCCGAGGCCCTACGTGACCTATCCCGACCGGGTGCATCCGTACAGCTACGAGGACAGCCCTTCTTTCCCTTCGGGGCATACGGCCACGGCCTTCGCGCTGGCCACTTCGCTCAGCCTGCGCTATCCCAAGTGGTACGTCATCGCCCCTTCGGCCATCTGGGCCTGCTCGGTGGGCGTGTCGCGCATGAACGAGGGCGTACACTATCCGTCGGACGTGCTGACGGGCGCCCTGCTGGGCGCCGGCTTTGCGGTGGCCAACGTCTACATCAACCGCTGGCTGAACAAGTGGCTGTTTGAATAGTGGTTAGCGGTTAGTGGTGAGCGGTCAGTAAGCCTGCGGTTGAAAGTATGTCACCGCGCAGCCTACTAACCACTAACCGCTAACCGTTAACCGCTAAAACAAGTATTTCCCTTCGTTGAGCACGCGCAGTGCCTGCTGCACGCTGTGGTTGGTGGTGTTCATCACCTGGAAGTATTCGTTCATGTCCCACAGGTCGCGGGCGATGAGGGCCTTGAGCTGGGTGCGGATGAGAGGGAGCGAACGGTTGTACTGCTCTTCGTCGAAGGCAATCTTTTCCTTGTCGGCAAAGGCGCGCATGTCCGTCAGGATGTCGTCGCCCACCTCGAACCTGGCGTTGAAGGTCTCAAACTTCGGGTACTTCTTCTGCAACTCCTTGCGGTGCTTCTCGATGTAGTTCATGGTGGTCTTGATGATGACTCCCTTGGCGGCCAGGTTGCGGTGGTAGGCCGAATACTGGGTGGTGTCGATGGGCACGAAGAAGTCCGGCATGATGCCTCCGCCGCCGTAGACGGTGCGGCCCAGCTTCTGCGTCCTGTACTTCAGTGAGTCGGGGAAGTGGATGCTGTCGGCGTGCATCAGTTCGCCGTGGTCCAGACGGTTCAGCAGGTCTTTGTGGTACTTCTCCAGCATGTCTTCTCCCTTCTGGTCGGTGGAGTAGGGCTTCTGTATGCAGCGGCCTGCGGGGGTGTAGTAGCGGGCCACGGTGAGGCGTATCATGGAGCCGTCGGGCAGGTCGATGGGGCGTTGCACCAGTCCCTTGCCGAAGGTGCGGCGGCCTACCACCATGCCGCGGTCCCAGTCCTGTATGGCTCCGGTGACGATTTCGCTGGCCGAGGCCGAGTATTCGTCCACCAGCACCACGAGGCGGCCGTTGCGGAAGTTGCCGTTGCCCTTGGCATAGAAGTTGCTGCGGCGGGCGGCGCGTCCCTCGGTGTAGACAATGAGGTCTTTCTGTTCCAGGAACTCGTTGGCCAGGTCGATGGCGGCGTTCAGGTAGCCGCCCCCGTTGCCCTGCAGGTCGAGGATGAGGTCCTGCATGCCCTG
>NZ_CASFWU010000032.1:74572-74902 GCF_949298305.1 uncultured Bacteroides sp. | reverse complement strand
GTTCTGGACAGTCCTGTTGAAGCGTTCACAGATGCCGTTTGTCTGCGGGCTCTTGGCCTTGATCTTGGAATGGTCTATGTCCTCGATGGCCAGATACAGCTCGTATTCATGAGTTTCCCTGTTTCCGCAGTATTCGGTACCCCTGTCCGTGAGCATCCTCATCAGTTTCAGGTCATGCTGCTCGAAGAACGGAACCACCCTGTCATTGAGCATGTCCGCCGCCACGAGCGTGTTCTTCCTGTCGTAAAGTTTGGCGAATCCGATTTTGGAATAGGTGTCGATGACCGTCTGCTGGTAAATGTGCCCCACGCCTTTGATATACCCTACATA
>NZ_CASFWU010000032.1:0-74543 GCF_949298305.1 uncultured Bacteroides sp. | reverse complement strand
CTCCGCCTTGGCTTTTTCCAGCGCGGCCACCTGGTTCTCGTCAAGCACGATGCCTTCCTGCTCCACCTTGGTCGAAAGTGCCTTCAGGCGTTTCTGGAAAGTCTCCATGTCATGCCTGAGCCAGATGGAGCGCACTCCTCCGGGGGATACGAGCATCCCTTTCTTGCGCAGCTCGTTGGATACGCGCACCTGGCCCAAAGCTGGGTTGTCTATGGCCATCTGCACCACGGCCTGCTCTATGCGCTCCTCCACCCGGTTCTTTATCACCGGTTTTTTACGGGAAATCTCCTGCAGGGCCAGTTCTCCGCCTTGCTCGTACAACTCCTTGAAACGATAAAAACTGTCACGGCTGTAACCCATAATCTTGCACGCACGTGACACATTGCCCAACTGCTGAGACAACTCAAGCAATCCAAGCTTGTTCTTAATGACTTTTTCTGATGTTGTCATAACTTAATCTGCTTTTATGTTACAAATCTACTCTTTTTATGCGTAACTGTCAGATTAAGTCTTGACTAATTCACATACTTTCTCTTTTCGTCCGTATATCCTCTTTAACACCTCATTCCGTATCCTCTCTGCACCGTATGAATTGATGCGGAAAGCAAGGGTGACAATCATATCCATATTATATAGGGTTGCCCAATAGGTATATGGTATCACCTTGCAATGTTGCGTGTGTTCCGCTATCACTCCGCTTTTGTGTATGCCTCGGATTGCAGCCTTTAATGTGGGTGCTGCCACATCGAACAACACCTCAAGTTCCGAAAACAACATCCATACATTACTATCGGGTATGTTCACATTGCCCGATTCATTGATTGTTATTATTGCTCGTTCCATACCTTATGCCATTGTGGTGTTACCGAATGATTGATTAAGTTGGTTACCAAACATCGTTAAATCCTTGTCGATTTTCTCGGTGGTAATCTTTGCATATAGTTGTGTTGTAACAATGTTCGTATGTCCCAAAACTCGGCTAACACTCTCGATTGGCATTCCTTTACTGAGAGCGAGCGTAGCAAATCCATGTCTCGAGCAATGGAATGAAATATCCTTATCGATTCCACACTCTTTTATCATCTTTTTCAATGGTTTACAGATGCTCCAATAGTTCAGATTGGGGAATACGAGTTTGTTCTCTTGGAATGGTTCGTATCGTTTGATAATCTGCAAAGGAATATCAAGCAACTTCACTTGGAATGGGATTTTAGTCTTGTGTCGCTTGGATAATATCCACTTCTCTCCGTTTACCTCTACAATATCATCAGTAGTCAGTTCCTTAATATCCACGAATGACAAGGCTGTGAAACTTGCAAAAACGAACAGGTCTCGGATATAAGCCAACTTGCTATCCGTAAATTCGTACGTCATTACTGCTTTCAATTCATCTTCTGTCAGAAACTCCCTCTCTTTGACATTGGGGCTGATGTGGAATTGTGCAAACGGGTTTCTCGGCATCAACCCATTATAGTGGGCACGCATAACAACGCCTTTGAGCCACATACAATTTGCCCATATACTGCCATTCTGCAAACCTCTATCTGTTGCAAGGAATACGGCAAACTCCTTGATGAAGTCGGGAGTCAGTTCTATCATCGATATATCGTTACGTTTGTAGTTCGCCTTGATGAACGCTGCAACGTGGTTTCTCGCCCGTACTCTTGACATATAAGTTGCTATCACTCGGTCTGTACCTACACGTTTCTTGAATGTGGCATTATCCTTATCAAATGCGCCGAGCAGTGTTTCATATTCTGTTCCGATGCCTTGATAGGCATTGCGTACCATTTCGGCAGTTACATAGGCTTCTCTATCCGACAGGCGTTGATAGTGCTTGATGATTTGAGCCTTGATATTATCCAAAGCAAGATTGATTTCTCTTGCTTCCTTGCTCTTACCTTTGGCTCGGTTGCCTTTTACATCCCAAAGCTCTTTTGCAATGGTACGCTTACAACTGAATTGGGCTACTGAGCCGTTGATTGTCACTCGTCCCATGATGGGAACAATACCGTTTTTCTCCTTGCTTGCGTTCACGTAGAACAGCACCTTAAATGTACTTCGCATAATCCAATCTTTTTTGGTTACAAAATTAGTTGTCAGCGAGTTATACATTGATACGCAATATGATGCAGAACTATGAAACGTGACGACACAAAGAAAAATCTTACTCGTTTTCAGGTAACGATTAGGCAACCGTTCTATTTCATTACCTTGCGTTTCTTTGCTAAATTGCTATTTCCCGTATTTCCGAGATTTTCAGCGTAATGCGTTTATTATCAGTGCAGGATGCACTATTATTCCGATTTCGGTTGATTATTCCAGCGTTTTTCCGTAATTTTATCGCCTGTTAGAATGCTCATAATTATATGCTATCGTTTTGATTTTCACACTATAAAGATACATATAATAGAACATTCTAACTAATTTTCAAGCATATTTCTTATCCAAAACTCAGGTGTAAAGTTTTTATTGGTTCGGAAAAGTACATGGACAAATATGATTTCAATATGGACGGTAGACTTTTTCGAGATTTTGCGACATGGGTTGGAAGACCGGAAAAAGCTAATGATGGAAAAGATTTTTTAATATATGGTTATGGATATGCAATTGTGCCAGTAGTAAAATAATACGAAATGAAAAGAAGGATTATTTACATGTTATTAATAGGGATTGTTTCTTTGATTTGCTATGGAGTTTATGGTGAGATAACGTATACTCCCTTGAGAAAAAAAGATTTTGAATGTCTTTTCCCTAATAATACGAATGCTGAAGTCATATTTCATAAAGATTTTATAGGTTGGAGTCATGGTGACTATTTTGAATTATTTGTCTATCGAATAACCAATGCGATAATAGACCCAAATTATCCTATCATTGATAGTAACTGGGAATATGCAGTACTTCCCGACACAGTAGAAACGATAGCGTGGAGCAATTGCCCGATAGACTCAATAACCCAATTGAAGTATGAATTCGAATTGGCATGGATTATTGATAGTGGGATTAAGGAAGGAAAAGTGTTACAAAGTGAACTGAAAAATGAGAACAATTACTATAGTTGCATTTATGTAAATGGACTCCAAAAATATTTCTTGTTGTATAATCCTTTAACGAGCACCTTGTATTACATAAGACAAAATGGATTTTAAATTTTCTATTGTATCGGATAGAAATATATAGCATTTCCTGATATCAATTTTTTAATGCGACAATTCCCTGCTTATGTCATTAGATGTAAGCAGGGAATTTCATTATTTCTCTTATCTAGTATGGCATGTTCGTCAAGTTACAGCAATGCCTATGTATATCCTTTGGCGAAGGCACTTCTCTAGAACGGAAACATACTTGCCTTGCAACGGTACGGACAGACTTCCGCAAGCGGATATGGCTTAATTGACAACCTGACCTTCACGCTCAACGGCAACCAACTGAACCGGGTGGACGACGCTTCCACCGCTACGGCCTACAACAACGGTTTCGAGTTCCAAGATGCCGTAAAGCAGGCCGATGAGTACGCTTACGACGCCAACGGCAATCTGACGAAAGATTTGAATAAAGGCATTACCAAGATTCAATCTAATTGTTTAAATTTACCCAGTGAATGCAGTCAGAATGACGCTGATCCATTTGCATACGAAAGAAATGATACCATGATGAGGAGATTAGGTTATGGTGAATAGAATGATATTAATACTACTTCTGCTTTCTCAAGTAACAGTTTTCAATGCCCAGCCGTATGAGGAAAATGGTGCTACTGTCTTTGAAGACCTCATGAATCAATCAAGAGTTTTAAAACGATAGGGCCAACCATTGATGGTAATGATATGGATGTTTACTATTATGACATCAAAGATACCGCCAATCTCGGTGTAGAGTTTAAAGGCGGATCTGGTTGTTTTCAACAATATTTTGACAGCTGTTACTATTCGTATATTGACATTGAAAATATGGCCTATAAGGAATTCAATACATACATTGCATGTACAATTCTTTTGGATGCCAATCTCTTTATAAGGGATGTGCGTATTCTGGATGTCTACCATTATTCTTATCTTCTGAAACCTTATTATGAGCGAATAAAAAAGATTTTACTTTCAACAGAAGGTAAATGGAATAAAGTGAATAATAGAAGGGAATGGTCAATCTTCCTTTTTCCTATTCGTATAAGATTGCTACCTGAATAGTCGTTTTCCAGGAACCTAGAATTTAAACTCATACAGAACCAATGGCAAATGAAGATAAAACGGCCGCCGTACTGCCTGCGGCAAGTTTTCCAAGCCTCCTCCCCTCCTTAAAAGTTTACAAAGAAATCTAAATCCTTCGCAACGGAAGTATCGTCTGAAATGAAATTGCATATATTTGCAGCAAACGCTTTTAATTAGAGACGATAGCACTATGTACAAAAAACTGTCCATCGGCATGATGACTCTGCTGGCACTGCTGTCTTCGTGCAGCGGCGTCACCCCCCACATTTCCGCCATCTGCGAAGAGAACAAGGTGGGAAACTGCATCGTCAAGTGGGAAACCGCTCCGCTCATTGAAGGCGAGGTGAAAGTATATGCTTCCACCGATCCGGACCACATCCCCGAAAAGAACGCGGTAGCCTCCGCCAACATTGCCGACCAATGGGTGACGGTCATCAACGCCGACCCCACACAGCGCCGCTACTACACCCTGCTGTTCGACGAGCGGCACCGCAAGCAAGTGGCCTCGCGCAACGTCAACCTGCCCGGCATACAGAACTTCCGCGACCTGGGCGGATACCCCTCCGGCGGAAGCGGGAAAGAAGTGCGCTGGGGCAAGCTCTACCGCTCGGGAGAAGCCGAAAGACTGAACCCGTTCACCCTCAAGAAACTGAAGAACATGGGGGTGAAGACCGTCATCGACCTGCGCTCCCCCTCTGAGAAAATCGGGAAGCCCTCCCTGTCAAAGGACTTCAAAGTCGTGGACATCCCGCTGATAAGCGGCAATACGGGCGAGATACTGAAGGACATCATGTACGGCAGAATCAAGAGCGACACCGTCTACCGCCTGGTGGAGCGCATGAACCGCGAACTGATGCTCAACAGTACGGACGAGTTCCGCCGCGTGTTCGACGTGCTGCTGGACGAGGACAACTATCCCGTCGTCATCCAGTGTACCTCGGGCAAGGGACGTACGGGCATCGTCTCCGCCCTGATACTGGCCGCCCTCGACGTGAACGAAGACCTCATCATGTACGACTACCGCCTCAGCAACCACTACTTCAACATCCGCCGCGCCTGGCGCGACGCCTACAGCCTGCCCCCACGCCGCCAGGAAGCCGTCACCACCCTGTTCTCGGCCCGCGAAAACTTCCTCAACGCAGCCAAAGATGAAGTGGAAAGCAAATACGGAAGCGTGGAAGACTACCTCAAAGAAGGCATCGGACTGGACAAAAGTGAATTAAAGAAGCTTAAACGCCTGCTACTTCATTAAAAAGTCGTACCTTTGCGCCGAAATATAAAGATATACAACATTTTTTGAATGAAGACATTTGAAGAGCTCGGTGTGTCGCCGGAGATACGCCGCGCCATCGAAGAGATGGGATATGAGAATCCCATGCCGGTACAAGAGGAAGTGATTCCATACCTTCTGGGTGAAAACAACGACGTAGTAGCCCTCGCACAGACAGGAACAGGAAAGACCGCAGCGTTCGGTCTGCCACTGATACAGAAAATTAACGTTAACAACCGAGTCCCCCAATCCCTTATCCTTTGCCCCACCCGCGAACTCTGCCTCCAGATAGCGGGCGACCTGAACGACTACTCCAAGTACGTCGAAGGCCTGCGCGTGCTGCCCGTCTACGGCGGCTCGTCCATCGAGAGCCAGATACGTGCACTGAAGCAGGGCGTACACATCATTGTGGCCACACCCGGCCGACTGCTCGACCTGATGGAGCGCAAGACCGTCTCCCTGGCCGACATACAGAACGTGGTGATGGACGAGGCGGACGAAATGCTGAACATGGGGTTCAGCGAGAGCATCAACGCCATCCTGGCCGACGTGCCCCAGGAGCGCAACACGCTGCTCTTCTCCGCCACCATGAGCCCCGAAATAGCCCGCATTGCCAAGAACTACCTGCGCAACGCCAAGGAAATCACCATCGGGCGCAAGAACGAAGGAACCAGCAACGTCCGACACGTGGTCTACACCGTACACGCCAAGGACAAGTACGCCGCACTGAAGCGCATTGTGGACTACTACCCGCAGATATACGCCATCATCTTCTGCCGCACCCGCAAGGAGACGCAGGAGATTGCCGACAAGCTGATGCAGGAAGGATACAACGCCGACGCACTGCACGGCGAACTCTCGCAGGCACAGCGTGACGCCGTGATGCAGAAGTTCCGCATCCGCAACCTGCAGCTGCTGGTGGCCACCGACGTGGCCGCGCGCGGACTGGACGTGGACGACCTGACGCACGTCATCAACTACGGACTGCCCGACGACACCGAAAGCTATACCCACCGCAGCGGACGAACCGGACGCGCCGGAAAGACCGGAACCTCCATCGCCATCATCAACCTGCGCGAAAAGGGCAAGGTGCGCGAGATTGAGCGCATCATCGGCAAGCAGTTCCAGCCCGGCGAAATGCCCACCGGACGACAAATCTGCGAGAAGCAGCTCTTCAAGGTGATAGACGACCTGGAGAAGGTCAAGGTGAACGAAGACGAGATAGCCGGATACATGCCCGACGTCTACCGCAAGCTGGACTGGCTGTCGAAGGAAGACCTCATCAAGCGAATGGTGTCGCACGAGTTCAACCGCTTCCTGGAGTACTATCGCGACCGCGAAGAGATAGAGACCGTCAGCGCCAAAGAACCCAAAGCCGAAAAGGGCAAGAAGAAGAGCAACGGACGCAAGCCCGAAGAAGGATTCACACGCCTCTTCATCAATGTGGGCAAGACGGACAACTTCACGCCTGCCGACCTCATCGGCCTGCTGAACAACCACACGCGCGGACGCATCGACGTGGGACGCATCGACCTGATGCGCAACTTCTCCTTCTTCGAGGTGGACGAAAAAGAGACCGGCAACGTGCTGAAGGCCCTGAACCGCGCCAACTGGAAAGGGCGTAGAATCTCCGTGGAAAGAGCCGGCGAAGAAGACGCCGCGGCCAAGGGAAAGGAACGGAAAGGAACCCGCAGCGCCGAAGGCAAGAAGGCATCCGCCGCCCAGCCCGCACCCGCCAAAGCCAAGGCCGCCAAGACCAAGCCCAGCCGCGAGGAGCGGGGCTACACCAAGCCGCGCGGCAAGAAAGACGACTGGAAACAGTTCTTCCAGCACAACAACGACGGCTTCCGCGGACCGGAGCCCGACTTCAGCGAAGAAGGCTGGGCCAAACCGTCGAAGAAGAAAAGAGGATAAAGGCGCGCCCTGCCTGTAAACAACAACAAGATGGGACAAATCCCCACAGACCAATCCCTCCGGCCGGGCCGGACGATGATGCCTGTGGAGAGTTGTCCCATCTGCGTTTCGGGCGCACGCCTCAGCGCCTTGGCGCCCCAGCGGCCCGCACGCTCCTGCGTCAGTGGGCGCAGCCCTGCGAACTGAAGGCCACCAGCATCCACACCAGCTTCTCCTGTTCCTTCAGATAACCGGTCATCAGGTCGGCCGTCACGTCGTCGTGGGCCTCGGCGGCCAGGTCAATCAGCCTGCGCTCTCCGGCCATGAAGTGACGGAGGGCAGCCAGCACATACTCCACCGCTTCCGAGGCACAGCCCACCTCGGCCACCTCTTTCAGTCCGGCCACCTCCAGGTAGCGGCTGAAACGGTTCTCGGGCTTGCCGCCCAACATCAGCACGCGCTCCGCCAGTTCGTCCACCTTGCGGGCGGTGTCCTCGTAGAGCTCCTCGAACTTGCCGTGCAGGATAAAGAATCCATGCCCCTGAATGTTCCAGTGGAACCCGCGCAGGTTCATGTAGTGTATCTGAAAGTCGGCCAGCAACTGCTGCAAGGCGGGCAATACGGAAGCCGCCTTCTTTTCGTCCAGGTTGAGATAATCCATTGTTTTCATACTTGTTTGTTCTAAAAGGTTCGTACTATTTTTCTTGGGTTTGCTGCAAAGATAAGCGCCTCAGCTTTACGCGTCAAACAGATAATTTCTATCTTTGCATCGAACAGATTTATCACGAAACCTTAAAAAGCTGATTTCCATGACCTTGCAACAACTGGAATACATCCTCGCCCTCGACCACTTCCGCCACTTTGCCAAGGCGGCCGAGCACTGCCGGGTAACGCAACCCACTCTGAGCGCCATGATTCAGAAACTGGAGGAAGAACTGGACACACGCATCTTCGACCGCAGCCGCCAGCCCGTGACGCCCACACCCGTAGGCCTGCACATCATCAGCCAGGCGCGCAACGTGCTGCTCCAGGCCGGACGACTGAAGGAAATCGTAGAGGAAGAAAAACACTCGCTGACGGGCACCTTCCGCCTGGGCATCCTGCCCACCATCGCCCCCTACCTGCTGCCCCGCTTCTTCCCGCAGCTGATGAAGCGGCATCCCCAACTGGACATCCGGGTCATCGAAATGAAGACCGAACCCATCAAGCAGGCCCTGCAAGCCGCAGAAATAGACGCCGGCATCGTGGCCGCCATGGACGGCATGGAAGACTATGCCCGGACCGCCCTGTTCTACGAGCCGTTCTATGCCTACGTAGCGCGCGAAGACGCCCTGTTCAACAACACCGTGGTGCGCACCGCCGACCTCGTCGGCGAGCAACTCTGGCTCCTGGACGAGGGACATTGCTTCCGCGACCAGCTGGTGCGCTTCTGCCAGCTGAAGGCCGCCCGCGTCAGCCAGCTGGCCTATCACCTGGGCAGCATGGAGACTTTCATGCGCATGGTCGAAGGCGGCAAGGGCATCACCTTCATCCCCGGCCTGTCGGTGCTGCAACTGAGCGAGACCCAGCGCGAGCTGGTGCGGCCCTTTGCCATCCCCGTGCCCACGCGCCAGATTGTGCTGCTCACCGCCCAGAACTACATCCGCCACACACTGCGCGACGCCCTGGTGAAGGAGATACAGTCCGCCGTCCCGCACGAAATGCTTTCGCCCCAGCCCACCCAGCAGGTCATCTGACGCGGAAAGGAAAGCCGCATTGAGCGGCCGGAGGCAGGCAGGCAGCGGTCGGCCGCCGCCGACCCCGGTCCGGAACCGCCGCTGTACGGATGCACGCAGCCCCATCTGCCCGTGCGGCCAGGAAGAGCGGCGTGCGCATAGGGCCGACGCAGCAGGCGGCACAGAACTGCACACCCGGTTGCAGCGCCACTGCAAACAGGCATGCAGCAACGCTGTAAGCAAGCATGCAGCAACGCTGCAGCCTGCTTGCAGCAAACACACTGCAAGCAGGCTGCAAAGTCCATGCCGGCTACGACCGGAACCGCTGAAGGCACCGCATGCCGCCCCCCTCGGGCCGGCCACAGGGCAGGCACAAGCCACCGGCCCCCCTCGGCTGAAACCGGAGGAACGGAAACCCGGACGCCGGAGACAGAAATCAGAAATCAGAATCCCCCACCCCGTCTTACCTGAGCCGGAGCTCTTCAATCAGGTGGCCCGCCCGGCCGTACTTCTCAATCATGAACAGCACGTAGCGGATGTCCACTCCGATGCAGCGCTGCATCCGGGGTTCGTAGAGGATGTCGCTGCTCATGGCCTCCCAGTTGCCGTCGAAGGCCAGCCCCAACAGCTCGCCCCGCGCGTTGAACATGGCGCTGCCGCTGTTGCCGCCCGTGATGTCGTTGTTGGAGATGAAGCACACCTTCATCTCGCCGTTCTCGTCGGCATAGGGGCCGAAGTCGCCCGAGGCCAGCAGCGAGAGTATTTCGGGCTGCACCTCGAAATCCACGTTGCCCGCATAGGCCCTGGCCTTCTCCAGCACCCCCCGCGCGGTGGTGTAGTAGCGGTAACTGACGCCGTCGGCAGGCTCGTAGCCGCAGACGGTGCCGAAGCTGAGCCGCAGCGAGGAGTTGGCGTCGGGATAGAAGTTGCGCGAGTCGTAGTAGCGGCGTATGGCGGCGTTGAGCAGCCGCTCGCCGCGCACAATCTGCCGGGTAGGCTCCTGTACCTGCACGTTCATCTCGAAAATCTTCGTAATGAGGTCAATGCCCAGCGTGATGGCGGGGTCGTCCAGCAGGTTGTAGGTGCTGTCGCGCTCCAGGAAGCGCCGCAGTCCCTCGGTCGTGGCCAGCTGCGTGCGGGCGTAGAGCGAATCGACGTAGGCACGGTCGTTGCCGCCATAGTCGGCGGCAATGACGCGGTAGCACTCGGGCAGGTAGACGGAGTCCACCCGCGAGCGGTACTCGGCCAGCATGGCCGCAAACACTTCCTTGTCTATCTCCACGTCCATGTTCCGATACTTCTCCACGATGGCCTTCAGGTTGGCCATCACCGTCTCCTGTTCGCCCTCGAAGTCGAAGTTCAGGATGGAAAGCGTCTGCTGCAGCAGTTCGGGGCCGTTCAGGAAGGCTTCGGCAAAGTAGGACATGGCATGGTCGGCCTCGCGGCGCTGCTTGTAGGCCAGCTCCAGGTCGGAGAAGAGGTGGAGCAGCTGTCCGCGCTCGGCGGGCGTCTGCTGAATCCACCGGCGCAGCTCCCGCTCCAGGGCGCGCTTCTTGTCCAGCACGTGCAGGCGTTCCACGGCGCGGTTCACGCCGATGCTGTTCTTCCAGTAGTTGGAGCTTTCGTCGTATTTGGAGGCATACTTGATGCGGATGCTGTCGCGGCGGTCCATCTCGCGCTTCCAGATGGCCTGCTTCACGCCGCGCACGTCAATCTGCGCCCGGTTGGCGTTGTTCACCATCTCCTCGATGCCGTAGGACGAGAGGTAGCGCTCCGTGTGGCCGGGGTAGCCCAGCGTCATGCAGAACGAGCCTTCGCGGTAGCCCTGCAAGGAGATGGGGGCCACGTAGTCGGGATGGTAGGGCACGTTGTCCGGCGAGTATTCGGCGGGGCGGTTGTCCGGGCCGGCATAGATGCGGAAGACGCAGAAGTCGCCCGTGTGGCGCGGCCACTCCCAGTTGTCCTTGTCCCAGCCGAACTTGCCCACCGACGAGGGCGGGGCAAACACCAGGCGGACGTCGTAATAGTCGCGGTAGACCGAGAGCCAGAACTCGTTGCCGCCATAGTAGGCGTCGACCACACCCGTCAGCGTGCTGTCCTTGGCGGAGACCTCGGCCCCGATGGCCAGCATCACCGAGTCGGTGGCGGCACTGCGTTCGGGCTCGCCCATGCCAGGCTTCACGGCCTTGAGCACACGCCGGGTGACGTCCTCCTGCCTCAGCAGGAAGCGGACGTAGAGTTCGGGGTTGGGCAGCTCTTCTTCGCGGCTGCGTGCCACGAAGCCGTCCTTCAGGTAGTCGTGCTCCACGCTGGAGTGCTGCTGCACGCTCTGGAAGCCGCAGTGGTGGTTGGTGAGCACCAGTCCGTCCTCGGACACCACCACGCCCGAGCAGAATCCGCCGAAGCTCACCACGGCGTCCTTCAGCGAGGGGCGGCGGGTGCTGTACAGGCGGTCGGCCGGCAGCTCCAGCCCCCGTTCCTTCATGGCCTTGCGGGTCTGCCTGTTCAGGTTGCCCAGCATCCACATGCCTTCATCGGCCCGTCCTGCCACCGCCAGCAGCAGCAGGAGAACCATCCATGCCATTCTTCCTTTCATACGTTCTGTCCTTGTCTGTTTTTAAATAGGTCCTTTATTCGGTTATCAGCTTCAGGCTGCCGGTACCCGTGCGGGCCTTCAGCCATTCGGCAATCTTGGCCTTCTCGGCCGCGTCGGGCTGCTTGCCGAACTTCATCACGGCCAGCAGCACCGTGTCTGTCCGCATGGAGTCCACGGTCATCTCGATGGCGTGGGACAGGGAGAGCGAGCGCACCGAGGGATAGAGCACCTTGAGCTCGGGCACGAGGGCCTTGCTCAGCCCGTCGAACGTGCGGTAGCGCTCCAGGTCCTTCTCCAGCGAGGCAATCTTCTTGGTCTGCTCCACCAGGCGCTGTTCGCTGTTCTTGTAGAAGTCTTCCATCACCATGGCGCGGATGGACGAAATGTCCACCGACTCGTAGTTCATGCCCTGCATCACCACCAGCTTGGTGTTCTCCAGCTTGTAGTCAGCCATCTTGCTGCGGGCAATGGCAATGGAGGCTTCGGGCACCTCCTCGCCTATCAGCACCACGCGTATCTCGTGCCCGTTGGCCGTGTGCTGTATCTTCTTGTCCAGCACCTGCGTGTTGTCAAAGGCCAGCTGCTCGTTGATGAACTTGTTGGCCGAGCTTTCAAAGAACGTGTCCTGAATGATGCCCACGGTCAGGTAGACGGCAGGGCACATGGTGAGCACGGCTATCAGCACAATGTACTTGCGCACCTTCTTCTCGCGGTTCTTGTCCACAAAGGCCTTGCGCTGGAAGTGCATCACCCGCACCCCGATGAAGGTGGCCAGGCTGATGAAGACCGAGTTGATGAAGTAGAGGTAGAAGGCGCCCAGGAAGTAGATGAGGTTGCCCGTGGCCAGACCGTAACCCGCCGTACAGAGCGGCGGCATGAGGGCCGTGGCAATGGCCACGCCGGGAATCACGTTGCCCTTCTCCTTGGTGGAAAGGGCCACCACGCCCGCCAGGCCGCCCATGAGGGCGATGAATACGTCGTAGATGGTGGGCGAAGTACGGGCCAGCAGCTCCGACTGCCCTTCGGCCACCGGGCTTACAATAAAGAAGATGGTGGCGGTGGTGACACTGAACAGCGTGGTGATGAGGAAGCTCTTCAGCGAGCGTTTCATCAGCTCGAAGTCGTTCAGGCCCACAGAGAGGCCCACGCCCATGATAGGCCCCATCAGCGGGGAGATGAGCATGGCGCCGATAATGACGGCAGTGGAGTTGACGTTCAGCCCCAGCGAGGCCATGAAGATGGCAAATATCAGAATCCACAGGTTGGCGCCCTTGAACTCCACCCCCTTGCGGATGGACTCCACCGTGGCCAGCTCGTCGTCCTTGTCCTTGCGCAGGTCGAGGTACTCTTTCAGAAAGTTCTTGATGACAAACAGGTTTCTGTCAGAATCAGGTGTTTCCATATCAGTTCGTTTCAGTCAGTTTATGTATCAATTCAGTCGTGTCCGTCCGGCCGGGTCATTTCTTCTTGCCCGCCAGCCTGTTCAGTACCGGAATGCGGCTCAGGGGCAGGTCCTTCTTCACAATGTAGGCCACAAACAGCAGCAGCAGCACGGTGCGGAAGGCCAGACGGAGCCACACGTTGTCCAGCGGCACGTATTCGGCCGCCACATAGAGCACCGCCGCCAGCAGCACGTAGGAGCCGATGGCCTTCAGGTCGTAGCGGATGGGGTACTTCTTCTGCCCCACGAAGTAGGACAGCAGCATGGCCACCCCGTAGCCCGAGAAGCCGGCCCAGGCACAGGCCATGTAGCCGAAGCGGGGAATCAGCAGCACGTTCATCAGCACCAGCACGGCGCAGCCCGTCAGCGAGAAGTAGGCTCCCCAGCGCGTCTCGTCAATCAGCTTGTACCAGAAGGAGAGGTTGAAGTAGACGCCCATGAAGATTTCGGCCGCCATGACGATGGGCACCACGCGCAGGCCTTCCCAGTAGCCGCGCCCGATGATGTGCTTCAGCAGGTCCATGTAGAACATCACGGCCAGATAGGCCAGCAGGGTGAAGATGATGAAGAACTTCATGGCCTGCGCATAGACCTCGCGGTTGTCCTTGTCGCGGCTCTTGCCGAAGACAAAGGGCTCGTAGGCATAGCGGAAAGCCTGCGTCAGCATGGCCATGATCATGGCTATCTTGCTGGCGGCTCCGTAGATGCCCAGCTGCACCGTGGCCTCGGCCTTGTCGGGATAGACGTAAGGGAAGATAATCTTGTCCGCCACCTGGTTCAGGATGCCCGCAATGCCCAGCACCAGCAGCGGCATGCAGTAGGACAGCATGCGGCGCAGCAGAGCGCGGTCCAGCACATAGCGGAAGCCGCTCAGCTCGGGTATCATGCACACCATGACGGTAGAGGTACAAATCAGGTTGAACAGGAAGGCATAGCCCACGTCGCTGCCCTCCATCCATACATAATAGATAAGGTTGAGCGCAATGTTCAGGAAGATGAACAGCAGCTTCAGCGCCGCAAACTTCAGCGGCCGCTGCCGGTAGCGCAGATAGGCGAAGGGAATGCTCTGGATGGCGTCCATGGCCACCACAATCATCATCATGCCCACGTACCACGGGTGTTCTTCATACCCCAGCAGCCCCGCAATGGGCTGCAGGAACACCAGCCCCAATGCCAGAAACGCCAGCGACACGCCGCCCACCCCGAGCAGCGAGGTGGAGTAGACGCGCATGGGGTCGTCCTTGCCGTTGTTGGCAAAGCGGAAGAAACCCGTCTCCATGCCGAAGGTGAGCAGCACCAGCATCAGCGCCACCCAAGCATAGATGTTGGTCACCACACCGTAGCCGCCCGACTGTGCCGACATGGCCATGGTGTAGACGGGCACCAGCAGATAGTTCAGGAAACGCCCCACGATGCTGCTCAAGCCGTAGATGGCGGTGTCTTTAGCCAATGATTTCAAGTTTGCCATTCTTTCTATTATTTCTATTCTTTCTTCATTATCAATTCAATACTTAACCTGTCACGGAGAGTATGCCCCAGCAAGAGTATCTTAAACTCTCCTCCTTCCGGAAGGAGGAGTACCCGAAGGGGGAGGTGGTAGGCACGCCCTGCGGAGCAACCTTTGAATGATTACGTAGGTGTTTACGCGTGTGAATTCACCTACCACCCCGCCCGTTGGACACCCCTCCTTCCAGAAGGAGGGGAGTCAGATAGCATCACTTTGTTTTGACAGACCGTTTAGGATAGTCTTGTACTGACGTATCTCTTCAGTTACTCTCTCAATCAGTTTTAGAGGCAGCTATCTTCTCTCCTATTTCCTCAATAATCCGTTCGAGATCTTCAAACACCACACGATTCTCAAAACGAAGTACCGTAATGCCTGCCACCCGGAACAGATAATCCGTCCGCTGCTCATCGTACTCCCCACGAATCGCGTGCGATTCACCATCCAGTTCTATTGCCAGTTTCAACTCCAGGCAATAGAAATCAAGGATATAAGGCCCTACACTATGCTGCCGCCTGAACTTCAATCCATAAACCTGCCGTTCCTTCAGCACCCTCCACAGAACCGCTTCGGCCGGGGTCAGTGCATTGCGAAGTTTCCGCCGTCTGTGCAGCCATTCGGGTTTGTTCATCCGGTCTTCCATCTCCAGAACTTTGTGACAGACAATCCGTCAATCAAACAAAGAAGGCTGCCCGCCATTCTGATACAGGCTGCGTCCCAAGTGCTTGTACGCCAGTTCCGTCACCTCCCGCCCGCGTGGCGTGCGCTTGATGAAGCCTTCCTTGATGAGGAACGGTTCGTACACCTCTTCGATGGTGCCTGCGTCCTCGCCCAGGGCGGTGGCGATGGTGGTCAGGCCTACGGGGCCGCCCCGGAACTTGTCGATGATGGTGGTCAGTATCTTGTTGTCAATCTGGTCGAGGCCGTACTTGTCGATGTTCAGCGCCTCGAGGGCGATGCTTGCAATCTCGGTGTCGATGCGGCCCGAGCCTTTGACCTGGGCAAAGTCCCGCACACGGCGCAGCAAGGCGTTGGCGATACGGGGCGTGCCGCGGCTGCGGCCTGCAATCTCCAGCGCGGCCTTGTTGGAACAGGGCACGCCCAGGATGCCGGCCGAGCGGAGGATGATGCCGCTCAGGACGTCGGTGTCGTAATACTCCAGGTGCAGGTTGATGCCGAAGCGGGCACGGAGCGGGGCTGTCAGCAGGCCGCTGCGCGTGGTGGCTCCCACCAGCGTGAAAGGGTTCAGGTCTATCTGGATGCTGCGGGCAGAAGGGCCCTTGTCTATCATGATGTCGATGCGGTAATCCTCCATGGCCGAATAGAGATACTCCTCCACAACCGGGCTGAGGCGGTGAATCTCGTCGATGAAGAGCACGTCGTTCGGCTCCAGGCTGGTGAGGATGCCCGCCAGGTCGCCGGGTTTGTCCAGCACGGGCCCCGAGGTGATTTTGAAGCCCACGCCCAATTCGTTGGCAATGATGTTGGAGAGTGTCGTCTTGCCCAGTCCCGGAGGGCCGTGCAGCAGGGTGTGGTCCAGCGCCTCACCCCGCAGGCGGGCAGCCGTCACGAAGATGCGCAGGTTCTCCACCACCTGGCTCTGTCCGCTGAAGTCCTCGAAGGCCAGCGGGCGGAGGGCGTTCTCAAAGTCCTTTTCCTTGCCCGAAAGCGGTTTCTGGCTGCGTATGTCAAAGTTTTCCTGTTCCATTGATTCAATTGTTTTCATGCCAAGCCTGCTGTCAGTGACCTGCGTCCGCACCTGCGGAGCTTGGCTCGTGCAAAATAACTAATTAATTTTGGAATAACCGACAAAGCATACGGCTTTTCGCAAGCATCTCCCTCACCCGCCTGTCTTCCGTCCCTTCAGGAATTCGTAACCGAAGCGGCAGCGGAGGCAGTCCTTGCGTTCGCAATATTCCCGCTGAAGCTGGATGAGGGCCTGCGAATCGGCAGCGGTAGAGACGGGCAGGCCGGCACCCTCCCAGAGGCGGGTGATGTGGTTGTTCTCGGCACGAAGCGATTCCAGGAAGCGGGTGGCACGCTCGCACAGGTTGTCGTCGGCCTTGTGGAGGCCGTAGGCGTAGAGGAAAGGAATGACGGTGTTGATGAGCATCAGGTTGAGGGCGTTCTCCCCCACCCGCTTCACGCGCTCGGGCGAGGAGTGGCGGAAGGTGAAGTGCCGCTCCCAGTAATCGGAAGTGGAGGTGACGAGGAGCTTCCTGGCGGCCTCGGTCGTGTCGGCCTCCATCACCTGCGAGAAGAGGGCGGGCCGTGTGTGGTAGAGGCTGGCCAGCTGGGCCAGGCGCACGTGGGGGAAGTTGCCCGGCCGGAGGCGCAGGAAGCGCCAGCGCGAGGCATCCAGCGGAGCCGGCAGGTCGAATTTGCGTTGCAGGTAGCGGAACTCCTTTCGGAGGCGGAGGTAATAGTCGTCGGCATCGGGCAGTTCCTCCTCCAGCAGGCCCGCCTGACCGAAGAAGAAGGCCTCCACCTGGAAAAGGTCGTCACGGTGCTTGTCTACGGCACGGAAGGGGATGAGCCGGGCCCAGGCCTCGAAGGCATCGCTATTCAGGCCGAATCCGTAGTTGCGCGCCAGGGTGATGAAGAACACGTCCTCCCAATGGTTTTGGCAGGCATCGAGACGGGCGCGGATGTCGGCCGCCTTCCGTGCGAAACGCTCCGCCTGCAAGGCCGAAAACCAGGAATGAACCGTCAGGCGCGACAGGGACGGGAGGACGGAGTAACAGGGCGGACAGATTTCGGACTGACGCAGCTCGTCGTAGCGACGGGCCACGTCGGCAGGACAAGTCAGCACGAGTTGGGGGATGGGCTCGCCGTCCGTGCGGCACACGTCGCAGTCGGCCTCGCCCACCACGTGCAGGATGACGTTGTCGTAGGCCTTGTCCGTCTGGTGTCCGTGCTTCATCCAGAGCGAAGAGCGCTCGTGCAGCTCCACGTTTCCCACCCACAGCACGCCGTCCAGCTTCAGCTTGGCGTTGAAGAAGTCGGGCCCGGCGTTGGTGTTGGGCAGGCCGGGGTCAATGACTTCCACCCGCCGCCCGTCGGTCGTGTGCAGTTCCTGCAAAGGGAAGATTTTGTGTTTCCAGAGGTAGTGTAAAAGGTGTTCCATAAACAGAAGCCTCACCCCCGGCCCCTCTCCCAAGGAGAGGGGAGGAAGGGGGTGGTGATTTAAGTTAGTATTCAGTCTTACATATTTTATTCATATATTATTTTACTCAAGTTTCGGGTTTGATATTTCACTGGGAGTTAAGAAGTTATAGAAGTTACCACTTCGCTTTGCTCTGTTAGAAGTTAAAGCCGATAGTCTTGCAAAAAGAAAAATTAGCAGTAACAGGTCTATTGGCCTTTAACTTCTAAGCCCGCCCTGGCGGGCGATAACTTCTTCTAACTCCTCTAACTCCTGCAAGTTTCGGTAAAACCGAAACTTGAATTATTTTATATGCCATTCTCTATTCCGACTCCATTCCTTCCCCCCTCTCCTTGGGAGAGGGGCCGGGGGTGAGGCTTTCGGGCAACGAAATCGTAAACTCGCTGAACCGCCCCTGCACACTTTCCACACTGACATAGCCGCCGTGCTCGCGGGTCACGTTCATCACGTAGTTCAGGCCGAGGCCGAAGCCGGAAACCTTCTTCTGTCCGCTGCCGTCGTCGCGGGGCAGCACGCGCTCGAACTTGTCGAAGATGGTACGCTGGGCCGAAAGGGGGATGCCGATGCCGTTGTCGCGGACACTGATGCGGACGAAACCGCCCTCCTGACGCGAGGCAATGCGTACTTCTACTGTGTCTTTGGAGTATTTCAGGGCGTTGTCTATCAGGTTGGAAAGGGCTTCCTTCAGGAATTCCATATCGGCATAGACCGCTTCGGCCTGAAGGTCGGTGCTGAAGGTGACGGGCTTCGCCGCCTTTGCCTCGAACACCTGTATCAGCTCGTCCACCACGGGACGAAGGGGATGCCAGTCCTTGTCGAGCAGCAGTTGGTGATGCTCCATCTTCGAGAGGGTCAGTACGCGATTGGTCAGGTCGAGCAGGTGCAGGCTCTCCTTTTCCAGCAGGTCGAAGTGCTCGCGCTTGCGTTCGGGCTTGGCGTCCAGGCGACCGCTACGCAGGTTCCTCACCGCCATCAGAAGGGTGCTGATAGGCGTCTTCATGTCGTGCACCATGGCGTAAGAGAAATCCTCGCGCATCTGCGACAACTTGTCCTGACGGCGGATGATGTCCACCTGCTTGGCAATGCCGAAGGCCAGGAAGAAGAAACCCGCCACCGTGCCCAGCAGGTAGTAGAGCTGTGACCCGACCGTCTCGGCACGAAGGTTGAGGAGGCGGGCCCGCACGCCTTGCAGGCTGTCCAGCGGGATGACGAACGTGCGCCGATGCTCCAGCTCGCGTTCGTAGTCATCGAAGTAAGGCAAGGCAGAGCGGAGCACCACGGTCGAATCGTCCGCCAGCGGCACCGTGTCCAGCCGGAAGCGGAGGCGGCGCAACCCGCCCTCGCGCAGCTGCTGGCGGAAGAGGGAGTCGAGCCCGGCCCCGGGGCAGAGGGCGTGGCGGTCGTCGGCGCGGCACCAGGCCTCGTGGACGGTGCGCGTCACACGCTGGCTGTTGAGTCCCAGCCCCATGCCCGTCCAGCGGCCGAGGAAGAAGACGGCCACGGCGGCGGCCACGAGGGTGAGGAGGATGTAGTAGGACTTGCTCATGTCTGTAGCGGTTAGTGGTTAACGGTGAGCGGTGAGTGCAGGTACTAACCGCTAACCACTCACCGCTAACCGCTACAAAAGTAACTTCTTTTCCCTTTCCCTCCAACTCCGTTAACGTAAAGATAACGTAACGTTAACCTTCCGTTTACCTGAGAGGACTTATCTTTGCAACGTCAACCAGAAAACAACAACTAAAAACATACCATTATGAAAACAACTGCACAACTCAACTCGAACCATACCCCGCAGACTGACGGCATCGAAGTAAAACTCAACACGAAAAGCGCCAATCTGTGGACGATAGTCATCTTCTTCCTGCTCCTCTTCTCCGGCTCCCTGCTCTACTGCTACGTGTGGGAAGACTCCTCGGCCTATAATGTGGGCTACTTCATCGGCAATTTCTGGAGAGGCTACATCTGGCAGATGACACTCCTTGCCTTCGCCGCCAACATTCTGTCCGGTTATCTGATTCTCTACTTCTGCAACGGGCGGCAAACGAAAGCTATACGTTGCCACTCCAGCTGGTCAGGCGTAGGCTATTACTCCACCCGCCCTGTCTCCTTAAAGTGGTATCGTCTGTTCTTGCTGCTGCCCGCCATCGTATTGGGTGTCCTGCCCTTCCTGCACGGCTTCTGCACGGGCAACAAGACGGTTTATGCTTTCGGCATCTTCAGCCTGGCCTGCGCCGTGGGCGACGTGATGCTCTACTGGAAGCTGCGCCCCTTCGACGACGAAGACCTCTATCAAGCCGAGGGAAAACCCTTCGAGGGCACCGTCATCCGACGCAACTACGCAAAGTAGGAACGGAGCGCAGACGCCGGAAAGGAACGGCACGCCTCCCGCGTCACACAGAAGTATTCTCATAGGCATGAGAATGATGTTCTCATAAGAATGAGAAGACTATTCTCATACGCATGAGAAAACCGTTCTCATACGCATGAGACAAAATACGCCCCTGGGCAGTCGCCACCCGATTCTTCGCTGTCTCTCCACGGCATTGTTAACAAGAAGTTAATTGTAACGGTTTGTGTAAGAAAAGTCCTATCTTTGCGCACACATTATTATATATAAGAAAAATAGCGAACAATGAAAATAGCACTTATCGGTTATGGAAAGATGGGCAAGGAGATTGAGAAGATTGCCCTCGGCCGCGGACACGAGATTGTCTGCATCATCGACATCGACAACCAGGAGGACTTCCGCTCCGAAGCCTTCCGCTCGGCCGACGTGGCCATCGAGTTCACCAATCCCAAAGCCGCCTATGGCAACTACATGAAGGCCTTCGAGGCGGGCGTAAAACTGGTGTCGGGCAGTACCGGCTGGCTCGAAGAACACGGCGAGGAAGTGCGCCGCCTCTGCACCGAGGGTGGCAAGACGCTGTTCTGGTCGAGCAACTTCAGCCTGGGCGTGGCCATCTTCTCGGCCGTCAACAAGTACCTGGCCCGCATCATGAACCAGTTCCCCGGCTACGACGTGAGCATGAGCGAGACGCACCACATCCACAAGCTGGACGCCCCGAGCGGCACCGCCATCACCCTGGCCGAAGGCATCCTGGAGAACCTTGACCGCAAGACTCGGTGGGTGAAAGGCACGCTTCAGGCTCCCGACGGCACCGTGACGGGCACCACCGCCTGCGCTGCCGACGAACTGCCCGTCAGCTCCATCCGCGAAGGCGAAGTGCCGGGCATCCACAGCATCCGCTACGACTCCGAGGCGGACAGCATCACCATCACCCACGACGCCAAGAACCGCCGCGGCTTCGCACTGGGCGCCGTGCTGGCAGCCGAATACACCGCCACACACGAAGGCTTCCTGGGGATGAGCGACTTATTTCCGTTTCTGAAGTAAACAAGAAACATGGACATTCAGAGAATCAATCAGCATAAGCAGACGTTTGATGAAATCATGCATTTCATCAAGAGCGATGACGACCGCGAAGAGGTGGAAGTATGGTTTGCCCGCGAACTTCAGACCGTCTTGGGCTATAGCCGTTGGGAAAACTTCCAGGTAGCCATCGGCCGAGCTGTTGAATCCTGCAAGTCGCAGGGAATCAACATCGACGACCATTTTCGTGAGGTCACGAAAATGGTCACATTAGGCAGTGGTGCCAAGCGCGAAGTGACCGACTACATGCTCACCCGCTACGCCTGCTATCTGATTGCCCAAAACGGAGACCCGAAGAAAGAAGAGATAGCCTTCGCACAAGGCTACTTCGCCCTGCAGACCCGCCGCGCGGAACTCATCGCCGAACACCTGCAACAAGTGGCCCGTCTGGAAACGCGCGACCGCCTCCGTGCCTCTGAAAAACAACTGTCACGCAACATCTACCAACGCGGTGTCGACGACAAGGGCTTTGCCCGCATCCGCTCGAAGGGCGATACAGCCCTGTTCGGCGGACACACTACCGAAGACATGAAGCTACGGCTGGGAGTAAAGTCCACCCGTCCACTGGCAGACTTCCTGCCCACGCTGACCATCGCCGCCAAGAATCTGGCAACGGAGATGACCAACTACAACGTAGAACAGAAAGACCTGTACGGCGAAACCACCATCACCCACGAACACATACAGAACAACCGGAGTGTCCGTCAGATGCTGGGACAACGGGGTATCAAGCCCGAAGACCTGCCCGCAGCCGAGGACATCAAGAAAGTGGAACGCCGCGTGACAAGCAACGAAAAGAAAATAGAAAAAGCGTCGCAGAAGCTACCCAAACAAATCAAAGAAACAAAAACAGAATAACAAGAAACAATCCTATGAGACAAGCATCCCGCAAACAATGGATTAAATTCAGTATCGTCACCCTGCTCTATCTGCTCTTCCTGCTGTGGGTCAAGAGCTGGTGGGGACTGATTGTGGTGCCCTTCATCTTCGACGTCTACATCAGCAAGAAGATACCTTGGGGATGGTGGAAGAAGTCGAAGAACGCCACCGTGCGCGGCGTCATGGGCTGGGTGGACGCCATCGTGTTCGCCCTGGTGGCCGTCTACTTTGTCAACATCTACCTGTTCCAGAACTACCAGATACCCTCGTCGTCGCTGGAGAAGTCGCTGCTCGTGGGTGACTTCCTCTACGTGAGCAAGGTGAGCTACGGGCCGCGCGTACCCAACACGCCGCTGTCCATGCCCCTGGCACAGCACACGCTGCCCCTGTTCGACTGCAAGTCGTACATCGAGTGGCCGCAGTGGAAGTACAAGCGCGTGCCCGGCTTCGGCAAGGTGAAGCTGAACGACATCGTGGTGTTCAACTTCCCCGCCGGCGACACCGTGGCCACCAACTTCCAGCAGACGGACTTCTACAGCCTGGCCTACAACGAAGGCCGCCGCCTGTACCCGAAACACGTGGACATGGACAGCCTGACACGCCGCCAGCAGCGGGCCGTGTACGACCTCTACTACCAGGCCGGACGCAACCTCATCCTGTCCAACCCGCGGATGTACGGCAAGGTGGTGACACGCCCCGTAGACCGCCGCGAGAACTACGTGAAGCGCTGCGTGGGCCTGCCGGGCGACACGCTGCAGATTAAGGACGGACAGGTGTACATCGACGGTCAGGCCATCGAGAATCCCGAAAACATGCAGTTCAACTATTTCGTGCAGACCACCGGACCACTGATACCCGAGACGATGTTCCGCGAACTGGGCATCAGCAACGACGACCGGATGCTGATGAACGACGACCCGAGCTGGGAGCCCAGCCTCGTAGAAATGGGCCTGGACCGCCGCGATGGCAAGGGACAACTGACGCCTGTCTACCACCTGCCGCTGACGCAGAAGATGTACGACACGCTGGCAGGCAACAAGAAACTGGTGAGCCGCATCGTGAAGGAACCTTCCATCTACTCGAACGACATATACCCGCAGAACCTCTATACGAAGTGGGACCGCGACAACTACGGCCCCATCTGGATTCCCGCCAAAGGCGCCACCATCACCCTGACGGACGACAACCTGCCCCTCTACGAGCGCTGCATCGAGGCCTACGAGGGCAACAAGCTGGAGCGCCGCGAGGACGGCATCTACATCAACGGCCAAAAGACCGACACCTATACCTTCCGGATGGACTACTACTGGATGATGGGCGACAACCGGCACAACTCCGCCGACTCGCGCTACTGGGGCTTCGTGCCCGAGGACCACGTGGTGGGCAAGCCGCTGCTGGTATGGCTCTCGTTGGACAAGGACCGCGGCTGGCTGGACGGCAAGATTCGCTGGAACCGTCTGTTCAAATGGGTGGACAACAATTAAGCGCGGCAACGTGAAGAAGGTATGGAAGATAACAGCAGCCTGCGTCGGAGTAATTTTGGCCGTAATATTACTCCGCGGCTGCGTTGCTGCCCCCTACCTCATTCCTTCGTCGGGCATGGAGAACACCCTCTATTGCGGCGAACGCATCCTGGTCAACAAGTGGAGCTACGGGCTCAGGCTGCCTTTCATGGGACTGCTGGGCTATCACCGCTGGGCCGACAGGCCGCTGAAGCGGGAGGACATCGTGGTCTTCAACAACCCTGCCGACCTGTCCCAGCCTGTAGCCGACCGCCGCGAAGTGTTCATCGGGCGCTGTATCGGCACGGCAGGCGACACACTGCTGACCGACTCCCTCTTTTTCGTCATCCCCTCCGAACAAAATGCCCCCGACCAGAAGTTCCTCTACACTTACCCGCCCGAGAGGGAGCGGCAGCTTGACTCGCTCCAACCGTCTGCTGGGACAGGACTCCACACGCAACGTGCGCAGCTTCAGCCGCTACGAATACTACCTGCTGGAGCAGGCCTTCACAGACAGTTGCTGGATAAGCCCGCTGGACGCCGCCGACTCCACCCGTCACCTCCATCCCCTGATAGTGCCCGGCAAGGAAGTGGCCGTCAAGGTCTATCCGTGGAACATGACCCTGCTGCGCAACACACTGGTGCTGCACGAGAAGCGGCAGGCCGAAATCAAGAACGACACCCTCTACGTGGACGGCAAGCCCACGCAATACTGCCGCTTCAGCCAGGACTACTGCTGGGTGGTGGCCAACAACTCCATCAACCTGTCCGACTCGCGCCTCTTCGGCTTCGTCCCCAAAGACCACATCATCGGAAAGGCATCCTTCATCTGGTTCTCCAAGAAGAAAGGTACCGGCCTCTTCAGCGGCTACCGCTGGGACAGGATGTGGACAAGAGTAAGGTAAAAAAAATGAAGAATGAGGAATGAAGAATGAAGAATTGCCATCCGGCAGGTTTGCAATCTGTTTCTAATTCTTCATTCTTCATTCCTCATTCTTCATTTATACATAATAGATACAGAATCATGACACAGCATCCCGACCCACTCGCCGCTCCGGCTCCCCTTCCTCCTGCCGTCTGCCTCACCTCGGCCTATCTGGCACCCGTAGAGTACTACGTCAAACTGCTGGCATACGACCGGGTACTTGTGGAACAGTACGACCACTACCTGAAGCAGACCTACCGCAACCGCTGCACCATTGCCGCCCCCGACGGCCCGCTGGCCCTCACCGTGCCCATCGTAAAGCCCGACACGCCCAAGTGCTTCATGCGCGACATCCGCATCTCCGACCACGGCAACTGGCGCCACCTGCACTGGAACGCCCTGGAATCGGCCTACAACCACACACCCTTCTTCGAATACTATAAGGACGATTTCCGTCCCTTCTACGAACAGAAGTATGAGTTCCTGATGGACTTCAACGAGGCCCTCTGCCGCCTGGTGTGCTCGCTCATCGACCTGCAGCCCCGCATGGAACGTACCCCGGAATACCGGGCCGACCTCGGACCGGACACAGACGACTTCCGCGAACGCATCCACCCCAAGAAAGACTATCGCACGGAAGACAGCGACTTCCAACCCCGTCCCTACTATCAGGTGTTTCAGGAGAAGCTGGGCTTCCTGCCCAACCTCAGCATCGTCGACCTGTTGTTCAACATGGGCCCCGAAAGCCTGCTGGTACTGCAAACGTGCCGTCAGCACTAACCCTACCGAAAATAAAGAATGTATCCCGTGATACCTGGAAAGAAGTATTTGATACATATAAACAATACATCTGACTAAAGAAATGCGTAACTTTGTGCTCCACATGACAGACAAGTCTAACATATCATTATAAACTCATAACGCATCATGAAAAACTTATTCGACATCAAAGACAGAGTAGTAGTCATCACCGGAGGTACAGGTATTCTGGGCAGAGCCATTGCCGCCCATCTGGCCGAAGAAGGAGCCAAAGTAGTTATCCTCGGACGCAAGGCCGAAGTAGGAAACGCCATTGTGGAGGGCATCAAAGCCAACGGCGGAGAAGCCATGTTCCTGACCACCGACGTCATGAACCGCGAAATACTGGAGCAGAACCTGGCCGACATCCTGAAAGCCTACGGACGGGTAGACGCCCTGCTGAACGCTGCCGGAGGCAACATGCCGGGAGCCACCATCGCGCCGGACGGCACTTTCTTCGACCTGAAGATTGAAGAGTTCCAGCGCGTGCTCGAACTGAACCTGACCGGCACCGTACTGCCCACACAGGTCTTCCTGAAGCCGATGGTGGAACAGAAGAAGGGAGCCATCGTCAACTTCTCCAGCATGGCCGCCTTCCGCCCCATGACCCGCGTGGCCGGATACGCCGCCGCCAAAGCCGGCATCTCCAACTACACCGCCTTCATGGCTACCGAAGTGGCCAAGAAGTTCGGCGAAGGCATCCGCGTGAACGCCATAGCCCCGGGCTTCTTCCTGACCGAACAGAACCGCACCCTGCTGACCAATCCCGACGGCTCATGGACGCAACGCGGACAGGACGTCATCCGTCAGACCCCCTTCGGCCGTATGGGTCGCCCCGAAGAGCTGTGCGGCACCATCCAGTACCTCATCAGCGACGCCGCCAGCTTCGTGACTGGTACCGTAGCTGTCGTTGACGGCGGATTCAATGTGTTTGCCATGTAAATTTCTTTTAGGAGTTAAAGAAGTTAGAAGGAGTTATCGCCTGCGATGCGGGCTGAGGGAGTTAAAAGCCAATAGCAAGGTAGTATCGGCTTTTAACTCCCTGAACGGAGCGAAGCGGAATGATAACTCCTTCTAACGACCTTTAACTTCCCCAACCCTAAAAACAATACCATTATGATACTTTGCGAACAAACCTGGCGCTGGTACGGGCCCAACGACCCCGTCAGCCTGTGGGACATCAAGCAGGCCGGAGCCACCGGCATTGTCAATGCCCTGCACCACATCCCCAACGGCGAGGTGTGGACCGTAGAAGAAATCATGAAGCGCAAGCAGATGATTGAGGAAGTAGGCCTCACGTGGTCCGTTGTCGAAAGCGTGCCCGTGCATGAGCACATCAAGACACAGACAGGCGACTACCAGAAGTACATCGACAACTACAAGGAAAGCCTGCGCAACCTGGCCCGATGCGGCGTGAACATCGTCACCTACAACTTCATGCCCGTACTGGACTGGACACGCACCGACCTGGCCTACGAGCTGCCCGACGGCAGCCGCGCCCTGCGCTTCGAGCGTGCCGCCTTCATCGCCTTCGACCTCTTCCTGCTGCACCGCCCCGGCGCCGAGGCCGACTATACCAAGGACATCACGCCCGAACGCCTGCGCCAGAACCTCATCTACTTCCTGAGCGAAATCTGCCCCGTGGCCGACGAAGTGGGCGTGAAGCTCGTCATCCACCCCGACGACCCGCCCATGTCCATCCTGGGCCTGCCGCGCATCATGAGCTGCGCCGAAGACTTCCAGGCGCTCATCGACGCCGTGCCCAACCCCAGCAACGGACTCTGCCTCTGCACCGGTTCCTTAGGTGTGAGCAGCGCCAACGACTGTGCCGCCATGATGACCCGCTTCGGCGACCGCATCAACTTCGTACACCTGCGCTCCACCAAGCGCGATGCCGAAGGCAACTTCTATGAAGCCAACCACCTGGAAGGCGACGTAGACATGTACGGCGTGATGAAGGCCTTCCTCGAACTGCAACAGCGCCGCGGCGTCTCCATCGCCATGCGTCCCGACCACGGACACCAGATGGTGGACGACCTGCGCAAGAAGACCAACCCCGGCTACTCGTGCATAGGCCGCCTGCGCGGACTGGCCGAACTGCGCGGACTGGAGATGGGAATTGCGAAGACGCTGTTCAAATAACGGCGGCTGGTGGCAGGCGGTTAGTGGTCAGCAATCAGCAGTGGGCATTCCATCCGGAAGTGCCGGCTGCCACTTATCACCCATGGCCGACCACTGACCGCCAACCGCCCACCACCTGCCACTAATCATTTTCCGCCAACCACTTACCGCTTTTCCCCCGCCACATGCTCCAACTCAAGACTCCCAACGGCGAAGACCGGGTGCTGCTGCACTCGTGTTGCGCTCCCTGCTCATCGGCCATCATCGAGTGTATGCTGGCCAACGGCATACGCCCCACCGTGTTCTATTGCAACCCCAACATCTATCCGCAGGAAGAATACGAGACACGCAAGAACGAGGCCATCCGCTTCGTCACCTCGCAAAACCTCGATTTCATCGACGCCGACTACGACTACAACCGCTGGAAAGCCCAAATGGCAGGACTGGAAGACGAACCCGAACGAGGCTCCCGCTGCCTGCGCTGCTTCACCCTGCGACTGACGGAGACGGCCCGCTATGCCGCCGCACACGGCTTTACCCTCTTTACCACCACCCTGGCCTCATCGCGCTGGAAGAGTCTGGAACAAATCAACGAAGCCGGACGCCGTGCCGCCGCCCTCTATCCCGGAACTTTGTTCTGGGAGCAGAACTGGCGCAAAGGCGGCCTGCAGGAACGCCGCAACCAGCTGCTGCGCGAATACGACTTCTACAACCAGCAGTATTGCGGCTGCGAGTTCAGCATGAGGCGGCTGCAACCGCCTGCCCCCTCTTCGGGCGAGCCCCGGAACATACTTTAACAGTCTGGCCGTGCAGAACCTCGGAATACGCTCTGTTTTCCCTAAAAAAGAAGCGGTTTAAATCAGATTTCAGACGTAACTTTGCGCCGTGTTAACTTAAATATGTCCTGTATCATGAGAACCTTATTCCAAACACTGTTTATCCTGCTTGCAGGAAGCTGCCTTTGTACCAATCCGGCAAACGCACAAGACAAAACCCTGAAGCCACGCCTCGTGGTGCTGACAGACATTGCTCCGGCCAACGTAGAGCCCGACGACATGGAGTCGCTCATCCGCCTGCTGGTACACGCCGACCTGTACGAGATAGAAGCCATCATCGCCACCAGCGGATGGAACAGCAGCGGCGGTCCCTACCCCACCAGCTGGATGGACAGCATCAGCACCGTCATCGACGCTTACCAGAAAGACCTGCCCAACCTGATGAAACGCTCGGAACAGAACGGCTTCCTGCCGCTGGAGAAAGAGAACGGCAAACAGCGGCTGGGCTACTGGCCCAGCGCCGACTACCTGCGCGGCAGGGTGATGGCGGGCAGCCTGGAACTGGGTAAAGACAAACTGGGAGAAAAAAACAACTCGCGCGGCAGCGACTTCCTGATTCAGCTGGCCGACGAGGACGACGACCGCCCGCTGTGGATTACCGCCTGGGGCGGAGCCAACACCCTGGCACAAGCCATCTGGAAAGTGCGCCGCGAACGGACGGAAGAACAGCTGAAAGCCTTCCTGGACAAGCTCTACGTCTACACCATCACCGACCAGGACGTGCCCTGGGGCGACCGCGGCAACCACAAGTACAGCTCGCACTACTGGATGCGTCAGACGTGCGGCCAGTCGCTGCGTTTCATCTGGGACGAAAGCGCCTGGCTCTCGCAATGCGGACTGGGCAGCAGCCGCTGGGGCGAATACGCCACCCATATACAGGGCCACGGACACCTGGGCCGCATCTACCCCAAAAACAAATACGGCGTGGAAGGCGACACGCCCTCCTACCTGCACCTGATGCCCAACGGGCTGAACAACCCTGCCGTATTCAACGAAGCGGGCTGGGGCGGCTACTTCGAATGGGGACTGAGTCCCGACGGCGAAACCAGCTGCTACACCAACCACCAGCCCGAAGTGAAGAAAATATCGCAGAAGTACGAAAATTACTTCTACCCCGCCATCTTTGCCAACTTCGCCGCCCGCATGGACTGGGCTACCCAAGGGAAAGGCAACCGCAACCCCGTCGTGATAGTCAACCGCCAGAAAGGCCTGGATGCCGTCAGTCTTAAAGCCCGTGCCGGAGAAACCATCCAACTGGATGCCTCGAAATCGTCCGACCCCGACGGCGACCGCCTCAGCTACCACTGGTGGATACTGCCCGAAGCCGGAACCTATGCCGGTACGCCGGAGATAGAGCATGCCGACGCGGCCCGTGCCACCCTCACCGTGCCTGCCGACGCAGCCGGAAAGGCCCTTCACGTCATCTGCGAAGTGACCGACAACGGACAGCCCGCACTGAAGGGATACCGCAGAGTAATCATAACCGTCAACCCCTAACAACACCCTATAACTCATGAGAAAAAAACTATCCCTCGCCTTTCTTCTGCTGCTCGTAGCGGGCAGCCTGTTGCAGGCAGCACCGCGCCTGCGTGTAGTCATCATGACCGACTTCCCTCCAGTGGACGTAGTGCCCGGCGGAATGGGATTCGGCGCTCCCGAACGCCGAAGCGACTCGGACGACGTGCAGTCGATGGTCCGCTTCCTGCTCTACACCAACGAGTTCGACGTAGAGGGCCTCATCGCCACTTCGGGCACCTTTGCCAACGTGGCCAACAAACAGAATCTGCTGGACATGCTCTACCTCTACGAAGCCGTGCAGCCCAACCTGCAGCGGCACGACAACCGCTACCCTACGGCCGACGCCCTGCGCCGGGTGACGTGGCAGGGACGCTCGGGCACGTGGGGTAAAAAGGCCGATGAAATCGTAGGAAAAGATTGCGACAGCGAGGCATCCGAACAGATTATCCGCCTGCTGGAAGAACCCGACACACGCCCCGTGTGGTTCTGCGTCTGGGGAGGAACAGCCGACCTGGCCCAGGCCCTGTGGAAGATAACGCAGACCAGACCGCAGGCCGAAGCCGAACGCCTCCTGGACAAGGTGCGCATCTACACCATCGGGCTGCAGGACGGCTCGGGACAATGGCTGCTGGACACCTTCCCACGGCTGTTCATGATTGTGTCGCGACAGAACCACATGGGCATGTTCTGGAACGCCGCAGGCTCCGACCCGTCGGTGGCCGACCTGAAATGGGTGAACCAGTACATCCGCCGCGGCCACGGCCTGCTGGGAATGGCCTATCCCGAAAGCGGCTTCTACCCCGACACGCCCGGCGTGTGGGAAGGCGACTCGCCCTCGTTCCTCTACCTCGTCAGCGCCGCCCTGGGCATCAGCGACGCCGAGAAGCCCGACCAGCCCGGCTAGGGCGGCCGCTTTGTCCGCCCCGACGCAGGCAAGAACCACTGGTTCGACGCTCCCGAAGGCGGAAAGTCCGTCTACCAATGGCGCGCGCAGTTTCAGGAAGACTTCGCCAGAAGGGCCGACCGGATGCTGCCGCCTGCAAAGTAGGCCGGCTTGCGGCGCAAGCCCCCGGACTCCGGCGCCCCCACCCCCGCAACAGGCCGCCGCATCTGCGCAAAGGCGTGCAAGACGCATGCCGGATGCCGCACAAGGCGCGTGAGAAACCGTTGTGCGAAGGCCCCTGGCACGATGTCTGAGGGGCCGATGCACGATGCTTGCACGGTCCGCGGACAATGCCTGCACGGTCCGCAGACCATGCTTGCATGGCAGACGGACGATGCTTGCACGGTGCAAACAACCGGCAGCCGGGCCGAAGGACGCCGGTGTGAAACGATTGCAACAGTTGTGAATTTTGTCCGTGACGGAATGAGATTCGCATCCATTTCGTATATTTGTCCCCCGAATCAATACCCCTTTTATATGAAGACAATCCGCTACGTATTTTGTCTGTTTGCAGCACTGACCCTTTTTGTTTCCGGCAGCCGCGCCGGTGAGGACTTCAAGACCTTCCTCCAGAAATTCACAACCAGTGCGTCCTTCCAGTATTCGCGCGTCAAGTTCCCCCTGAAGTCGCCCATCACCCTGCTGAAGGACGACGGCGAAACGGAACAATCCTTCCCCTTCACCCGCGAGAAGTGGCCCCTGCTGGACGCCGAGACGATGAAAGAAGGAAGAATCACCGAAGAAGAGGGCGGAGTGTACGTGTCGCACTTCACGGCAGACCAGCCGGCAATGAAGGAGTTTGAGGCCGGCTACGAGGAGTCCGAGCCCTCGCTGCGCGTCATCTTCGAGCTGATTGACGGCAAATGGTATGTCACCGACTGCTACAACGACTGGTACAACATTGACCTCCCCATCGGCGAGCTGGAGGAAACCGTGCGCACCGTGCAGGAGGAGAACAGGGCTTTCGAGAAGCAGCATCCCTGAGTCCGGACGGCCCGGCGCACGCCCCGCCTGTCCGGAAGGCAGGAACGGCCGGAGGGAAACGGATGCGCGGGGCATGAGGGAAGCGCCTTCAGCCTCCCCCGCCAATGCGTCTGAAACTTTTTGGACTTCTTATGTACTATTTATGACCTTTCTTTTTGCAGAAGTTGGCTTCCTTTGTGCCGCCTGAACAACCCTTTGCGCCCACCGCGCCGAAGGGGGTGTACAGACGGCTTAACGATGAAAAACATAAAACTGGAAACCATGCTGAAATCTCATTCCCTTATCTGCAAGGCTGCAGCCCTGTCATTGCTCGGCCTCCTTCTGACAACAGGCGGCCTGCGGGCCCAGGTGGTGAAAAACGAGCGGCTGCTCTCTTTCGAGGACGGAGCCGTGCCCGCCTTCATGTCAACCGGCGAAGGCTCGCGCCTGTACATCAACGACGAACATTACAAAGACGGCCAGCACAGCCTCGGCTGGGAGTTTGAACCGGGAGCCGTGCTTCGTGTGAAGAAAGACCTGATGTTTGAAAAGAAAGACCCCACGGGCAAGGACACCTACCTGTCGGCCTTCATCGTGTGGGTGTACAACGAGCAGGCACAGGACAAACAGCTGCGCTTCGAGTTCCTGAAGGACGGCAAGGTCTGCACATCGTTCCCCTTCGGCATCAACTTCACGGGCTGGCGCGGGGCCTGGGTATGCTACGAGCGCGACATGGAGGGCACGCCCGAGGAAGGCATGGACGAACTGCGCGTGGTGGCGCCCGACGTGAAGGGCAAACTCTACTTCGACCACATCGTCACCGGCAGCAAGGTCGACTCCCGCCAGCAGACGGCAGACGTGCAGGTGCCTTTTGTCAACAAGGGAACCACGAGCCACTGGCTGGTCATCTACGAGCACTCGCTCTGGAAGCCCGACATGGCCCTGACACCTCTCGACGAGCAACAGAAGGCCGACATGAAACGGATGGAAGCCCGCTTCCGCGACATGCTCTACACGCCCGGCCGGCTCACCGACAAGGAGATGCAGGCCATCCGCAAGGCCTACGACTTCTACGGCATCACTTATAGGAACGGAAAGGTGAGCGGCCTGCCCATCTTCATGGTGCGCCAGGCCGAGGCCTACGAGCGCATGATGCCGGACTGGGACAAGGACATGTTCACCAAGCTGGGCATGGAGATGAACGCCTACTTCAACCTGATGAAGCGCATTGCCGTCGCCTACCTGAACGCCAAGGACCACACGCTGCGCGACGAGCTGCGGCAGAAGTTCCTGGCCATGTACGACCACATCACCGACCAGGGCGTGGCCTACGGCAGCTGCTGGGGCAACATCCACCACTACGGCTACAGCATGCGCGGCCTCTACGTGGCCTACTTCCTGATGAAGGACGTGCTGCGCGAGGCAGGCAAGCTGGCCGAGGCCGAGCGGACGCTGCGCTGGTATGCCATCACCAACGAGGTCTACCCCATGCCCACGGTGAACGGCATCGACATCGACTCCTTCAACACCCAGACACAGGGACGCATTGCCAGCATCCTCATCATGGAAGACTCGCCCGAAAAGGTGCAGTATCTGCGTTCCTTCTCACGCTGGCTGGACTACGGATGCCGGCCGGCCGACGGACTGGCAGGCTCGTTCAAGAGCGACGGCGCCTGCTTCCACCACCGCAACAACTATCCCGCCTACGCCGTGGGCGGACTGGACGGTGCCACGAACATGATTTACCTGCTGAGCGGTACGCAGTTCCGCGTGTCTGAACTGGCGCACGCAACGGTGAAGAAGGTACTGCTCACCATGCGTTTCTACTGCAACACCCGCCAGTGGGCGCTTTCCATGTCCGGACGCCACCCCAACGGCAAGGGACAGCTCATCCCCGTGCAGTACGCCATGATGGCCCTCTCGGGCACACCGGACGGACAGCAGAAGTACGACGCCGACATGGCCGCCGCCTACCTGCGCCTGATGGCGTACAGCGGACGGGTCAGCGAGAGCGACCCCGACTACCTGCCCCGCACCTCGACCCAAAAGGAACTGCAGCTGAAGCAGGAGCTGGAGGCACAGGGCTTCCGACCCGAACCCGACCCGCAGGGCAACCTGGCGTTGGGCTACGGCTGTGTCAGCGTGCAGCGACGCGACAACTGGGCAGCCGTGGTGCGCGGACACTCGCGCTACCTCTGGGCGGCCGAGCACTACCTGGACGCCAACTTCTACGGCCGCTACCTGGCACACGGAAGCATGCAGATACTGACAGGAAAACCCGATGAAATGGTCACTTTCAGCACCAGCGGCTGGCAGGAGGCAGGGTTCGACTGGAACCGCATACCGGGCGCCACCAGCATCCACCTGCCCTTCGACCAGCTGCGCGCCCGGGTGCTCAACGTAGACACCTTCTCGGGCATGGAGGAAATGCTCTACTCCGACGAAGCCTTTGCCGGCGGGCTTTCGCAAGGCCGCGAGAACGGCAACTTCGGCATGAAGCTGCACGAGCACGACAAGTACAACGGCTCGCTGCGCGCACGCAAGTCCTACCACTTCCTGGACGGCACCATCGTCTGCCTCGGCTCGGACATCGAGAACACGAATGCAGACTATCCCACGGAGACTACCGTCTTCCAGCTGGCGGCCACTACGCCCGCTTTCCGCACCTATTGGGAAACTTACCAGGAGGATGGGAATACCTACCTCGACCCCAACGGAGTGGGCTACTACCTGCCGGAAAGTTCGATGAAATGGGCTAAATTTGAGCGGAACTTCCCTCAGACTACCGTAGGCGAACGCAGTGTGAAGCCCACTACGGGCGACTGGGTATCGCTCACCCTGCAACACGGCAAGGCACCGGAAGGCGCTTCCTACGAGTATGCCGTCCTGCCGCGCACCGATGCAGCCGCACTGAAACGCTTCGCCCGCAAGCCGGACTATAAAGTGTTGCGGCAGGACCGTAACGCCCACATCGTACGTACCGCCGACGGCCGGCTCACTTCGTACGTACTCTTCGAGACACCGCAGTCACTGCCCAAGGCCGGGCTGGTGCAGGCGGCCGACACATCCTGCCTCGTGATGGTGCGCCAGGAAGGCGGCAAGGCGCTGCTCACCGTCTGCCAGCCCGACCTGGCCCTTTACAGCGGTCCCAGCGACGAGGCTTTCGACGAGCAGGGCAAGCGCAAGGAACGCAGCATCTACTCCCGCCCGTGGATTGACAACAAGAGCCGGGACATGCCCCTGACCCTCACCCTGAAAGGCCGCTGGCAGGTGAAGGAGACGCCCTATTGCAAGGTGATTTCGGCCGACAGGAAGCAGACGGTGCTCCGTTTTGCCTGCAAGGACGCTGCCAGCTTCGAGGTGGAGCTGTCCAAATAGGCGGAAGCCGTGAAAAAAGAGCGCCCGCTTCATTCTTTTTTGGAACAGAAGTCGTATCTTCACCGAAAAATACGGCGCAAGCCTTGACTTAACCTGAAAAGATATGAAATACCAAGTAGCCATTATCGGCGGGGGTCCTGCGGGATACACGGCCGCCGAAGCTGCCGGAAAGGCAGGACTGAGTGTAGTGTTGTTCGAGAAACGTAGCCTGGGCGGCGTCTGCCTGAACGAGGGGTGCATCCCCACCAAGACGCTGCTCTATTCCGCCAAGACCTGCGACGCGGCGCGCCATGCGTCGAAGTACGGCGTCAGCACGGGCGAGGTGAAGGCCGACCTGCCCAAAATCATTGCCCGCAAGCAGAAGGTGGTGCGCAAGCTGGTGCTGGGCATCAAGGGCAAGATGAGCGCCTGCCACGTGGACGTGGTGGAAGGCGAGGCCACGGTGGTGGACAAGAACCACGTGAGCTGTGCCGGAACGCTCTACGAGTGCGACAACCTGCTGCTCTGCACGGGCTCGGAGACGGTAATACCCCCTATCCCCGGACTGGACACGGTGCCCTACTGGACCCACCGCGACGCGCTGGAGTGCAAGGAACTGCCCGAGTCGCTGACCATCGTGGGCGGCGGAGTGATAGGCATGGAGTTCGCCTCGTTCTTCAGCAGCCTGGGCACGAAGGTGACGGTGGTGGAAATGATGGACGAGATACTGAACGGCATGGACCGTGAACTGGCCGCCCTGCTCAGAGCCGAATATGCCCGCCGAGGCGTGAAGTTCCTGACGAGTACGCGGGTGCTCTCGCTCGCTGCGGTTGCCGCCGACGGCGGACAGACCCTGCTCCGGGCCGAATGCACCGACGCCGGAGGCAACGGCCTGACGGTAGAGTCACAAAGACTGCTGATGTGCGTGGGACGCCGTCCCTGCACCGCCGGCCTGGGACTGGAGAACCTGGCGCTGGAGCGCACGGAGCGCGGTCACATCCGCGTGGATGCACAGATGCGCACCTCGGTGCCCGGCGTATATGCCTGCGGCGACCTGACCGGATTCTCGCTGCTGGCCCACACGGCGGTGCGCGAGGCCGAAGTGGCCGTACACACCGTGGCGGGGAAGGCGGACGCCATGAGCTACCGCGCCATTCCCGGCGTGGTCTACACCAACCCCGAGATTGCAGGCGTGGGCGAGACCGAGGACAGCCTGCGGCAGAAGGGCACGGACTACGAGGCGGTGAAGCTGCCGATGGCCTACTCGGGCCGCTTCGTGGCGGAGAATGAGGGCGTAAACGGCCTCTGCAAGCTGCTGCTGGACAAGGAAGGCCGCATCCTGGGCGCGCACGTGCTGGGCAACCCCGCTTCGGAAATCATCACCCTGGCGGGCATGGCCGTCGAACTGGGCCTGACCGCCGAAGAGTGGAAGAAAGTTGTATTCCCGCATCCCACGGTGGGCGAAATCTTCCGCGAGGCACTCTGAACCGGAACATTCTTCAGCCGCAGATGACACGGACAACATAGATTTTCAAGTCTTGAGCCTGAAGGCCTTTGGCCACAGGGGCGACACTGGGGGCGGATTAAAAGAAATAAAAAGAATAATTCCGCGCCATCCGTGTCATCCGCGTCTGAAAAATCTCCATTTACCATTAACCATTCATCATTTACCATTAAACAAGTGTTCCGTACATTCTCTTTGCTTCTCTCTCTGCTGCTCTGCCTGCCCTTGTCTGCCCAAAAGACAGAGGGCGGCGACCAGACACTCACCGCACGGCTGGACACGCTGGTGAAATACGGCCTGCCGCAGGGCTCGAACGTAGGCATTGCCGCCTACGACCTGAGCGCCAACAAGCCGCTCTATGCCTACCAGGCCGACAAGCTCTCCCGTCCCGCCTCCACCATGAAACTGCTTACGACCATTACGGCCCTGGCACAGCCCAAGTCCGACGAACCCTTCCGCACCGAAGTGTGGTATCGGGGGACAGTCGAAGCCGACACGCTGAAGGGCGACCTCTACGTAGTGGGCGGCTTTGACCCCGAACTGGACGATGAGGCGCTGGACTCGCTGGTGAGCATGGTGGCCCGACAGCCATTCAAAGTCATCTACGGGCAAGTGTACGGCGACGTCTCCATGAAAGACTCCCTCTACTGGGGCAGCGGCTGGCTGTGGGACGACACGCCCTATGCCTTCCAGCCCTACCTGTCGCCGCTCATGCTGGACAAGGGCGTGCTGACGGTGACCGCCACCCCCGGAGCCAGGGGCGACACGGCACGGCTGGAGTGCAGGCCCGCCTCGTCCTACTATACGGTAGAGAACAAGACCCGCTCGCGGACACCCTCGGCAGGACGCTTCCGCGTGACGCGCAACTGGCTGGAGAACGGCAACGCCGTCTGCGTGACGGGCAATGTGGACGGGGAACGGACGGGAACGGTCAATCTCTTTGCCTCGCAGGACTTCTTCATGCGCACCTTCGTGGAACGGCTGCAAGGCCGCGGCGTGCGCTGCCTCTCTGCCTATGAATTCAGCGAGCTGGAGGCCGACAGTCTGGCCGTACGGATAGCCGCCTACGAGACCCCTGTTCAGGCCGTTGTGAGACAGATTATGAAGGAGAGCGACAACCTGAACGCAGAAGCCCTGCTCTGCCGCCTGGGCGCGCAGGCCACCGGCAAGAAACACGTCTCTGCCGGCGACGGACTGGCAGCCGTGCGGGCCCTCATCAAACGGCTGGGCTACGACCCCGACCATTACAGCCTGGCCGACGGCTGTGGCCTGTCCAACTACGACTACGTATCGCCCGAGCTGCTGGTGGCCTTCCTGAAGTATGCCTACTCGCGCACCGACCTCTTTCAGAAGCTCTACAAGGCCCTGCCCGTGGGCGGCGTGGACGGCACGCTGAAACGCCGCATGAAAGCCGGACGGCCCGCCCACAAACGCGTATTCGCCAAGACAGGCTCCTACACCGCCATCAACTGCCTGGCAGGCTATCTGCAAGCGGCCAACGGACACTGGGTGGCCTTTGCCATCATGAACCAGAACGCGCTTTCGGGCAAGGAGGCACGTGCCTTTCAGGACACGGTGTGCGACGAGCTGATGCGGCTGGACTGAGCCTCTTCCCCCTTCTTCCCTGAGGCGATACATACGGGGACAGACATCCCGTCCGATGATAAGCTAATCGGTGCAGTCCTGATGGCGAATTTTCCAATTGCCTGCACGCAGTTGTAGAGACGCAAAATTTTGCGTCTCACGTCGCGCAGCCTTCTGTCCGTATGGATAGATGCCGCCGTTGCTTCTGGGCGAGACGCAAAATTTTGCGTCTCTACAACGTGGATGCGCCCGGAGCGGTTGGTCCGGTTGGGCGGAGGGCTTGATTGGATTTCCTGGCGGTGGAAACACGGGTGAAAATGTCGCATCCGGAGCTACGGATACAAAAGAGGCTGCCTCAAACCTGTCTTTGAAGCAGCCTCTCTGCATTGAATAGGGTGAACACGAACGGGTTACTTCACAATCTCCTTGGAGTTCTGTATGAAGTTGATGATGTTGTGTATCTCGTCGCTCATGGGCACCTGGTCCTCAATCTTCAGCAAGGCGTCCTGCACGCTGAAGTTGCCCTGGTAGACCAGACGGTAGGCGTTCATGATGTGGCGCAGGATGCGCTCTCCCATCTGGTTCTTGTGCTGCAGCACCATGGCGTTGATGCCGTGGTAGCTGGCGGGGTTGCCTTCCATGATGATGTAGGGCGGCACGTCCTTGGCAATGCGGCAGCCGGCCATGATGAGCACCCAGTCGCCGATGTGGCAGTGCTGCTGGATGATGACGCCGCTGCTGAGGATGCTGCAGTTGTCGATGCGGCTTTCGCCGGCCATCATGCTGCGTATGCCCAGCACGTTCTTGTTGCCCACCTGCACGTCGTGGCAGAGGTGGGTGCCATCCATCAGGTAGTTTTCATTGCCGATGCGTGTGCCTCCGTCCTTGTGCGTGGCACGGGCCACGACCACGTTCTCGCGGAAGTCATTCTTGTCACCGATAATCAGCAGGCTGTCTTCGCCTTCGTATTTGAAATCCTGCGGCGTGCTGCCCAGCACGGCGCCGTGGTGAACAATGTTCTGCTTTCCCATGCGGGTGCCGTTCAGGATGCGCGCTCCGGACATGATGATGCATTCGTCGCCAATCACTACATCGCCTTCGATGTAGGCAAACGGCTGTATGGTCACATTCTTGCCTATCTTTGCGGCAGGATCTACATAAGCTAATGGACTAATCATAATATTAGGTATTTATAAGTAACACATATCATTCTCTTCCTCCGCCCAATGCCTGGTACAGGTTGATGACGGCCTGCATCCGGTCGTACGTGTCGGTCACTTCGGAGAGCTGTGCGCTGAGGTAGCTCTGCTGTGCCGAGAGGACTTCCAGATAGGTTGACGTGCCCAGGTTAAACAATTCCTTGGTGTCTTCGGCCGCTTTCTGTGCAGAATTTACCTGCATGGTGCGCGAATAGACCTTTTCGGTAGTGTTCTGATAGAGGGCAAGGGCATTGCTCACCTCGTTTCCGGCGTTGAGCAGCGATGTCTGGAAGGCAATCTTGGCCTGCTCTTCCTGTGCCTTGGCCTGACGCAGGCGGGCAATGTTGGCACCGCGGTAGAAGAGAGGCTGTGTGAGCGAACCCACCACGTTGGCCAGCAGCTTGCCGGGGTTGATGATGCCTGCTCCGGAATTGTTGGTCCATCCGGCCGAACCGCTCAGAGTGATTTGCGGATAGAAGGCGGCGCGGGCGCTGTTGGTGTTATAATAGCAGGCGGCCAGGGCCATTTCGGCGGCCTTCACGTCCGGACGGTTGGAGAGGAGCTGCAAGGGGATGCCTGCCGAGAACTCGGTGGGCAGGTTCTGGTCTTCCAGCTTGCCGCGCTCAACGGCGTGTGCAGGTTCGTTCAGCATCAGGCAGAAGGCGCTCTCGGTCTCTGTCAGGCTTTGACGCAGGTCGGAGAGGGAAGCCACGACCTGGGCATACGAGCTGCGGCTCTGTTCGATGGCGGCGCTGTTCACGCTGCCGAAGTCGTACATGGCTTCCAAGGTCTCCACGTAGCTCTTCAGGATGTCGGCCGTACTTTCCGAAATCTGCAGCTGGCGGTCCAGCATCAGCAGGGTGTAGTAGACGTTGGCCACGTTGGCAATCAGTTGTGTCTGCACGGCCTGGCGGGTGAATTCAGCCTGCTTGAGCGATACCTGTGCGGCCCGTTTGGGGTTGAGTATCTGGCCGAAGAGGTCGAGCTGCCAGCTTGCGGTCACAGGGATGGAGTAGGTTGCGGCGGTGACTTCGCCTTTGTTCCAGTTGGTCAGCGTTCCCTGGGGCGAGAGCGCCAGTTGCGGCAGGTAAGCCAGCCGGGCCGACATCAGTGCGGCTTGTGCCGACTTGACGTTCAGCAAGGCGGTGCGCAGGTCGGCGTTGTTGGTCAGCGCCTGCTCGATGTAGGTCTGCAGCTGGGGGTCGGTGAACACTTCCCTCCAGGGCACATTGCCAAAGTTGGCCGTGTCTTCGGGCAGTGTTCCGTTCACCAGCGCCGTGTCGCGGTACAGGCCTTCCGTGGTAATGTCCTCGGGCCTGTCGTATGCTTTGTAGATGTGGCAACTGCTCAGCAGGGCTGCGGCACACATCAGGGTGATGATTTTTCCTTTCATACTGTATAAAATGAAGAATTAAGAATGAAGAATGAAGAATCTGCTTCCCGATGAAGGAGCGGGGGCCGTAACTGACGTTTCGTGCCCGGACTCTTCATTCTTCATGCCATGTTATTTACTATATTGCTCGATTTCGGAAGTAGCGTCTGCGTTGTCCACATCGTCCCATTCCATCGGCTTGAACTTCTCCTGCAGATACTGGAAGGCAACGAACAGGGCCGGAACCACGAAAATCTGCAGAATCATACCGACCAACATACCACCGATGGCCGAGGTACCCAGTGTACGGTAACCGTTGGCACCGGCACCGCTGGCAAACATCAGCGGGAGCAGACCGATAATCATGGCCAGTGAAGTCATGAGGATAGGACGCAGACGGGCGCCGGCACCCAAGATGGCGGCCGAGGTGATGCTCATGCCCATCTTGCGACGGTCGAGGGCGAACTCAACAATCAGGATGGCGTTCTTGGCCAACAGACCCATCAACATAATCAAGGCAATCTGCATGTAAATGTTGTTGGACATGGTGCCGATAATCATCTGCAAGGCCGGAATGCCGCCGATGAGACTGGCTGCGTTCACAAAGATGAAGCTACCCATCAATCCGCAAGGTACGGAGAGCAATACGGCCAGCGGCAGAATGTAACTTTCGTACTGCGCACTCAGCAACAGGTAGACGAACACGAAGCAGAGCACGAAAATCAGTCCGGTGCTGCTTCCGCTGGTCTGGGCCTCCTCACGGGCCATACCGCCCAGCTCGTAACCGAAGCCGGCGGGCAGGTTCTGGCCGGCAACTTCGGCAATGGCCTGCAGGGCCTGTCCCGAAGTGTAGCCGGTAGCAGGAGCCACCATCACCTTCATGGAGGTGTAAAGGTTGAAACGGTTGATGACATCCGGTCCGTAAACCTTGGTCAGCGTTACAAACTGGCTGACGGGTGCCATCTCACCGTTGGCGTTACGCACCTTGATGCTTTCCAGCGACTCCAGGTTCTTCGTGGCATCGCGCTCACCCTGTATCATGACGCGGTACATCTTACCGAAGCTGTTGAAGTTGGAGGCATACAGACCGCCGTAATATCCCTGCATCACGCTCAGAATCTGGTTCGGAGTGATGCCGGCACGCTTACAGGCAGCGGCGTCGATGTCGAGGCGGTACTGCGGGAAGTTGGGGTTGAAGCTGGTACGTGCCGAGTTGATTTCGGGACGTTTCTCCAGTTCGGCCGTGTAGGCGTTCACCACTTCAAAGAAGCGGTCCAGGCTTCCGCCCGTCTTGTCCTGCATGTTCAACTCGATATCGGTAGAAACGGAGTAACCCGGAATCATAGGCGGAGCAAAGAACAGCACCTGTGCCTCCTTGATGATCTTCTGCGCACGCATGAACAGGGTGGCGTAGACAATGGTGGAGTTCTGCATGGTGGAACGTTCTTCCCACGGTTTCAGCTTGATAATGATGGAGCCGTAGCCGGGTCCCTGGCCGCCGATGAAGCTGAAGCCGGAGATGACCGTACGTGACTCAACAGCCGGGTCGGCGGCAACCAGACTGTCCACACGTGCCAGAATCTGCTGGGCACGCTGTTGCGAAGTACCGGGAGGCAGCGTCACGGCGCCCATGATGGTACCTGTATCTTCGTTGGGCACCATACCTGTCGGGGTCGTCTGCATGAACAACATCAGCAGGACAATGGTGGCAATGACCACTCCGCCGGTCAGCCATCCCTTCTGGATGAAGAACGTTACCTTCTTCTTATAGTTCTCGAGGATGGAGTCGTACTTGGTGTTGAACGTATGCTTGAACTTGTCGGTTGTCATACCGGCCAGGGCCAGGATGCTGATGACAATCAGAATGGAGCAGAGCACCGGATGTTCGCTGAAGCTGAACAGGCCGAATATCATGCCCAGAACGGCTATGATAGTAAAGAGTATGGTCATGCTGGGTTTCATAATCCGTCCCAGTGCCTGGGTGTAGCGGGCAATCATAATCTGGCGTGCCTCGCGGGTGGCTGTTCCTACGCGCTCTTTCAGGTTGGCGTCGCTGTTGTGCGGTTTCAGGAAGATGGCACACAGGGCAGGACTCAACGTCAAGGCGTTGACAGCCGAGAAGAAGATGGCGATGGCCATGGTCAGACCGAACTGCCGATAGAACGTACCGGCCGTACCGCCCATGAAGCTCACAGGGATAAACACGGACATCATCACCAGCGTAATGGACACGATGGCGCCGCCCAGTTCGTGCATGGCGTCAATGGAAGCCAGACGGGCCGACTTGTAGCCCTGGTCGAGCTTGGCATGGACGCCCTCGACGACGACTATCGCGTCGTCCACCACAATGGCGATGGCAAGCACCATGGCCGAGAGGGTAAGCAAGTTTATACTGAATCCGATGAGCTTTAATGCAAAGAAGGTGGCAATCAAGGCTACCGGGATGGCAATGGCCGGAATGAGCGTGGAGCGCATGTCCTGCAGGAAGATGTACACCACAATGAACACCAGGATGAAGGCCTCAATCAACGTCTTCACCACCTCGTGGATAGAGGCGAAGAGGAAGTCGTTGGCGCTTTGGGCAATGTTGACACCCAGGCCGGCAGGCATGGTCTTCTGCATTTCTTCCAATACCCGTTCAAGGTCTTGGATGGTGGCTGTGGCGTTGGTACCGGCCATCTGGTAGACGATACAGCTGACGCCCTTGTGGCCGTTCATGGTGTTGTCGAAGCCGTAGCTGCTTCGTCCCAATTCGATGTCGGCCACATCCTTCATGCGGAGCACTTCGCCGTTCTCAAGTGACTTGATGACGATGTTTTCGAACTCTTCAGGTGTCTGCAGACGTCCGCGGTAGCGGATGGTGTATTGGAACGTCTGTCCGCCACGTTCGCCAAACTGTCCCGGAGCAGCTTCGATGTTCTGTTCGGCCAAGGCCGTGCTGATGTCCGAAGGGATAAGTTTGTATTGCGCCATCACGTTAGGCTTCAGCCAGATACGCATGGAGTAATCGGCACCCATCACAAAGGCATCACCCACACCGGCTACACGCTTGATTTCGGGAATGATGTTGATGTTGGCGTAGTTCTCGATGAACTCGATGTTGTATTTGTCCTCCATATCGTAGATGGAGAAAATCATCAGCATGGATGTCTGGCGCTTACGGGTGGTCACACCAATCTGGGTTACTTCCTGCGGCAGGAGGCCTTGTGCCATGGACACACGGTTCTGTACGTTCACGGCCGCCATATCGGGGTCAGTGCCTTGTTTGAAGTAGATGGTGATGGAGGCCGAACCGTTGTTGGAGGCATCGGAAGTCATGTACATCATGTTTTCCACACCGTTAATCTGGTCTTCCAGCGGAGAGATGACCGAGTTAAGCACGGTCTGGGCGTTGGCGCCCGTATAGGTGGCGCTTACCGAAACGGTAGGCGGCGCAATGTCCGGGTACTGGGTGATAGGCAGTGTGGCCAACCCAATGAAGCCCAGGATGACCAGCAACACGGAGATAACCGTGGACAATACCGGACGATTAATGAATCTGTCTAATTTCATTTGTTTTTCTTTTTTATGCCTTTAGCTGACAGGCGGACGGGTGAACGGAACCTGCGAGGCTCTTGGCTTCTCCCGTCAATGCGTCAACTTAAAAACTCATTAACTAATAAACTCAATCCTCCATCAGTTGAATGCGGTCTGGATGTTGCCTTCCCGCTGGTCTTTCAGTGCTTGCTGGTAGGCGTTTTCTTTATCTGCCGGAGTAATGGGGGTGATGGCCTGTCCGTCGTGGATGGCTTGTACGCCTTCAACCACAATCTTGTCGCCGGCCTTGAGTCCTCCGGTCACGTAGTAATGAGTGCCGTCGTTCAGCTTGTAGATTTGTATTTCGGTATTCTTCACCGTGTTGTCCGGTTGCAGTACGAAGACAAACTTCTTGTCCTGGATTTCGGTCGTAGCCGATTGGGGCACCAGGATGATGTCTGTCAAGATGTTGGGGAATACCACGTCTCCCGTAGAGTTGCTGCGCAGCAGGTTGTGCGGGTTGGGGAACTTGGCGCGCATGCTGACCGAACCGGTGGTGGGGTCGATGACACCGCTGATGGTCTCTACGCGTCCGCTGTCGGCATAGATTGTACCGTCAATGAGTTGCAGATTGACATTGGGCATGTCTGCTAGGATTTCTTTGGTAGAACCGCCTTCCTGAATCATTTTGAGCAACTGGCGCTCGGGCATGGAGAAATAGGCAAACATTTCCGAGTTGTCGGCCACGGTCGTGAGCGGCGTAGCCATCGAGGCACTTACCAGGCTACCGATACGGTAGGGGATTTCGCCTACAATGCCGTCACTGGGGCTGGCCACTTCGGTATATTCCAGATTGCGGCGTGCATTGGTCAGTGTGGCTTTGGCCTGCGCCAGTGTGGCCTCAGCCTGTGCAAGCTGGTTTTCGGATGTACTTAGTTGATAATCGCTCACAATGCCTCTTTTGTTCAGTTCGCGATTGTTTTCAGTAGTCAGCTGTTGGGTTTTCAGTGCTGCTTCGGCAGTTTTCACGGCTGCTTGCGCCGTCTCTACGGCTGCTTTGTACTGTACTTGGTCGATGGTGAACAAGGTTTGTCCTTTCTTCACTACGGCACCTTCGTCTACGTGCAGTCTTGTGATGAAACCGCTCACCATCGGCCGGATTTCCACATCCTGCTTACCTTTGATGGTAGCCGGATAGCTGTTCGTCAGGTGGGCAGTAGTGGTTTTAACCTCCATAACTGCGATTTCGGGAGCACTGCCTGTGCTTTTGTCGCTTCCTCCGCAACTGCTTAGCAGTGCCGCGCAACATACTAATAATCCTAATCTACTCTTCATACTCTCTTTTAATTATTTCTGATTTATGTTGTTTCAAGATTTGTTCGGCGCGTTTTGTGCATTTTATGGTAGCCAAAAATCTAATGGCTTATAAGAAAACTAAAATGTTTTGTTCAGTTTTGGCGCAAAATTATTCTTTTCCGCTTATATAGTATGTGAAAACGCATGTTTTTTAACTATGTTTCATATTGTATTTGTGAAATGTTTGTTTTTTGTATAAAATTCTGTAAAGTGCTCTGTCATTTGGTAGAGAACCTTTATTTTTGCATCATGTTAAATTGTAGTCACCATAATAATCTGATGAAACGCTTGATTTGCCAGCTTGGCATAGCGGTTGTCATCGTGGCAATTCTGTTCTCTTGTGCCAGCTACGGCCGCCTGGAGGGTGGAGCCATCGACGAAGACCCGCCTCGTTTCCTGTCGGGAAGCCCGTCACCCGGCTCTCTTCACAACAACAAGAAGAGGATTGTCATCGAATTTGATGAGTTCATCACGTTGGACAAGCCCAACGAGAAGGTTGTCATATCTCCTCCCCAGAAGCAGCAACCCGAAATCAAGGCCAGCAGCAAGAAGGTCATCATCAATCTGGAAGACAGCCTGAAACAGAATGTGACCTATACGATAGACTTCGGCGACGCCATTCAGGACAACAACGAAGGCAATCCGCTGGAGGCATTCACGTACACCTTCTCTACCGGAGCCCAGCTGGACACGATGGTCATCTCGGGTACGGTTCTCAATGCGGCCGACCTGGAGCCGGTGAAGGGAATGCTGGTAGGCCTGCATTCCAACCTGGAGGATTCCGCCTTTACCACACAGCCTTTCGAGCGCGTGGGGCGTACCGACAGCCGCGGGCAGTTCTGGATTCGCGGTGTGGCTCCCGGCAAGTACCGCATCTATGCCTTGCAGGAGAACGACCAGACTTATTCCTACTCGCAGCCCACGGAAATCATTGCCTACTACGATTCGCTGATTGTCCCCACGTCCGAGCAGCGGATGCGGCGCGACACGCTGTGGCAGGATTCGCTGACGATAGACACGATTGTAGACCGCAATTATACCCACTTCCTGCCGGACAACGTGATGCTGCGCTGCTTTAGGGAACTGGTCTACAACCAGCGTCTGGCCCGCAGCGAGCGACCGACTCCGCAGAAGTTCTCGCTCTACTTTACGGCTCCGGCCGACAGTCTGCCGGTCATCAAGGGACTGAACTTCGATGAAAAGGACGCTTTTGTGGTTGACCAGACCACCGGACGCAACGATACGCTCCATTACTGGATAAAGGATTCGCTGGTCTATCAGATTGACACGTTGAAGCTGAGCCTTTCCTACCTCTATACCGACTCGTTGAAACAACTGGTACCGCGCACGGACACGCTGAAACTGGTTTCCAAACAACGCCCCAAGACCGAGAAGGAGAAGGAAAAGGAGGCGAAGGAGAAAGAGAAGGAGCTGGAAAAGAAAAGGAAGAAAGGAGAGGAGATTGTACCCGAAATTGAGTATCTGCCGGTAGATGTCTACGCCCCTTCCAGCATGGACGTGTACGACTACATCACGCTGACCTTCCAGGAACCGCTGGACTCGCTGAACGAAGGCGCCATCCATTTGCGGCACAAGGTGGACTCGCTCTGGAACGACATCCCCTTCCAGCTGAGCCCCGATTCGCTGGACAAGAAGGTGTACAACATCTATCCGGGCGAGGACTGGAAGTTTGGCGAAAGTTATGCCTTCGAAGTGGACTCCGCCGCCTGCTTCGGCCTTTACGGACTGTTCACAAAAGCCATCAAGCAGGAATTCAAAGTGAAGACGCCCGAAGAATACGGTGCCATTTTCTTTAACATAGCCGGAGCCGACTCGACAGACTTTGTCGAACTGTTAGATGCGCAAGACAAAGTAGTGCGTACGGTTCCTGTAGTGGACGGAAAAGCCGACTTCTACTTCCTGAACCCCGGCAAATACGGAGCAAGGTTGGTACATGATAAGAATGGCAACGGAGTTTGGGACACAGGAAAGTATAAAGATAAGATTCAACCAGAGGAAGTATATTACTACTGGCAGGTCCTCGAACTGAAGGCCAACTTTGAGTTAACCCAAACTTGGGACATCAAAGACAGACCTTTGGACCAACAAAAGCCTAATGAACTTAAAAAACAAAAACCAGATGAAAAGAAGAAAAAGAATAACCGCAGCAGTAGCAGCAGTTATTAACGGTATGGCGGCTGCCGGACGCAAGAAGTCATTCGCGCTGTTGGCGTGCGGACTGTTCTGCCTTGTTTTTGCCATGCCGGCATCGGCACAATGTACGGCTGTAAACAAGGCGTTCCAGTCGGGCGAACACGTGATGTACGACCTTTACTTTAATTGGAAATTTATCTGGAAAAAGGTGGGTCTGGCCAGTCTGACCACCAACGCCTCCACCTACCAGTCGAAGCCCGCCTTCCGCTTCAACCTGCTCTCGGTGGGCAGCAAGCAGACCGACTTCTTCTTCAAGATGCGCGATACGCTGACCTGCTATGTCAGCGACAAACTCGAGCCCCTTTACTTCCGCAAGGCGGCCGAAGAAGGCAAGCGCTATACCGTAGACGAAGCCTGGTTCTCCTACAACGACGGCGTATCCTACGTAAAACAACGCCGCACGTGGCGCGACGGACGCGTGCAGGAAATGGAGTACAACGACTCGCGCTGCATCTTCGACATGCTGAGCATCCTGGCACAGGCACGTTCCTACAATCCCAATGATTATAAGATAGGAGACAAAATTCACTTCCCCATGGCCACTGGCCGAAAGGTGGAGCAGCAGACGCTAATCTACCGCGGTAAGGAGAACGTGGAAGCCAACGACGATGTAACTTACCGCTGTCTGGTCTTTTCCTTTGTGGAGTACAATGACAAAGGAAAAGAAAAAGAAGTCATCACATTCTTCATTTCGGATGATGACAACCACCTTCCCATCCGCCTGGACATGTACTTGAACTTCGGTTCGGCAAAGGCTTTTCTGAAAAGCGTTCGAGGCAACCGCTATCCGCTCACATCCGTAATCACAGACTGAACGGCAGCGGGTCCGACTTGCGGAATACGCTCGACTCGAAGGTGGCTATCAGTTCACCGCGCTGGTTGGTGACGTCAATCTGGTAGTAGCCCGTGCTGCGGCCGGTGTAGCGTTCGCGCGCCTCGGCATAAAGGGTGTCGCCCGCACAGCTGGCGCGCAGGAAGGTGATGTTCGACGAGAGCGAGAAGGCCAGTGTGCCGTGCGAGTTGGCCGCGGCGGCCAGGGCAAGGTCGGCCAGTGTGAAGATGGCTCCGCCCTGCGTGCGGTGTCCGGCGTTCAGGTGTTCCTCCTTGATGGTCATCGAGGCTTTGCTGTATCCCTCTTTCACTTCCAGCAGTTCCACTCCGGCCTGTGCGGCAAAGCGGTCGTTCTTGAAAAAATCTTGCGGTGTCATGGTTCTTGTTGTATTTAGTGATTTTCCGTTTCGTTTTCCAGACAGACATTCCTGCGATGTACGATTTGTGCACTCTGCCATCTTGTGAAGGCATCGCCACAGGGCTTCGGGAGGCAGAAGAACGCAAATCGTACAGTTCTTTCTCCGGCCGTCTTCTTCTGGACGGATGCAAATGTAACAAAATTACCCTTTAATTGAATTTTTTAGGAAGGTCAAATAAGCGCATTCACCCTACATTTGCATCCGGAAAAACATTGTATCATTAATTAATAAATCCATTATTATGAAAACAGCCCTCACTACCCTGGGAGTTTCAATCCTTCTTTTTGCCAGTTGCGCAGGACAGAAACAGCAGCCTGAAAGCAACTTCATCCAAGACAACATAGACAATGCCGTGGCGCAGCACACGCTCCAGACAGACATTATCGAGAAGTCGGGCAAAATACTGAATCCGCGTACGGTCAACAAGGATGGAAGCATCCACTACATACCCATTGACGACTGGTGCTCCGGCTTTTTCCCCGGCAGCATGTGGCTGACCTACGAACTGACAGGCGACCAGAAGTGGGAGAAACTGGCAGAGAAATATACGGAAGACCTGGACTCTGTGAAGCACCTGAAGTGGCATCACGACGTAGGCTTCATGATCGGATGCAGTTACCTGAACGGCTACCGCCTGGCCGGAAAGACGGCCTACAAGGATGTCATTGTCGAGGCTGCCAGGTCGCTGTCCACCCGCTTCCGTCCCGGTGCGGGCGTCATCCAGTCGTGGGATGCCGACAGGGGCTGGCAGGCTGAGCGCGGATGGAAGTGTCCGGTCATCATAGACAACATGATGAATCTTGAACTGCTCTTCGAGGCCACCCGTCTGTCGGGCGACTCCACTTTCTATGACATAGCCGTGAAACATGCCGACACCACACTGGCCAACCATTTCCGTGCCGACAACAGCTGCTATCATGTGGTGGACTATGACCCCGAGACCGGCGAGGTGCGCAGCAAGCAGACCGCACAGGGATATGCCGACGAGTCTTCGTGGGCGCGCGGACAGGCATGGGCCCTGTACGGATATACCACCTGCTACCGCTATACGCACGACAAGAAGTATCTGGACCATGCCGAGAAGGTCTACAACTTCATCTTCAACAACAAGAACCTGCCTGCCGACCTCGTTCCTTACTGGGACTATGACGCTCCCAACATTCCCAACGAGCCGCGCGACGTTTCGTCGGCCGCCTGCACAGCCTCGGCCCTCTACGAAATGAGTACTTACCTGCCCGGAAAGAACTACAAGGAGACCGCAGACAAGATTATGGAGAGCCTGGCTTCTCCGGCCTACCGTGCCGAAGTGGGCACCAACGGCAACTTCATCCTGATGCACTCCGTAGGCAGCATTCCTCACGGCGCGGAAATCGACGTTCCGCTGAACTATGCCGACTACTATTTCCTGGAAGCCCTGATGCGCAAGCGCGACCTGGAAGAAAAATAATTGTGCCAATAACCGATAGGCCACGGGCTGCAAGTGAAGAAGCGGAATGCCGGACGGCATTCCCTCGCATCTTGCGGCTCGTGGCTTCAACGAATCTACGAACCATGAAACAACCCCTTAATCTTGTCATAAGCGGGCTGGGACTGCTGGCGCTGGCCGGATGCAAGGAACAGCAACCCCAACAAGCCCAACAGCCCAACGTCATCTACGTATTCCCCGACCAATACCGCAACCACGCCATGGAGTTCTGGGGACAGGAAGGCTTCCGCGAACACGTGAACTTCCGCAACGACCCCGTCCACACACCCCGCCTCAACGATTTCGCCCGCGAGTCCGTGGTGCTCACGTCTGTACAGAGCAACTGCCCCCTGAGCAGCCCGCACCGCGGCATCCTGCTGACGGGCATGTACCCCAACAAGAGCGGTGTGCCCCTCAACTGCAACTCCAACCGCCCCATCAGCACGCTGCGCGAGGATGTGGAGTGCGTGAGCGACGTGTTCAGCAAGGCCGGCTACGACTGTGCCTACTTCGGCAAACTGCACGCAGACTGCCCCACACCCAACGACCCCAACAACCCCGGAAACTATGTGGAGACACAAGTGCCCGCCTGGGACGCCTATACGCCAAAGGAACGCCGCCACGGCTTCAACTACTGGTACTCCTACGGCACCTACGACGTGCATAAGAATCCCCATTACTGGGACACCGAGGGACGCCGCCACGACCCCAAGGAATGGTCGCCCCTGCACGAGGCCAGGATGGTGGTCAGCTACCTGAAGAACGAGGGCAATGTGCGCGACACGCAGAAACCTTTCTTCATCATGGTGGGCATGAACCCTCCCCACAGCCCCTACCGCTCGCTGGACGACTGCATGGAGGAGGACTTCAACCTCTACAAGGACATTCCGCTGGACAGCCTCCTTGTGCGCCCCAACGCCGACCCCAAGATGAAGAAAGCGGCCAGCACGCCCTACTACTTCGCTTCGGTGACGGGCGTCGACCGCGCTTTCGGCCAGATACTCGACGCGCTGAAGGAACTGGGACTGGACAAGAACACCATCGTCGTCTTCTCGTCAGACCACGGCGAAACCATGTGCAGCCAGGGAACCGACGACCCCAAGAACTCACCGTATGCCGAGTCCATGAACGTGCCCTTCCTCGTCCGCTATCCCGGCAAGCTGGTGCCGCGTGTGGACGACCTGATGCTTTCTTCGCCCGACATCATGCCTACGCTGCTGGGCCTGGCCGGACTGGCCGACTCCATCCCCGCTACGGTTCAGGGACGCAACTACGCCCCCCTCTTCTTCGATGAAAAGGCCGATGTCGTGCGTCCTGCGGGTGCGCTCTACATCCAGAACATGGACGGCGAGAAGGATGCCGACGGCAAGGTGCGGAGCTACTTCCCCTCGGCCCGCGGCTTCAAGACGGCCAAGTACACGCTGGCCCTCTACATCGACCGCCAGACCCACCAGTTGGAGAAGTCCCTCCTCTTCGACGACGAGAACGACCCCTACCAGTTGAAGAACCTGCCGCTGGAGGAGAACGCCGAAGCCGTGAAGGAGCTCTGCGCCGAGATGGGCAAGGTGCTGAAAGAGATTGACGACCCCTGGTACCGGCAAGGCATCCTCAAGGACATGATACCTTATTAATTAACTCAAGTTTCGCAAGTGCGAAACTTGCAGGAGTTAAAGGAGTTAGAAGGAAGCCCCCTCCAACTCCCCCCGAAGGGGGAGAGGTTCCACCAGGGTGGGCTTGTATGGTCTGCATCCGTTCTCACAAAGGTATTGACTTAACTCCTTAACTTCTTAACTCCTTAACTACAACCAGTTAATAAACTTGCGAAACTTAAATAATTAAGGAACAATTTCCCAAAGAAAAACGAAAGGAGCGCACCCGTCAGGTTCGGGTACGCTCCTTTCTCTTTTCCGTGCGCTTGTCCGGCGCGGATGGGGCTTACTTGTTCAGCTTCCACTCCGAGCCGTCCTTGCCGTCCTTAATCTCGAAGCCCAGGGCGGTCAGTTCGTTGCGTATCTTGTCGCTCGTGGCCCAGTCCTTGTTGGCCTTGGCTTTGGCGCGTTCTTCCAGCAGCATGTCCACCACGTGGCCGAAGGCTTCTTCGCGGGCGGCGTTCGAGGCGTTCTCGCCCTTCAGGCCCAGGATGTCGAAGCAGAAGAGGCGGAAGGTCTCTTTCAGCTCCTCCAGGTCGGCGGCGGTGATGGTGTCGTTGCCTGCCACGATGTTGTTCACCATCTTGGCTCCGTCGAACAGGTGGGCAATGACGATGGGCGTGTTCAGGTCATCGTCCATGGCTTCGTAGCACTTCTCACGCAGCTGCTTTACGTCCACTGTCGATGCCTGCGCGGGCGTAATCTTGTCCAGTCCGCTGACGGCGTCCATCAGTCGGGCCAGTCCCTTCTCGGCGGCCTTCAGGGCCTCGTTGCCGAAGTCCACGGTGCTGCGGTAGTGTGCCTGGAGGGTGAAGAAGCGGATGGTCATCGGCGTGTAGGCCTGCTCCAGCAGCGGGTGCGTGCCGGTGAAGAGCTGTTCCAGCGTGATGAAGTTGTTGTAGCTCTTGCCCATCTTCTGTCCGTTCACGGTCAGCATGTTGTTGTGCATCCAGTAGTGCACCATGTCGTCGCCCTGGCTGGCCACGCTTTGCGCTATCTCGCACTCGTGGTGGGGGAAGATGAGGTCCATGCCGCCGCCGTGAATGTCGAAGTGGTCGCCCAGGTACTTCCGTCCCATGGCCGTACATTCGCAGTGCCAGCCCGGAAAGCCGTTGCCCCAGGGCGACGGCCATCGCATGATGTGCTCGGGCTGCGCGTTCTTCCACAGGGCGAAGTCGGCGGGATTGTGCTTCTCGTCCTGTCCGTCCAGCTCGCGCGTGGTGTTCAACACGTCGTCCAGGTTGCGGCCCGAGAGCTTGCCGTAGTGGTGGTCGTGGTTGTACTTGGCCACGTCGAAGTAGACGGAACCCTTGCTTTCGTAGGCATATCCGTTCTTCAGAATCTGCTTCACCAGTTCTATCTGCTCGATGATGTGTCCCGACGCCTGCGGCTCGATGCTGGGACGCAGTACGCCCAAGGCATCCATAGCCTCGTGGTAACGGTTGGCGTAATACTGTGCCACTTCCATCGGCTCCAGTTGCTCCAGACGTGCCTTCTTGGCTATCTTGTCCTCGCCTTCGTCGGCGTCGTGTTCCAGGTGGCCCACGTCGGTGATGTTGCGCACATAGCGCACTTTATATCCCAGGTGCTTGAGGTAGCGGAAGAGGATGTCGAAGGTGATGGCCGGACGGGCGTGTCCCAAGTGCGGGTCGCCATAGACCGTAGGGCCGCAGACGTACATGCCCACGTGGGGGGCGTGCAGCGGCTTGAAGAGTTCTTTCCTGCGCGTCAGGGTGTTGTAAATTGTCAGTTGATGTTCCATATTGTTAGGTATTTATTTCCGATTAGCCGCACAAAGTTACTGTTTTTCGGATAAGTAGCTCCATTACGGCCTTGTTTTTTTGTCGGCAGGCCGCAGCACGACGGTAAATTCGCTGCCGCTGCCCTCACGGCTCTCCACGGCGATGCTGCCGCCGTGGGCCTGCACCACCTGCCACACGAAGTTCAGCCCCAGGCCGAAGCCTGACGCGCCGGTGGTGCGGCTGCCCGAGGCTATGCGCTCGAACTTGCCGAATATCTTCATCTGCCGGTTCAGGGGGATGCCGATGCCGTTGTCGCGTACCTTGATGTGCAGCGTGCCGTCGGCAGCGGCTTCGGCCTCCAAGCGGATGCGCACGGACGGGCCGGAGTACTTCACGGCGTTGTCTATCAGGTTGGACAGCACCTCGCGCAGGCAGAAGGCGTCGGCCGTGGCGCAAAGGCCGTCCGGGCAGACAATGTCAAACTCCACCGGCTTGGATGCCTTGAGGCGGAACTTGGAGGCGAGGTCGTTGAACAGCGGCAGCAAGGACACAGGCACGGGATGCAGCTCCAGCTCGCCGCGGTCCATCTGCGTCAGCATGACCACGCGTCCCGAGAGGGTGAGCAGACGGGCACATTCGTCGTTCATGGCCCGGACTATCTTGTCGGCCTTTTCGGGCTTGTCGGCCAGGCGGCCGCTTTCCATGATTTGTGTTCCCATCAGAATGGTTTGCAGGGGCGACTTCATGTCGTGTATCATGGAGTAGGTAAAGTCCTTGCGGAACTGCTCCAGTCTGCGCTGCTGCCTCCAGGCACGCCACAGCAGACCGATGCACAGTAGGCTGAAAGCGAACGTCAGTCCCAGCGGCACAAAGAGATACCACGCCGAACGGAGGATGAGCCTTTCGGGGGCGGGCACTACGCCCTGCACGCACACCGCGCCGTCGTCTGCCAGACGCAGGGGCGTAGTGACGAGGCTGCCCCAACGGGGAACGGCGTGCGCCGTCTGCCTGACGACCCGGCCCGTGGCAGGGCGCACGATGCGGATGCCGCCCGGTGTCTTCAGTCCGGCATCGGTGAGGGCGGCACGAAAGAGCGAGTCCATCCGGAGCGTGTCGAGAGGTACGGCGACGGGCCGTTGGTTGACGAGCTGCTGCGTGCCGTAAGCGCGGAAGAGGCGGGTGCCTTCGCTCAGGTTCATGCTCTGATGGGATACATAAATCTCGCTGACGGAGCCGGGGAAAGCGGGTGCGTAGCCGGTGTTGCCCTTCTCGTCGGTTGTTTTCCGGTAGAGGATGGTCAGCAGCGAGTCCATCTGATGGCGGAAGTAGTCGGTCGTCCCGGTGATGTGCGACTTGCGGGTGCCGTGCAGGTGGTTGACGTCGAGCGAGCGGCTGTGGCGCAGGTCATTTTCCTCGACAAAGGCTTCTTCGATGCACACCTGTACTTCGCGGTTCAGGGCCCTCCACTGTTCGTAGTAGATGTATCCGGCCCACAGGGCGGGCAGCACGAAGGCCAGCGGCACCATGCCCCACGACAGGCGGCGCAGCCATGTGGTGCGGCGCGAACGCAGGCGGGCATTCTCCTGTTTGGCGCGGGTCAGGGTGGCTTCGGTGTCGCAGAGCACTTGCTGCCCCTTCTGCCGGGCTTCGGTCCAACGGGAGGCATGCAGGCAGGCCTGCATCCGGCGGACGGGTTGCGCCATCTGTTCGGCCAGCCGGTAAAAGTCCTCGCACTGGCGGCCGATGTCGCGTCGCAGGCGTTGCAGCAGGCGCATGCGCAAGGCAATGGCTCCTATCAGCAGGCCGGTGATGAGGAAGGTAAGCCCCGGGAAAAGCAGGTTGGACGGGTGGTCGAAGTAATGCAGGTCGGCGACGGCTTCTACGGCGATGCCCCGCTGCGGATGGAGCAGGGCGCGGGGCGAGGTCAGCACGCCGATGCCTTTGTCGGGCAGCGGGACACCGGCGGGCGATGTCTGAAGGGTGCGGCCGGTGGCGGCATCCAGCTTGCGGATGTAGATGCTGCCCGTCACGCCTTCGCGTTGCAGGACGGCGGCCAGCGTCAGGCGCAGCGAGTCGAGCGAGGTCTCGGGCAACCCGTAGCCGTCCTGCAGCACGGCCGAAGTCTGTTCGGCGTAGTGAAGCTGGCAGTCCTCGACGTCCAAGTGCAGGCTGTCGGGTGCATAGACGATGTGGGTAACGGTCCCTTCGGGATAGGGCAGGCGGTTCACCTGGGCGTCCGTCACCAATGTAAAGGTTTCCTTGAAGCACGCAGCCAGCGTGGCCTCGGCCTTCTGCATCTGGTTGCGGTAGGCAAACCATACGCCTGCCCGCTGGAAAAGGCTGATGAGCAGCAGGGCGAGGAACGAGAGCAGGAGGACGTTTTTTGTTTTCATGTGTCGGAATTGCGGGGGAGGCCGGTTCGGCGTTGCAAAGGTACACATTTTTCGCAGAAGCCGGAGGAATGTGGCGCGTTTTTGCCGCCGGACGGAAAAAGCATCGTATCTTTGCCCGCCCGGGTGCAGCCCGCAGGGCCGCGGAAAACGATGCTTGCACGGTGCGCGGACGATGCTTGCACGGTGCGCGGACAATGCTTGCACGGTGCGCGGACGATGCCTGCACGGTGCACGGACAATGCCTGCACGGTGCACGGACAATGCCTGCACGGCTCGCGCCGGATTTCCGGCGAACAGCAAACGACTGATTATCAGCGATTCGCACAAAACCAGCCCAACGACCATTGAAAAACCGTCGGGATTGGGGCGGATGACCGCTGTTTTTTCGTTGGGTGCTCGTAGGGGATGGATTGAATAACCGTTGAATGACGATGGAACGATGAAAGAACAAGTATTACTGGGCATGAGCGGGGGGACGGACAGCTCCGTGGCCGCCATGCTCCTGCAGGAGGCCGGCTACGAGGTGGCCGGGGTGACCTTCCGCTTCTACGAGGCGGAGGGCGGCGAGGCGCACCTGGACGACGCCCGCCGGTTGGCCGCCCGGCTGGGCATTGCCCACTACGTGCGCGACGTGCGCGACGAGTTCCGCCGCCGCATCATCCGCTACTTCACCGACGAGTATCTGGCGGCCCGCACCCCCGTGCCCTGCACCCTGTGCAACAACCGGCTGAAGTGGCCCCTGCTGGCACAGATGGCCGATGAAATGGGCATTCCGCTCATAGCCACGGGCCACTATGTGCGCAAGGTGTGCCGCGAAGGCAGGTTCTACCTCGCCCCCGCCGCCGACCCCGACAAGGACCAGTCCTTCTTCCTGTGGGGACTGAAGCAGGACATCCTGCGGCGCATGCTTCTGCCCATGGGCGACCTGACGAAGGCCGAGGCCCGCGCCTACGCCGCCCGCCGGGGCTTCGGGCGCGTGGCGGAGAAGAAGGACAGCCTGGGCGTCTGCTTCTGCCCGGGCGACTACCGCGCCTTCCTGCGGCGCGAACTGCCCGCCTCGGCCTTGCCCGGACGGGGACGGTTTCTCGATGAAAAAGGTGATTTTCTGGGGTGGCACGAGGGCTATCCCTTCTACACCGTCGGCCAGCGGCGCGGGCTGGGCATCCACCTGAACCGCGCGGTCTACGTGAAGGAGATACGCCGCGGACGGAACGAGGTGGTGCTGGCACCGCTCGCCTCGCTCTACCGCACGGAGATGTGGCTGAAGGACTGGAACCTGGTGGACGAGGCCCGCGTGACGGGCGGCGAGGAGGTCATTGTGAAGATACGCTACCGCAAGCAGGCCAACCGCTGCCGGGTGACGGCAGACGAGGGCGGCCTGCTCCGCATACACCTGCTGGAGCCGCTGGAGGCCATTGCCTCGGGCCAGGCCGCCGCCTTCTACGATGCCGAAGGGCTGCTGCTGGGCGGGGGGATTATTGTGTGAGGCAGGCGCGGCGGCAGGCCTGTTCCTCCCGCCGCTTCTTGCGTGCTAATAGGTTTCCTCGTTGGCCAGGTTCCACATGTTCAGGAACGAGGCGCGGGTGATGTCCGTCAGCTTGTCCCAGTTCAGGCGGTCGGCGTGGTCGGTGGGCTGGTGGTAGTCGGGGTGCCCGTCGGTGTGGTACCAGATGACGGGAATGTCCAGCAGGGCGAACGATGCGTTGTCGCTGCCTCCCACGGGACGGTCCCAGGGGCGGTAGTCGGGCTTCAGGTCGAGGCCGTAGGTGCGGATGTCCTGCTTCAGCCATTGGCCGAAGGCGGGATGCGACTCGGTGTAGAAGTAGACCACGTGCTGCGGACAGTCGGGCTTGTTGTTGCGGCCTATCATGTCGAAGTTGAGGTACCCTTTAATCCGGCTGACGAAGGGACACGTAGCCGTGAAATAGGCCGAACCGAGCAGGCCTTTCTCCTCGCCGTCCCACAGGGCGATGATGACGTTGCGCAGCGGCTTCTGGCCGGAAAGCACAAAGGCACGGGCTATCTGGAGCACGGCCGACACGCCCGAGGCGTTGTCGTCGGCCCCGTTGTAGATGCCGTCGGCCGCCAGCGTGCAGTCCGTGCCCAGGTGGTCGAAGTGCGCGCCCACCACCACATACTCGTCCGTCCGCTCGCCGGGGATGACGCCCAGCACGTTGTTCAGTTGCAGGGAGCGGTAGGTGCCCTGCTTGTAGAGGGCGACGGAGTCCGGATGGACCTGGAAGCGCCCCCGCTGCTGGCGCTCGCGCGCACAGGCCTCGAAGGGCTGGTAGTAGCTCTCGCCGAGGAGCGGTGCCACCCCGATGTCTTTCAGCCAGGCAGCCAGATAGCGGGCCGCCACCCGCGAGCCGTGCATGCCGGCCTCGCGCCCTTGCAGTTCGTCGTCGGCCAGGAAACCCACAATGGCCTCGGCCGAGGCTCGGTTGATGCTTTTCAGTCCTTTCTCCTTGGGAGACTGCGCATGAAGCATACATGTGCCAAAAAGGAAACAGATGATTCCGAGAAGTGTTCTATACATATTCATCAGATTGATAGGTGATTAAATTCGTTTCTTGTCTGTGTGGAGGCCTTTGTCCGCAGGGGTCAGCGCCGCCCCATGAACTCCCGCCGCTCGTCGTCGGGGAACTTCTCGACGGCATAGCGCAGCATGGTGCGGGGCATCACGGCGGCATAGCGGCTGAGCAGCTGCACCAGCAGGCCCTTGTCGCGCTTGCCCATCTCGCGCAGCATCCAGCCAAGGGCCTTCTGCATCAGGTCGTGCATGCGGGGCGCAGGAAGCGAAGGCGCGGCCGACGCGTACGGGTGCAGGAAGTACTCCGTCAGGCGCAGGATGTCGGCAAAGTCGTTGCGGCGAATCAGCGCGAACGTAGCCACCACCGCGATGCGCCGCTCCCAGAGGCAGTCACTCTCCGCCAGGCGGTAGAGCACGTCGCGGGGACGGTCTTTGAGATACTCGCCCACGATGTAGGGGGCGGACAGGTCCACCAGGTCCCAGTTGTTGATGCGGGCGGTCTGCGTCAGGTAGAAGTCGTAGACGGCCTGCTGCCCGGCGGGGCCGGCCTTGCGGAAGCGCTCCACCATCATCAGCAGGGCGCAGAGGCGGCACTCGTGCCACTCGCTCTGCAACAGCTCGGCCATCACGCCGAAGGGCGCGTCCTTGTGGCGGCGGGCCACCCGGCGCGTGTCGGGCACCACGACGCCCAGGAAGCGGTCGCCCTCGCCATATTCTCCCTTGCCCGTCTTGAAGAAGCGGGGCAGGTATTCGCGCTTCACGGGATTGATGCAGGCCTCCAGCTCGGCCCGGATTTGTTCTGATTGCTTCATGCGGCAGGCAGTTAAACGGTGTACGGCAGGCGGCGCATGCGGCAGGGCGCACGGCAAGCCGGCCAAGATGAGGACAAAAATACGGTATTTTCTGACAAACTATGGAAAGTAATCTCTATTTTTGCCGCTACGTATGAAAGAAATTCCAACCAACCCGACTGCATTATGGTACTGAACTACATCTGGATTGCCTTTTTCGTCATTGCCTTCATCGTGGCGCTGGTGCGCCTGCTGCTGATGGGCGACACGGAAATATTTACGCAACTGGTGAACTCCACCTTCGACTCTTCCAAAAACGCCTTCGAGATTTCGCTGGGGCTGACGGGCGTGCTGGCCCTCTGGCTGGGCGTGATGAAGATAGGCGAGAACAGCGGCATGATCAATGCCCTGAGCCGCTGGCTCAGCCCCCTGTTCTGCCGCCTCTTTCCGGACATCCCCAAGGGACATCCGGCCATGGGCAGCATCTTCATGAACCTGTCGGCCAACATGCTGGGACTGGACAACGCCGCCACCCCGCTGGGCCTGAAGGCCATGAAGGAACTGCAGGAACTGAACCCGAAGAAGGACACGGCCACCAACCCGATGATCATGTTCCTGGTGATGAACACCTCGGGGCTGATACTCATCCCGGTGAGCATCATGATGTACCGCGCGCAGCTGGGAGCGGCCCAGCCTACGGACATCTTCATCCCCACCCTGCTCACCACCACCGTGTCCACCCTTGTGGGCGTGACGGCGGTCAGCCTGTCGCAGCGTCTCAACCTGTTCTGCCGGCCGGTGCTCATCCTGGTGGGCGGCATCGCGCTCTTCTTCTCCGCCCTCATCTGGCTGTTTGTCCGTGTGGGGCGCGACGAGATGGGCGCCTACTCCACCCTGGCGGCCAACATCATCCTGTTCAGCATCATCCTGCTCTTCATCCTGTGGGGCGTAAGAAAGCGCATCAACGTCTACGACGCCTTCATTGAGGGCGCCAAGGAGGGCTTCACCACCGCCGTGCGCATCATCCCCTATCTGGTGGCTTTCCTGGTAGGCATCGCCGTGTTCCGCGCCTCGGGCGCCATGGACCTGCTGGTGGACGGCATCGGCTACGTCGTGGGCCTCTGCGGGGTGGACACCGGCTTTGTGGGCGCCCTGCCCACCGCCCTGATGAAGTCGCTGAGCGGAAGCGCGGCCAACGGCCTGATGATAGACACGATGAAGGAATACGGAGCCGAATCGTTCGTGGGACGCATGAGCTGCGTGGCCCGCGGAGCGTCGGACACCACGTTCTACATCCTGGCCGTGTACTTCGGCAGCGTGGGCATCACCCGCACCCGCAACGCCGTGACGTGCGGACTCATTGCCGACGTGTCGGGCATCGTGGCCGCCATCGTCATCAGCTATTGGTTCTTCTGAACCCGCCCCCGGCCTCGCTTCCAAAACAAAGGAAAAACGGACGGGAAAGAAAGACAGACAAGAACAGAATGTGAAATAAGAACAATAGATAATACCCCAATTACCCTCCATCCTTCCCTGCCCTATCCTTGGGAAAAGGAAGCCGGAGGCGAGACCTGAATGCATTATGATTACCTACCAAACAGACGGCGTGGAAATGCCGGACATCAAGAAACGTGAGACGACGGAGTGGATCAAGGCCGTGGCAGCCAGCTACGGCAAACGCGTGGGCGAAGTGGCCTACATCTTCTGCTCGGACGAAAAGATTCTGGAGGTGAACCGCCAGTATCTGCAACATGATTACTACACGGACATCATCACCTTTGACTACTGCGAGGGCAACCGCCTGAGCGGCGACCTCTTCATCAGCCTGGACACCGTGCGCACCAACGCCGAGCAGTTTGCCGGCAACGACTACGAACGGGAACTGCACCGCGTCATCATACACGGCATCCTGCACCTCTGCGGCATCAACGACAAGGGACCCGGAGAACGGGAAATCATGGAAGAGGCCGAGAACCGGGCATTGGACATGAGAGGCGGAACAGGCGCCCGGCAGAGCCAGGAATAACCCCGTGGCACAAGCGGCAGACAGCGCAGACTGTGTAGACGCCGCCAACCGCCTTAACCCTCATCGGTGAGGGAAATCGGGCATGATGGTAGGCCCGCTGCTACGGTCTTTCTGGTCGAAGATGACGCTACGCAGAATATCGTAAATCAGCGGCCCCACGTCCAGGCCCAGCTTGAATTTCTCGTTGAAATTGATGGTGGGTATCACGACGGGGCGTGTCTCCCAGCGGCCGGTGAAGGAGTCGTAGTAACGCCGCACGCCCAGCTCCATGCTGAAGTGGTCGCCCAGGTCGAAGCCCACGGTACCGCCGTACTGGTAGGGCATGGAGAAGAGGCCGGCGGCATTGCCCATGTCCACCGAACCGAAAAGCGTGAAGCGCAGATGTTCCTGCGGACGGTAGACAAGCGCGCCCCCGGCGGTGAACGACTGGCCGCTGAAGTGGTCCATGTTCATCTTGATGGCATTGATGCTGGCCTGCAAGGCAAGTTTGTCGTTCAGCTCGCGCTGATAGCCCAGGGTGGCCTCGTTCATCCGCCCGATGCCGGGAATGCTGTTTTGACTGCCCGAACCCCAGAACAGGTTGCGGCCCGAACGGCCCAGCGTGCCGCCCGTGGTATAGTCGCCGCGGAACATGGGCGAGGGATTGGTGTAGTAAGGCAGGGCATTGGCCGGATTGGGGAGGAAACGGGGCAGAGTCTGTCCGGCATCGGGAGACAACTTCCCGGACAGACTCCCGGCCGACGGAGCCGGTGCATCGGGAAGCGCAGGCAAAAGATTGCCCGAAAAAGAAGCGCTGACACTGTCGCGCCGCACACGGGTACTGTCTTCCTGCGCCCGGAGGACAGAGGAGACAAACAACAGGGCCAACACCGGCAACAGACGGAGGATATATCTTCTTGCTTTCATAACTGGCTATTTTCTGTTTGCGGAAATTCACTCTTAAAGATAAAGAAAGCTCACCACTCCCCCTACCCGTCCGCCATTTATTTTTTATTCTTTAACGCAGGCGTCTCCACACGGCCTCGCCAGGCCGCCCGCAGGCCCGAAAAACCGGCGCCGTGTCTGGTTTGCACGTAAATCGGGAATGCCGGGAACAATCATTTTGAAAGCGAAACAGCCCGTAAAGCAGGCGAAGTGTCGCCGCAAGGAAAGCGAAAAAGGGAAATACAGCATCAAAATGTATCAGATACACCACCGGCAGCTGACATCCTGATTTTCCCTAATGCGTTTTTACGCCGTTATTTCCGTCTTCCCGTCCGCCTGTCCGCAAAAATCGCAAGGATTTTCCACAGACCCATAACTTTTTAGTAACTTTGTGGCGTAATCAAAACCAACATTTACAAATGGAATTCAAGTATGACGTAATCGTGATAGGCGCCGGACACGCGGGATGCGAAGCCGCCGCCGCCGCTGCCAACCTGGGCTCGAAGACGTGTCTCATCACCATGGACATGAACAAAATCGGGCAGATGAGCTGCAACCCCGCGGTGGGCGGCATAGCCAAAGGACAGATGGTACGCGAAGTGGATGCGCTGGGCGGATTCATGGGACTGGTGACGGACAAGACCGCCATCCAATTCCGCATCCTGAACCGCTCGAAAGGACCGGCCATGTGGAGCCCGCGCGCGCAGTGCGACCGCAACAAGTTCATCTGGGCATGGCGCGAGGTGCTGGAGAATACGCCCAACCTGCACATCTGGCAGGACACGGTGCGCGAGCTGCTGGTCAAGGACGGCGAAGTGGCGGGCGTCAGGACCGTGTGGGGCGTGACGTTTCACGCCAAATGCGTCGTACTGACCGCAGGCACCTTCCTGAACGGACTGATGCACGTGGGCCGCACCATGCTGCCGGGCGGACGCATGGCCGAGCCTGCATCCTACGAATTGACCGAATCCATCGCGGCCCAGGGCATCACCTACGGGCGGATGAAGACGGGCACACCCGTCCGCATCGACGGACGCAGCGTCCACTACGAAGACATGGAAATACAGGAAGGCGAAAACGACTTCCACAAGTTCTCCTTCATGGACACCCCCACCCGACACCTGCGGCAACTGCCCTGCTGGACGTGCTTCACCAACGAGGAAGTACACGAGGTGTTGCGCCGCGGCCTGCCCGATTCGCCCCTTTTCAACGGACAAATCCAGAGCATCGGCCCCCGCTACTGCCCCAGCATCGAGACTAAGATTGTCACCTTCCCCGACAAACCGCAGCACCAGCTCTTCCTGGAGCCGGAGGGCGAGACGACGCAGGAGCTCTACCTGAACGGCTTCTCCTCGTCGCTGCCAATGGACATCCAGCTGGAAGCGCTGAAGAAGATTCCGGCCTTCAGGGACATGGTGGTCTACCGTCCGGGCTACGCCATCGAGTACGACTACTTCGACCCCACCCAGCTGAAGCATACACTGGAGACAAAGAAGGTCAAGAACCTGTTCTTTGCCGGACAGGTGAACGGCACAACGGGATACGAGGAAGCGGCAGGACAAGGCATCGTGGCGGGTATCAACGCACACATCAACTGCCACGGAGGCGAACCGTTCACCCTGGCCAGGGACGAAGCCTATATCGGCGTGCTCATCGACGACCTGGTGACGAAAGGCGTGGACGAACCCTACCGCATGTTCACCTCGCGCGCAGAATACCGCATCCTGCTCCGCATGGACGATGCGGACATGCGCCTCACGGAACGCGCCTGGAAGTTGGGACTGGCCGGCAACGAACGCTACGAACTGCTGAAACGGAAACGCGAGGCTGTGAACCGCATCATCGACTTTGCCCGCAACTATTCCATCAAGCCCGCCCTCATCAACCCCACGCTCGAAGCGCTGGGCACTACTCCACTCCGCCAGGGCTGCAAGCTGGTAGAACTGCTCAACCGTCCGCAAATCACCATCGCCAACCTGAGCGACCACATCAGCGCCTTCAAGCGCGAACTGGACAAGGTGGACGAACGGCGCGAGGAAATTCTGGAGGCAGCCGAAATCCTCATCAAGTACGAAGGCTACATCGGACGGGAAAGAATCATTGCCGACAAGCTGGCCCGGCTGGAAAGCATCAAGATTAAAGGCAAGTTCGACTACAACTCCCTGCAATCGCTCTCTACCGAAGCCCGGCAGAAGCTGGTGAAGATAGACCCCGAGACCATTGCCCAGGCCAGCCGCATCCCAGGCGTATCGCCCAGCGACATCAACGTCCTGCTGGTGCTTTGCGGGCGTTGAGCAAGGCTGGTTCCACGTGAAACAAATAATTCAATAAATGAACTAAATATTCTGGTTATGAGCAAAGAAACGCTTAAGCAAAACATTCGGGAAATTCCCGATTTCCCCATCCCCGGCATCCTGTTTTACGACGTGACAACCCTCTTCAAAAACCCCGAGGCGCTGAAGGAACTGTCGGACACGCTGTACGACATGTACAAGGACCGGGGGATTACGAAAGTGGTAGGCATCGAATCGAGAGGCTTCATCATGGGGCCCATCCTGGCCACACGGTTGGGCGCCGGCTTCGTCCCCATCCGCAAGCCCGGCAAACTGCCCGCCGAAACCATTGAGGAAAGCTACGACAAGGAGTACGGCAAGGACACCGTACAGATGCACAAGGACGCCATCAGCGAGGACGACGTTGTCCTGCTGCACGACGATCTCTTGGCAACGGGAGGAACGATGGCTGCCGCCTGCAAGCTCGTAAAACAAATGAATCCCCGAAAGGTGTTTGTGAACTTCATTATCGAACTGGAGGCCCTGCATGGAAAAGATGTATTCGACAAAGACATCGAGGTCGAAAGCGTACTGACACTGTAAAAGCTCAGAAAGCATCAAATCAACCAGCAGCAGAAGCAAAATCGCATTTCTGCAAGCCTTCTACCAAACTATTGAACGAATGGACACATCAACCGAACTTAAACTAAACGAATATCTGAAGGGAATTGTACTGAACCTCCCCGAAAGCCCCGGTATTTACCAGTACCTGGACACCGGAGGGACAATCATCTACGTAGGGAAAGCCAAAAACCTGAAGCGGAGAGTATCGTCCTATTTCAACAGGGAGCACGAGCCCGGGAAGACCAGAGTTCTGGTCAGCAAGATTGCAGACATTCGCTACATTGTGGTGAACACGGAAGAAGATGCCCTACTGCTGGAGAACAACCTCATCAAGAAATACCGTCCACGCTACAATGTCCTGTTGAAGGATGACAAAACCTACCCTTCCATCTGCGTTCAAAACGAATATTTCCCGCGGGTGTTCAAAACCAGGCGCATCATCCGCAACGGCTCTTCGTACTACGGGCCATACAGCCACGTACCGACCATGAACGCGCTGCTCGACCTCATCAAACAACTCTATCCGCTGCGTACCTGCAACCTGAACCTGTCCCCCGAAAACATCCGGACGGGAAAGTTCAACGTCTGTCTGGAATACCACATCAAAAAGTGTGCAGGCCCCTGCATCGGCAAGCAGAGCGAAGAGGAATACCTGAAAAATATCGGTGAAATCAAGGAAATTCTTAAGGGGAATACGCGCGGCGTGGAGCAGATGCTCTACACGCAGATGCAGGAACTGGCAGCGGAAATGAAGTTTGAAGAAGCACAGAAGATAAAGGAAAAATATCTGCTGATAGAAAACTACTGTGCCAAGTCGGAAGTGGTAAGCAACGTGCTGCACAACATTGACGTCTTTTCCATCGAAGAGGACGACGATGAACAGGCCGCTTTCATCAACTATCTCCACATCAAGAACGGCGCCATCAACCAGGCCTTCACCTTCGAGTACAAAAAGCGGCTGAACGAAAGCAAGGAGGAGCTGCTGCAGCTGGGCATCGTGGAGATGAGGGAACGCTACAAAAGCCTTTCCCGCGAAATCATCGTTCCCTTCCCCCTGGAAATAGAGCTGAAGGATGTCGAATTCACCGTACCCCAACGAGGAGACAAGAAGAAACTGCTGGAGCTGTCCATTCTGAACGTAAAGCAATACAAGGCTGACAGGCTGAAGCAACAGGAAAAGCTGAACCCCGAACAACGGACTACAAGGTTGCTGAAGGAAATACAAGACCAGCTCCATCTGGACAGGCTGCCCATGCAGATAGAATGCTTCGACAACTCCAACATTCAAGGCTCCGATCCTGTAGCGGCCTGCGTGGTCTTCATCAAGGGCAAACCTGCCAAGCAGCAATACCGCAAGTATAACATCAAGACAGTAGAAGGGCCGGACGACTATGCCTCCATGCAGGAGGTCGTCAGAAGGCGTTATTCGCGCGCTGTAGAAGAAAACGCACCCTTGCCCGACCTCCTCATCACCGATGGCGGAAAAGGCCAGATGAGCGCCGTTAAAGAAGTATTGGAGGAGCTGAAGCTGGACATCCCCGTGGCAGGCCTGGCCAAAGACGACAAGCACCGCACGTCGGAACTGCTTTACGGCTTTCCGCCGCAGGTCATCGGCATGAAACAGAATACTCCCCTCTTCCGCCTGCTCACCCACATCCAGGACGAAGTACACCGTTTTGCCATTACTTTCCATCGGGACAAGCGAAGCAAGAGACAAATCAGCTCCGCCCTCGATGAAATCAAGGGAATCGGCGAAAAAAGCAAGACGGCCCTGCTGAAAGAATTCAAAAGCGTGAAGCGCATCCGCGAAGCCGAACCCGAAGCCCTGGCCGCTGTAGTGGGCGAAGCAAAGGCACGCATCATCCGCGAACATTTCAGCACGAAGGCAGAAGAATGACAGACAACACATCGGCACTGTCTGAAAAAACGTAAAAGCAGGGACCGGGAAATACGGTGTCCCGATTTTATTCTTAACTTTGAAGCCGACAACAAACAAAGAAAAGCAGTTATGAGAGTAGTTATACAACGGGCCGGGCACGCCTCGGTCACCATCAACGGCACCTGCAAATCGGCCATCGGAAAGGGGCTGATGATACTGGTGGGCATCGAAGAAGCCGACGGGCAGGAAGACATTGACTGGCTGTGCAAGAAGATAGTAAACCTGCGCATTTTCGACGATGAAAACGGCGTAATGAACAAATCCATCCTGGAGACAGGGGGCGACATTCTGGTGATAAGCCAGTTCACGCTGCACGCCTCGACCAAGAAAGGGAACCGCCCCAGCTACATACGGGCAGCCAAGCCCGAAACGTCCATCCCCCTCTACAACCGTTTCTGCGAAGCGCTCTCCACCGCGCTGGGCAAGGACATCGGAACCGGTGAATTCGGAGCGGACATGAAGGTGGAGCTGATGAACGACGGCCCCGTGACCATCTGCATAGATACAAAGAACAAGGAATAAAGAATAAAGACAAGGATATGACACTGGAAGAAGCACAGAAACAGGTGGACGACTGGATCAAACAATACGGCGTGCGCTACTTCAGCGAACTGACCAACATGGCCGTCCTGACCGAAGAAGTGGGCGAACTGGCCCGCGTCATGGCCCGCAAATACGGCGACCAGTCGTTCAAGGCGGGTGAAAAGGAGAACCTGGAAGAAGAGATTGCCGACGTGTTCTGGGTGCTGCTCTGCATTGCCAACCAGACAGGCACCGACCTGACAAAGGCTTTCCAACAAACCATCGAGAAGAAAACCGGAAGAGACCGGACAAGACATATCAACAACCCTAAATTGAAAGAGCATGGAGAATTATGAACTCACCCAAAACAAGTACGAGGCCGCCCTGGCCAAGTACGAAACAAGGCTCGACGATGCCAACATAGCCGCCAAAGTAGCCGCAATCATCGAAGAAAAGCTCCCCGAAAACGATACGAAAGAGGTGAAGAAAAGGCTGTTCAACTGCATTGACCTCACCACCCTGAAGACCGAAGACAGCGACGAAAGCGTCATGCGCTTCACGCAAAAGGTCAACCGCTTTGAAGAAGAGTTTCCCGACCTGAAGAACGTGGCCGCCATCTGTGTCTATCCCAACTTCGCGGAAATCGTGAAGGACACGCTGGAGGTGGAAGAAGTGAAGATTGCCTGCGTATCGGCAGGGTTCCCCTCCTCTCAGACCTTCATCGAAGTGAAAGTGGCCGAAACGGCCATGGCCATCATGGAAGGAGCCGATGAAATCGACATTGTCATCTCCGTAGGCAAGTTCCTCAGCGGCGACTACGAAGGCCTCTGCGACGAAATACAGGAGCTGAAGGAGACCTGCAAAGAGCACCATCTGAAAGTGATTCTGGAGACAGGAGCGCTGAAGACAGCCAGCAACATCAAGAAGGCCTCCATCCTGGCCATGTATGCCGGCGCCGACTTCATCAAGACCTCTACCGGCAAGCAACAGCCTGCAGCCACGCCCGAAGCCGCCTACGTCATGTGCCAGGCCATCAAGGAATACTACGAAGAGACTGGCAACAAAATTGGCTTCAAGCCCGCCGGAGGCATCAACTGCGTGCGTGATGCCCTCGTCTACTACACCATTGTCAAGGAAGTGCTGGGCGATGAATGGCTGAACAACCAGCTCTTCCGACTGGGCACCAGCCGACTGGCCAACCTGCTGCTGAGCGACATTCTGGGACAGGAGACCAAGTTCTTCTGAACAATCCTCACCAGGGGAACCGACAGGTTCCTTTCCGACAGACAAAAGGCCGCTTTCCCATTCGGAAAGCGGCCTTTTGCTTGTATCATTGCCAGGGATTATTTCTCCCTTTCCACCACATAATTCAAGTAAGCCTCCAAAGCCTGCCGGACCTCGGAATCGGTACCTTCGGGCAGAAGCGCAAAGGCCTTCTGCCGATAGTCGTCCATCACTTTCGCAGCATACTCAATGCCTCCGTTCTCTTTGGTGAACTGCACCAAACGACCGATTTCATCGGCGTTGGCCGTACCGTTCTTCACCTTGACGGCCCAGGCGCAGGCCTCTTCGTTGCGGGTAGAATTGAGCGCATAGAGCACGGGCAGAGTCAGCTTGCCTTCGTGCATGTCGTTGCCCGTAGGCTTGCCAATCTCCTTGCTCTCGTAGTAGTCGAAAATGTCGTCCTTAATCTGGAAGCACAAGCCGATGTATTCGCCGAAAAGACGTGCGGATTCTACCATTTCATCGGTTGCTCCCGCAGACAAGGCCCCCGCTTTGGTACAGGCGGCAAAGAGCACGGCCGTCTTCTTGCGGATGACGTCAAAATAGACAGCTTCGGAAAACTCAAGATTGCTGACGTTGGAAAGCTGCAGCAGCTCGCCTTCGGCCAGGTTCTGACCCAGGGCGGACACCACGTCGATGATGTCGTGGTTGCGCGTCTGCCCTACCTGCACCAGAGCCGTAGCCAGCAGATAGTCGCCCGCCAAGACAGCCACCTTGTTGTTGAACACCGCATTCACCGAGAGCTGGCCACGGCGTTCGGAGCTTTCGTCCACCACATCGTCGTGTACCAGGCTGGCCGTGTGCAACAGCTCCAGCGCCACCGCCGCATGATAAGTCTGCCGGCTGACGTTGCCGCACAGCTTGGCCACCAGCAGTACCAGCATGGGACGCATCATCTTGCCATTCCGCTGACGGATATGGGTGATGACACGCTTCAGCAGGATATTGGAGCTGTCGAGCGAACTGTCAAAAAGCTGTACGAAATCCTCCAGTTCGGCCGATATTGGAGATTTTATGATTGATAGTATGTTCATCCGTGACTATTTGCCTACAAAAATAGTAATAAAACGGTTAATACCGTATTTTTTTGTACTTTTACCAAGAAAAAAAAGATAAATATATGGATTCAACCGATAAACTTTTCTTGCTCGACGCCTACGCGCTCATCTATCGGGCCTACTACGCACTCATCAAAAACCCGCGCATCAACTCCAAGGGACTGAACACCTCGGCCATCTTCGGCTTCGTAAACACCCTGGAGGAAGTGCTGAAAAAGGAGAACCCCACGCACCTGGGAGTTGCCTTCGACCCCGCAGGCCCCACCTTCCGCCACGAAGCCTACCAGCAATACAAAGCCCAGCGCGAAGAGACGCCCGAGACCATCCGCCTCTCCGTACCTATTATAAAGGACATCATCCGCGCCTACCGCATCCCCATTCTCGAAGTGCCCGGCTATGAGGCCGACGACGTAATCGGCACACTGGCCACCGAAGCCGGCAAGCGGGGCATCACCACCTACATGATGACGCCCGACAAGGACTACGGGCAGCTGGTGGGCGAACACGTGTTCATGTACCGACCCAAACACACAGGCGGCTTTGAGGTGATGGGCACGGAAGAGGTGAAAGCCAAGTTCGGCATCGGGAACACCGCCCAAGTCATAGACATGCTGGGCCTGATGGGCGACGCCTCGGACAACATACCCGGCTGTCCCGGCGTGGGCGAGAAGACCGCGCAGAAGCTGATAGCCGAATTCGGCAGCATCGAGAACCTGCTGGCCAACACCGACCGCCTGAAGGGCGCGCTGAAGCAGAAGGTGGAGAACAACCGCGAAAGCATCAGCTTCTCCAAATTTCTGGCGACCATCAAGACCGATGTGCCCATCGAGCTGGAGATGGAGAAGCTGGTGCGCGAAGAGCCGGACGAGGAAGCCCTGCGCAAAATCTTCGACGAGCTGGAGTTCCGCTCGCTCATCGACCGCGTGCTGAAGAAGTCCGCCACTCCCCCACCCTCTCCCGCAGCCGACCCCTATGCAGGCACCCTGTTCGCCGCTGCCGCTCCGACAGCCGCTACCGCCCCGCTGCAAGGCGATTTGTTTGCAGAATTTGCGGACGAGGGGACGGACGAACGGAAAAATTCAAATCTCGCGAGCTTCAATCAGGCAGAAACAGACTATCAACTGATTGATACAGAAGAGAAAAGAAAGGAATTTGTTCAAAAGTTGCTTACAACGGAAATTCTCTCAATAGACACGGAGACCACCGGCACCGAGCCCATGGAGGCCGAACTGGTGGGAATGAGCTTCAGCGACGCCGAAGGCAGGGCCTGGTACGTCCCCGTCCCCGCCGGACGCGAAGAGGCACGGCGCATCGTGGACGACCTGCGCCCGCTCTACGAAAACGAGCGCTCGCTGAAGGTGGGGCAAAACATCAAGTACGACCTGATAGTCCTGCAGAACTACGGCGTCCGCGTCAAAGGCCCCCTCTTCGACACCATGCTCGCCCACTACGTCCTCCAGCCCGAACTGCGCCACAACATGGACTACCTGGCCGAGATATACCTGCACTACCGCACCATCCACATCGACGAGCTCATCGGCCCGAAGGGCAAAGGCCAGAAGAACATGCGCGACCTCCGGCCCGAGGATGTCTACGTCTACGCCTGCGAGGACGCCGACATCACCCTGCGGCTGAAGAACGTGCTGGAGAAAGAGCTGAAGGCACAAGACGCCGAGCAGCTGTTTGCCGGGATAGAGATGCCCCTCGTCCCCGTGCTGGTCAATCTCGAGACCAACGGCGTGCGCCTGGACACCGACGCGCTGAAGCTCTCGTCCGAACACTTCAACGTGCGCCTGCAGGAGATAGAGCAGGACATCTACCGCCTGGCCGGAGGCGAATTCAACATCGCCTCGCCCAAGCAGGTGGGCGAAGTGCTCTTCGACCGCCTGAAGCTGATGCAGAAACCCAAGAAGACCAAGACGGGCCAGTACGTCACCTCGGAAGAAGTGCTGGAGAGTCTGCGCGGCAAGCACGACATCGTGGGCAAGATACTGGAGCACCGCGGGCTGAAGAAGCTGCTCGGCACCTACGTGGACGCCCTGCCCCAGCTCATCAATCCGCGCACGGGACGGATACACACCTCGTTCAACCAAGCCGTCACTGCCACCGGCCGCCTCAGTTCCAGCAACCCCAACCTGCAGAACATCCCCATCCGCGACGAGGACGGCAAGGAGATACGCAAGGCCTTCATCCCCGACGACGGCTGCGAGTTCTTCTCGGCCGACTACTCGCAGATAGAGCTGCGCATCATGGCCCACCTGAGCGGCGACCGCAACATGATTGAAGCCTTCTGCAGCGGACACGACATCCACGCCGCCACCGCCGCCAAAGTCTACAAGGTGGACCTGAAGGACGTCACGTCCGACATGCGCCGCAAGGCCAAGACCGCCAACTTCGGCATCATCTACGGCATCTCGGTCTTCGGGCTGGCCGAGCGCATGAACGTGGACCGCAAGGAGGCCAAGGAACTGATTGACGAATACTTCGCCACCTATCCGCAAGTGAAGGAATACATGGACCGCAGCATCGAGGCAGCCCGCGAGAAAGGCTACGTGGAGACCATCTTCCGCCGCAAGCGCTACCTGCCCGACATCAACTCGCGCAACGCCGTGGTGCGCGGCTATGCCGAGCGGAACGCCATCAACGCCCCCATCCAGGGAAGCGCCGCCGACATCATCAAAGTGGCCATGGCGCGCATCCACCGCCGCTTCGAAGCTTACAATCTGAAAGCAAAGATGATTCTACAGGTCCACGACGAACTGAATTTCAGCGTTCCGGCCGAAGAAAAGGAGCTGGTACAGAAAATTGTAATCGAGGAAATGGAGAACGCCTACCCCATGCAGGTGCCCCTCAGGGCCGATTGCGGCTGGGGAAAGAACTGGCTCGAAGCCCACTAACGGAGGCTATAACGTTATTTAACTTACAATCAGAAAGCCAAGCAAGCAAATCCTTTCAAGTGCACTTTGTACACTAAAATATCCGGCAGCCCCACTGCCGGATATTTTTTGTTCATTCATCTTGCCAAAAAGAAAGGGGTAGAAAACACGGAAAGCTGACATATTGATAAAATAATTGCTTTTTCTTTGCGTTGTGTCAATTTAATGCCTACCTTTGCGCCCGATTTCAGAGGCAATCAAAAGACAAATGTAAAATATAAACCAAAAACATAACAGCCATGAAAATTTTAAAAACTTTGATGTTCTCTACTCTTCTCTTCACTTGTGCCCTGAATGCTTCGGCCGACAACAAGAACAACCTTATTTACAATTCGGAAGAGGTTAACGGCGTGATGGTGGGACAGACAGTGTACAAGACAGACGGCAACCTGCTGGCCAACTACATGAAGCATAACTACAAGTACGACGAGCAGAACCGCATGACCGAAAGCGAGACACTGAAGTGGAACAGCGACCGCAACCAGTGGGAAAAGGACATCTGCATCCACTACCTGTATCAGGGCAAGACCATCACCACCGAGTACTACAAGTGGAGCAAGAAGAAAGGCCAGTACGTGCTGCAGCCCGAAATGACCGTCACCATGGACAACCCCAACCTCTAACAACCTGCCAATTCTCTCTTAAGAAAAACCATATCCGAAGGCGGCCGGATGCCGGCTTCGCAAGGATTGAGGGCACACCCCGACGGTGTGCCCTCTGTCTTTATAGCCGGCACGGACATATCCGCCCTCTGCGGCAAGACACATCGGCATCCCGGTCTCCGGTCAGCCACGTTAATAAACCATAAAACTGCGTTTGGAGTGTTTTTGTCTGAAAGAGGCGCTGGTTGTCAGCGGGTTGCGCAAATAAGTACTCCAAAATCGGGGAACGGGCAAAAATATTTTGTGTTGTTTTGCAGCGACCGCAGCAATGGTGCTGGCGGTCGGACTCAAACTTGATGGTTACTATGGAAACATCAACTGCAAAACACGAACCGTTCCTGGTCTCCGAGTTTCCGGACGTCAGGAGCAAAAAGCCCCGCGACATTCCCTTTGCCCGCTTCATCGAACGGGTGCGCGGCGACGACTTCAAGGCGCACACACTGAACTACCGCCGACTGGCCGCGCAGCCGGACCGCAGGGCCGAGGCGCAGGCGGTGAAGGGACGCACGCCCTGCGTGGTGACGGCGGGCACCTGCCGCGGCGGGCACGCCGTGCGCAACCTGACAAGCTACAGCGGACTGCTGTGCATCGACCTGGACCATACCGACGAACGTACGGACGAAATCGTACGCCGCGTCAGCACCTTGCCTTGGGTGGTGGCTGCC
>NZ_CASFWU010000031.1 GCF_949298305.1 uncultured Bacteroides sp. | reverse complement strand
GAAAGAACAGACCTGCGGTCGTTGATAACAAAGCAAGACTCATCAATCATTTTAAACCAAAATGTCAAGGAACTCTCGTTATTTGATGATATTTAAAACTAATGCGATTTTATCGCACCAGTAGTAGAAAGTGATAACAAATTATGTATCCGTACGGGTAAGGATGACATTAAAGTGGTAGAGGTCACAGGCCAGCCCATGAAGGTTGTGATGGATTTTGCTTCACAGAAGGTGAACTACGGTTTTGGTTTGGAACAGACCAACGCAGAGAGCACCGGTGCTGTATCCACAGTGTATGCCGACCAGATTGACAATCGTTCAACTTTCAATGTGGGTAATGCTTTGTATGGTAACGTGGCGGGTCTTTATACTATGCAAAAGACCGGTAACGTGTGGGACCAGATTTCCTCAATGGCCATTCGTGGCCCCAAAACGTTGAGTAACCAAGGCATTCTGTTGGTTGTAGACGGATTGGAGCGAGATAACAATTACCAGGCTCTGAATTACATTTCTCCCGAAGAGGTGGAGTCAGTGAGCATCTTGCGCGATGCGGCAGCTATTGCTCTCTATGGCTTCCGGGGTGTCAACGGTGTGGTGAATATCGTCACCAAGCGCGGTATGTACAAGAGTCGTGAAATCAAATTCTCTTACGACCATGGATTCAACATGCAGACCCGTTTGCCCGAAATGGCCGATTCTTATACTTATGCTTCTGCCATCAACGAGGCTTTGGCTAATGACGGAAAATCGGCCCGATATTCGCAGAACGAACTGAATGCCTTTAAGAGTGGCAAGTATCCTTATCTCTATCCTAACGTAAACTGGATGGATGAGGTGTTCCGTGATATGGGTATGTCAGACATTGCTACGCTGACTTTCCGGGGCGGTTCTACCAAAATGCGTTATTTTACCATGCTGAATCTGCAGAACGATAGAGGTTTCATTAAGAATCCTATGGCAAGCGGCATTTCAACGCAGGACAAATATTCGCGCTTCAACTTCCGTTCTAATCTGGACATCGACCTGACGTCAACTACTCGTTTGCAGACCAATATCTCGGGTGTGTTGAGTGAGTTCAGCCGTCCCAGCTCGTCGGGCGACAATCTGATAGGTAAGCTCTATACGGTGCCTTCTGCCGCTTTCCCTGTGAAGACAGAAAATGGTCTGTGGGGTGGTAACAACACGTGGAGCGGTGATTACAACCCCGTGTATCTGGCCCAAGGGCATGGCTATTCTCGTGGTAACACCCGTGCCTTGTATGCCGATATGAATTTACGTCAGGATTTGTCTTCTATCACCGAAGGACTGGGGGCATCGGTACGTATCGGTTACGATGCTTTGTCATCGTTCTGGGAAGACTATCGTCAGAGCGACCGTTGGGGGATGACTACCGTGACAGCTTGGGAAAACGGTGAGCCCTCTGAGTTTTCGCAAGTAACGGGTGGTTCGGTAAGTAGTTCCAACGGCTCTTCAAAGCTTGATTGGCAATACCGTTCGTTCAATTTCCAGATGAATGTGGACTGGAATCGTCGTTTCGGCTTGCACGACATCTATACAATGCTGCTTTATACATATAAGTTTAACGAAGCTACTAACGTGCCTCTCTATACACAGAGTGCAGGTTGGTACACGCATTACGGCTACAACAACCGTTACTTCGCAGACTTTACTTTGATGTTCTCTGCTTCCAACAAACTTGATCCGAATAGCCGTTGGAAACCTTCTCCTACTATAGGTCTGTCTTGGGTCATTACCAATGAAGAGTTCATGCAGAACCAGAATCTGATTGATTTCATGAAATTGCGTGCTTCATTTGGTATTATCAATACTGACAATACACCCTACGATGGCTATTGGCACGAAGATTTGATGGGGGGTGGTAGTACGTATCCCGTAGTGGGTGGAAATAACTTTGGCAATGGTGATGGCGGTTGGGCTGAAGGTCGTCTGGCTTCGGTCAATGGAGTGCTTGAAAAAGCCTATAAGTATAATGTAGGTTTGGATGTATCATTGTTGAAGGGATTGAACTTTAGCATTGACGGCTTCTATGAGCGTCGTTCTGATATCTGGGTTGATGCAAGTGGACGTAATTCCAGTGTGTTGGGTATCAGTAGCCCGTATGTCAATGCTGGTGTCGTAGACAGCTGGGGTACGGAATTAGGCTTGGATTACAGCAAGCAGATTGGAGACTTTAAGCTTCGCGTAGGTGGAACGTATTCGTTCAACCGTAATGAAATCATTGAAAATCTGGAGGAACCGAAACCGTATGAATATCTGAGTGCTGTAGGCAGACCTATTGGTCAGGTTTGGGGATTGCAGGCCGTCGGTCATTTTGTGGATCAGGCCGACATCGACAACAGTGTTCCCCAACAGTTCGGCCCTGTGAAGCCCGGCGATTTGAAGTACAAGGATGTGAACAACGATGGTGTGGTTAACTCTAACGATATGGTTCCTATGGGTTACAGTACTGCTTGGCCGGAAATCTATTATGGGTTCAATTTGGGTCTGGAATGGAAAGGTCTGGGCTTCAATGCCTACTTCCAGGGTGTGGCCAATTACAGTGCATGGCTTACTTCAAGTATTTATCGTCCCTTGGTCAATAACACTTCTATTTCACAGTATGCTTACGAAAACCGCTGGACACCCGAGAATCCCTCGGCACGTTTCCCGCGTTTGACTACGGAAGAAGTAGACAACAACTTGCAGAACAGTTCTGTATGGCTGGAAGACCGCTCGTTCCTGAAACTGCGCAATTGTGAAGTGTATTACAAATTGCCGGAGACATGGGTTGAGAAAATCAAGTTGCGCAATGCCAAGGTTTATGTCAGAGGTACCGATTTGTTCAGTATCGACCACATTGACATTACCGATCCCGAAGCTATTGGCGATGTTTATCCTGCGACCCGTTCTATTCACGTAGGACTTTCAGTAGGTATTTAATTTTACTAACTAACAGACGTTATGAATATGAAATTAAAGAAAGTATGTCTTCTTGTGGCTTGTGCCGCTGCCTTGACTGGCTGTGCCGACAAGATGGACTATCATGAATATCAAACATACGGTCCGGACTATGTGTTCACTGATTTTGGTCGTACGGCCGGCTTTGTGAACAACATCTATGCTTCTTTGGACTACGATTTGCTGGGCAGCGGTTCCCGCGCTTCGGCTTGTGACGAGGCTGAGATGGCCATTACTTACTCGTCGGTGTTCGACTATACCAACGGAAACTGGAGCGCATTGAATCCTTACTCCTGGTTTGGATACTATACTCCCATCCGTTCGGCAAACTATTTCCTGAAAAATGCTTTGGACCTGGACTTCATTGATCATCGTTATGACGAGGATTATCAGGCTCAGATGAATCGCTACAACCGCTATCAGTATGAGGTTCGTTTGTTGCGTGCTTACTATTACTTCTTGTTGGTACGCGCTTACGGTGATGTACCTTTTACAACAGAGGTGCTGACTGAGGAAGAAGCCAATAGTATGACACGTACGCCGGCTGCTGAGGTGTTCGATTTCATCATCAGTGAGTGTGATGCTGTAGCTCCCGAACTTCCTGTGGATTACAGTAAACTGGATAACGATGCAGCCAGCAACTCTTCCAATCCCGAGACCGGACGTGTGAACCGCGGTATGGCATTGGCTTTAAAAGCGCGTGCCTCGCTCTATCGCGCCAGCAAACTGTTCAATCCCAATGAAGATAAGGAACTCTATCTTCAGGCTGCCAAGGCCAATCTCGATGTTATTAACTACTGCAATAACAACGGTATTTCTTTAGGTAAGTACACTGACATTTGGGGGGAGAACAACTGGAAGGCTTCCGAAATGATTTTTGTACGTCGTGTAGGCAGCACCACCGAACCCGAGACCACTAACTTCCCCATTAGTATGGAGAATGCCAATTCTGGAAACTGTCCCACACAGACTCTGGTGGATGCCTACCAGCGTACAGACGGAAGTTATCTCACAGTGGAGCAGGCTGCCCGTCTGGGCTTTGATCCGTATGCTGACCTTGATCCCCGCTTCGGCATGACCATTGCCCGTAACGGCGAAAAATGGCCCAATACCAACGCAATGGAACTGGAAACCTATGTCGGTGGCCGCGACGGTGCTCCGCTTCCTTATGCTACGACCACCAGCTATTATGTGAAGAAATATGTCGATGGCTCAACAGATATCAGTGCCAGTACCGGTAGTGGCGGAAAGACACACAGCTGGGTGACGTTCCGTTTGGGTGAGTTCTTGATGAACTATGCTGAGGCTGCCTTCAAATACTTTGGCTCACCCGAACAGACCAATTCTGATTTGAATCTGAGTGCTCGTGAGGCAATCAACCGGGTGCGCAATCGTTCGGACGTGAAAATGCCCGCTTTGCCAGAAGGCATGAGCAGTACCGAATTCTGGACGGTTTATAAGAAAGAACGTATGGTGGAACTCGCCTTCGAGGGACATCGCTTCTGGGATGTCCGCCGCTGGAAGGAAGGTGGCTTCAACAGCATCGACCGCCTGGTGATTACAAAGGAAAGCGACGGCTCGTTCTCGTACAGTCGTACCACGAAGAATTTGGTATGGGATGACAAGATGTATTTCTTCCCGATACCCGATTCTGAAAGACGCAAGAACCCCAACCTGAGTCAGAATGAAGGCTGGTGACGGAGCGCTTACTATTATTTTGATTAAACTAAAAAGATTCAGCTTATGAAATTCAAATATTTGTTTTTGGCGGCCGGTTTGCTGATGGGCATGAGCGGTTGCGATGACAAGTTGGTGACTTTCGAGACGGTGGGAGAAGTAAAGGCTCCCACTGCCATCGAGCCTACGACCATTCATTACGAGTCATTGCCGGGACAAATCCGTCTGTACTGGACGGTGACTGAAAATCCGGGATTTGAGTACCTGAAGGTATCTTATTATGACTTCTTGTCCAAGGAAAACGTAACGTTGATGGCTTCCAAGTATACGGGTGAATTACTGATTGACAACACCCGCGAGCGTTTTGGCGACTATACATTCTCTTTCCAGACATTCAATGCGGCCAACGAGGGCAGTGCCGTGACAGAAGTGAAGGCTGTTTCCGGACCGGCTCCTGTTACATTGTCCGAGACAAGCCGTACCAAGGTCGTCCTGACTGCCGATCAGCTTAGTACAGACAATCAGGAACCTACGGAAGGCCCGATTTCCAATTTGATTGATAATAATACCAATACGTTCTTCCATACGCGCTGGAGTGGTACCCAGGTTCCTCTTCCTCAATATGTACAGATTGATTTCAACGAGGAACATGAGAATTTTGCCATTCAGTACACAACCCGTAATGTAAGTAACTCAGATGGATTCCCGACAGCTGCCGACTTGCAAATCAGCCAGGACGGAACGGAGTGGGAGACGGTCGCTTCATTGAGTGGTCTGCCTGCCAAAAGCGTAACAGAATATGTCTCTGACTTTTTTACTCCGGGCAAGAAGTTCAAGCACTTCCGTTTCTTGGTGACATCGGCATCGGCCAACGCCAAATATTTCCACATGTCCGAGTTCTCGTTCTATGATGTGGAAGTAGCTGTTTACGACCCTGAGACCGTTCCTTTGGATTAATGTTATAATAGTGTAGAATATGAAAAATAAACTGATAAGCATGGCGGCCTGCTGTTTGGCCGCCTGCACAATATCCTTTCAGGCTTGTGACGATGGGCTGGATTTGGAATACAAGGGAAATCTGGATTTGAATCTGTTGGGCATCAAGCAGGCGGTGGAAATATGGGACGGTGCCCAGTGCAATGTGATTACCGCCCTGGAAGAACCGGAAAGTTCAACAACCAAGATTAAGAGTTTCAAGTATAAACTGAGCCTGGCCTTGTATCAGGACCGTACGGCCGGGCAAGGGGCCACCGTGGATTTGGTGGTGGCTGCTGATTCGCTGAACAAAGCGATAGCCAAAGTGGGTACTTCCACCCTCTACAGTGTATATGAGGGAGCCGAACTGTTGCCTGCCGAATATTATAATCTGGCTTCCGATAAACTGGAACTGGCCGCCGGTGCCACCGCTTCGGAAGAAGTGGAACTGCTGGTTTACTCGGAGGAGTTGATTAACCTGATACAGGATGAGCGTAAGGCAGATGCAACTTTTGTGTTGCCCCTTCAGATTCAGAATTCTACGTCTTACGGAATCAATCCCAAGACGAACACTCTTATGTTCATCTTTAAGGTGAGCTACGTGCCCCCCAAGACAGGACCGGAATACGAACCTGTAACAGACGAACCGGTTCTTGGCGATACTTACGGAAATACAGACCTGAAACTGGTTTGGCACGATGAGTTCAATGGAACAGGGATTCCCGATCCTTCAGTATGGCGTTTCGAGGGAGGAATTGCAGTGGTACTATAATCAGAATGCCGTTATGGCCGATGGCGCTTTGGTGATTACCGGTAAGAAGGAGCAGATTAAAAATCCGAACTATGAGGCCGGAAGCTCTGACTGGAAGAAGAACCGCGAATATGCCGAGTACACATCGAGCAGCATTGTCTCGAGCTATCGTTTCCGTTACGGCACGATGGAGGTCCGCGCCAAGATTCCCACTGCGATGGGGGCCTGGCCTGCTATCTGGACAACCGGAACCAGCGATGACTCTTGGTGCTGGGAATGGCCGTTAGGGGGTGAGATTGACTTGTTGGAGTATTACCTGGTGGGCGGTGTGCCGAGCATTCATGCCAATGCCTGCTGGGCCAGCAATACCCGCTGGAGCGGTACATGGGACTCATACAACCGTCCGCTGAGTGAGTTTGTTGACAAGGATTCCGAATGGGCCAACAAATATCATATCTGGCGCATGGACTGGGATGAAAAGAGCATCCGCCTCTATTTGGACGACGAGTTGCTGAATGAAATCGAAATGAGCAAGACCACCAATGGCGGTGGAGGCTTGGATGACTGGTGGAGAGGGTCATGGCGCAATCCGTTTACCGATCCCGGTAATGATGGAGAGAACTTCGGCCAGCAAATCTTCCTGAACCTTGCTTTGGGAGGCAACGGAGGAACGCCTGATGTTTCCAAGTTCCCGCTTGAATATCATATTGATTACGTACGGGTATATCAGAAGGCTGAATAATTGATACCTGTATTTTTAGATGTCCCGTATTATTCAGCCCTTCCAGTGGGATGAATAATGCGGGATGTTTTTTCATTTGACCGATTAAAGTGTTTTTTTGAATGAATTTTGGCAGGTATCTTTTCTTAGGGTGCAGTACATTTGTGCCGAGAGATGAAAAAAACGGAGGATTATGCTGGAACATTATTGTAGAAAGTTGTTTGCGCTGGCCCTATTGGTGGCCGGAACAGGAGTCCACGCTGTTGCGCAAGAGTGGAAACTGGTGTGGAGCGAGGAATTCAACAAAGACGGACGGCTTGACACGGCCGTGTGGAACTACGAGAACGGTTTTGCCCGCAACGAGGAGGCGCAGTGGTATCAGGCGGAGAATGCCCGGTGTAAGGATGGAAAACTGGTTATTGAGGCAAGGAAAGAGGTGAACCGGAAGAACCCGCTGTATCAGGCCGGCAGCAATGACTGGCGCAAAAAACGCGAGTTCGTTGAATACACGTCGGCTTCGGTTACTACAGCCGGAAAAAAGGAGTTCCTTTACGGACGTTTTGAGGTGTGTGCCAAGATTCCGACGGGGGGAGGTGCCTGGCCTGCCATCTGGCTTTTGGGCAGTGACATGGAGTGGCCTTCGTGCGGAGAGATAGACGTGATGGAGTATTACCGCATCAAGGGAGTTCCGCATATCTTGGCCAATGCCTGTTGGGGGACAGACCGGCCATGGCAGGCAAAGTGGAACAGCAAGGCGGTTCCTTTCTCCCATTTTACAGACCGTGATGCCCGCTGGGCGGACAAATTCCACATTTGGCGCATGGATTGGGATGAGACAAGTATCAGGCTGTATTTGGATGATGAGCTGCTGAACGAAATTCCGCTGGCCGAAACCGTGAACGGCAGTTTGGGGCAGGGGAGTAATCCTTTCCGAAAGCCTCTTTATCTGTTGCTGAATCTTGCCATCGGAGGTGTGAACGGAGGACCGATTGATGACGCGGCCCTTCCTATGAAATACGAGGTGGACTATGTGCGGGTTTATCAGCGCCTTTGAATGGGTTCCTGAGCTGCCTTCGGGCAGATTGACCGAATAAGTATCTTTTTTGAATTAATAAGCCCTGTTAAGTCGGCCGAAGATGAACTATATTTGCATCGGTAGGATTGCATTGAATCCGGCGGACAGAATCAATTAATCATTTATTCAATATCATGAAAACAGTAAAGTATGCCTGGCTGTTGTTGCTGGCATTATGCTTGGGGACGGTACAGGATGTCTCCGCTAAGAAAAAGAAAGAAAAGGTGATGACCGACCGCGAGCTGTGGTGCGATGTGATGTACCGGATGGCCGCGCCGGTGTTGAGCAACATGAGTGAGGGAAAACTGCAGGAAAACATGCAGGTGGAACTCAGCCCTACGTGGGACGGACGCGACAAGCGGGTCACTTACATGGAATGCTTTGGCCGGCTGATGGCCGGACTGGCTCCCTGGCTCTCGCTGCCCGACGACGATACGGCCGAAGGCAAGCAGCGCAAGCAGCTTCGTGAATGGGCCTTGAAAAGCTATGCGCAGGCCGTAGACCCTGAGAGCAAGGACTATCTGCTTTGGCGTAAGGAAGGGCAGCCGCTGGTGGACGCCGCTTACGTGGCCGAGAGCTTCCTGCGCGGTTTCGATGCCCTGTGGATGCCGCTGGACAGCCTGACCAAGCAACGCTACATCGAAGAGTTCACCCAGTTGCGCCGTGTAGACCCGCCTTATACCAACTGGCTGCTGTTCTCTTCCACCGTAGAGTGTTTCCTGCGCAAGGCGGGCGCCAAGAGCGACACTTACCGCATTGTTTCGGCGCTGCGCAAGGTGGAGGAGTGGTACGTGGGCGACGGCTTCTACAGCGACGGCCCCGGCTTTGCATTCGACTACTACAACAGCTTCGTGCTGCACCCCATGTATGTGGAGTGCCTGGAGGTGTTTACCAACGGCGGCAAGAATAAGGTATGGAATGCCTCCGGGTGCAACTTCCAGCGTGCGCAGAAGCGCATGCAGCGCTACGGCACCATCCTGGAGCGTTTCGTCTCCCCCGAAGGAACCTTCCCCGTTTATGGCCGTTCCATCACTTACCGTACGGGTACCCTCCAGCCGCTGGCCCTGCTGGCCTGGCGGCAGTGGCTGCCCAAGGAGCTGCCCAACGGACAGGTGCGTGCTGCCATGACGGCGGTCATCAGGCGCATGTTTGCCGACAACCGCAACTTCAACGAGAAGGGCTTCCTCGTATTGGGCTTCAACGGCTCCCAGCCGAACATTTCCGACTGGTACACCAACAACGGCAGCCTTTATCTGGCTTCGCTGGCTTTTCTGCCCCTGGGGCTGGCGGCCGACCATCCTTTCTGGACGGACGAGCCCCTGCCCTGGACCTCGAAGAAGGCCTGGGAAGGAGAGGATTTCCCCAAAGACCATGCGTATTACGAATAACCGCTGAAAGGAGGTTTGAAGATGAAAATCAAGACAATCGGACGGAAATGGCTGCTGTGTGGCGTCTGCCTGTGCGGACTGCTGCCGGGCATCGCGCCGCTGTGGGCGCAGAAGGCTCCGAAGGTGCGCCTGGTGGAAGTGGGGAAAGGCTACAGCCAGACGTCGGTCAACACGGCCGTTTTCCGCAACAATTCATTGGTTACGCAGGGCAACGAGCAATACATTGCCTATTACGACGCCGAGGGCTATCTGGTGCTGGGCAAGCGGAAGCTGGGCTCCGAGAAGTGGACGCTGAACCGCACCCAATATCGAGGAAACGTGAAGGACGCGCACAACGTCATCAGCCTGATGCTGGACGGCGACGGCTATCTGCACGTCTCCTTCGACCATCACGGACACCCGCTGAACTACTGCCGCAGCGTGGCACCCCGCTCCTTGCAGCTGGGCGACAAGGAACCCATGACGGGAGTGGACGAAGGCAACGTGACCTATCCCGAGTTCTACCGGCTGGCGGGCGGCGACCTGCTGTTTGCCTACCGTTCGGGCTCTTCGGGCCGCGGCAACCTGGTGATGAACCGCTACGACGTGAAGGCGCGCAGGTGGATGCGGGTGCAGGATGTGCTGATAGACGGCGAGGACCAGCGCAACGCCTACTGGCAGCTCTATGTGGACGCACGCGGCACCATCCACCTCTCGTGGGTGTGGCGCGAGACGTGGCACGTGGAGACCAACCACGACCTCTGCTACGCCCGCTCAATGGACAACGGCCGGACCTGGCAGAAGGCCAACGGCGAGCCGTACGACCTGTCCATCCGCATGGCAAACGCGGAATATGCCTGCCGCATCCCGCAGAACTCGGAACTGATTAACCAGACCAGCATGAGCGCCGACGCCGACGGCAATCCCTACATAGCCACCTACTGGCGCGACCCGGACAGCGACATCCCCCAATACCGCATGGTGTGGCACGACGGAAAGACGTGGCACAGCCGGCAGGTTTCGCAACGCACCACGCCCTTCTCGCTGAAAGGCGGCGGCACCAAAATGATTCCCATAGCCCGCCCGCGCATTGTGGTGGCCGGCGGCAAGACCTGTTATATCTTCCGGGACGAAGAGCGGGGCAGCAAGGTGTCCATGGCCTATACGGAAGACGTGGCCGCAGGCGAGTGGCAGTTCTATGACCTGACCGACTTTGCCGTAGACGCCTGGGAACCCTCGCACGACACCGAACTGTGGAAACAGAAACAGCGCCTCCACCTCTTTGTGCAGCACACGATGCAGGGCGACGGCGAGCGTACCGTGGAGTTCGAGCCGCAGCCGGTCTACGTGCTGGAGGTGGAATAATGAAAATGCAACAACATCAATCAACAAAAAGAAAGGTTTAAAATACGAAATTATGAAAAGTGTTTATGTAGCTTTATTGGGCCTCGCCTGCTGTGTGGGAGGCACATCGTGTACGGAACCGAAGCCGAAGGAGGCCGAAGTCATCGAGATTATCAACCGCGTGAACCGGCACTGGCAGGAGACTCATCCCGAACACGGCCGCTCCTTCTGGGACAACGCGGCCTACCACACGGGCAACATGGAAGCCTATTTCCTGACAGGCAACGAAGCCTATTACAATTACTCCGAGGCCTGGGCCGAACACAACGAGTGGAAAGGCGCCAAAAGCGACAACAAGGAGGACTGGAAGTACAGCTATGGCGAGAGCGATGACTACGTGCTCTTCGGCGACTACCAGATTTGTTTCCAGACCTATGTCGACCTGTACACCGTGAAGCCGGACAGCCACAAGATTGCCCGTGCCTGCGAGGTGATGGAGTATCAGATGAGCACCGGCAGGAACGACTACTGGTGGTGGGCCGACGGCCTCTACATGGTGATGCCCGTGATGACCAAGATGCACAAGCTGACCGGCAACTCCCTCTATCTGGAGAAACTGCACGAATACTGGCTGTATGCCGACAGCATCATGTACGATGCCGACGAAGGCCTTTACTACCGCGACGGCAAATATGTGTACCCGAAACACAAGAGCGTGAACGGCAAGAAGGACTTCTGGGCACGCGGCGACGGCTGGGTGTTTGCAGCCTGGGCCAAAGTCCTGAAGGACCTGCCTGAAACAGACCCCTATCGTCAGGAGTACATCGAACGCTATCAGACCATGGCCAAGTCCATTGCCGCCTGCCAGCAACCCGAAGGTTATTGGACCCGCAGCATGCTTGATCCCCAACACGCTCCCGGTCCTGAGACCAGCGGAACGGCTTTCTTTACCTACGGCTTCCTGTGGGGCATGAACAACGGTTATCTGGACAAAAAGACGTATGCTCCGGTGGTGGAGAAGGCGTGGAACTACCTGACCACCGTAGCCCTGCAGCCCGATGGCCGTGTAGGCTACGTGCAGCCCATCGGCGAGAAGGCCATTCCCGGTCAGGTGGTGGATGCCAATTCTACGGCCAACTTCGGCGTAGGCGCGTTCCTGCTGGCCTCGTGCGAGATGGTGCGCTACATCCGCCAATAGTCCTGTCCGTTGGGCCGACACTTTCCTGCCCTGTTTGCATGTCCGTTTCCGGTTGTTTCCACAAGCGGAGGCGGACATGCTGTCGTTTGTTGCAGGCCGGGGAATGCCGGTGACGGGTGTAATCCGGAAATGGATTTCACTTTTCTCCATGTTACATTTCCACTTTTCCCTACGTTACATGCCCTTTCCTTTCACCCGTTCCGGAACTATGGAAAAGGCTGGGACGATAATCGCCTTCAGCCCTCTCGTTCACGGCGGTGAAACCTGAAGGTTCACGGCAACATGCTGTATGTCAGTATCGGAATTGCTTGTGAAACGGTGAAGGATGGTTCGGTAAAGTCAAAATTGCAGGATGGGTGAAGGCTTTTTCCTCCAGTCTTGGCAGCGGGCCTGGTTTCACCGGCCGGATGCAGGTATTTGCAACGGCAGCGGGAGCGTGCAGGTTCCGTCCGCAGACCGTGCAAGCACCGTCCACGGGCCGTGCAAGCATCGTCCACGGGCCGTGCAAGCATCGTCCACGGGCCGTGCAAGCATCGTCCGCAGGCCGTGCAAGCATGGAAGACATACCGTTACAGTGTATTTCAGATGCATATTACACCCGTGTACAGCTTTTCATGTGCAAACGCGGAAATCGGTGGAGGGGATGCTTCGTCTGCTCCTCTTTTTTGCCGGAATGACCCAAAAATAGCCCCATTTTGGTAGATTTATAGTTGCTTATCTGGTTTTGTTTGTGTATTTTTGACACCAAATAAAACATTTACAATTATGAGAAACACTGTTCGACAGATTTTGTTGACAGCCGGCTTGTTGCTGGCTGTGTTGCTGCCTGTCCGTTCACAGCAGGCAGAAGTTCAGGAAAAAGATTATGCAGCCTATCTTTTTGCGTATTTCACGGGAAATCACATCAGTGAAGAGGCCGTCTGTTTTGCCGTGAGCATGGACGGTTATTCCTATTGGGCCTTGAACGGCGGCAAGCCGGTGCTCGACTCCAAGGTCATCAGCTCCACCGGCGGTGTGCGCGACCCCCACATCCTGCGTTGTCAGGACGGAAAGACTTTTTACATGGTGGTGACGGACATGGTTTCGGACAACGGCTGGGACTCCAACCGGGCCATGGTGCTGCTGAAGTCCACCGACCTGGTCAACTGGTCGCACTCGGTCATCAACATGCAGAAACGCTACGAAGGGCAGGAAAGGCTGAAGCGCGTCTGGGCTCCGCAGACCATTTTTGACCCCGAAGCCGGAAAGTATATGGTTTACTGGTCCATGCAGTATGCAGGCGGACCGGACATTATCTATTATGCCTACGCCAACGACGAGTTCACCGACCTGATAGGCGAACCCAAACCCCTCTTCCTGCCGCAGAACGGAAAGTCGTGCATCGATGGAGACATTGTCTACAAGGACGGTGTGTTCCACCTCTTCTACAAGACCGAGGGACACGGCAACGGCATCAAGGTGGCCACCACCCGCTCGCTGACCTCCGGACAGTGGACCGAAGACCCCGAATACAAGCAGCAGACCACCGAGGCGGTGGAGGGTGCGGGTACCTTCAAGCTGATAGGTCAGGACAAATACATCCTGATGTATGACGTTTACATGAAAGGCCGGTATCAGTTCACCGAGACAACCGACCTGAAGAACTTCAAGGTGATAGACAGCGAGGTGAACATGAACTTCCATCCGCGCCACGGCACCATCATTCCCATCACCCGCGACGAACTGCTGCGCATCACCGCCAAGTGGGGCAAGCCTGCCGAGCTGGGCGAGTTGCCCAATAATCCTGTCCTGCCGGGATTCCATGCCGACCCCGAGATTCTCTATTCCAACAAGACGAAGAAATACTACATTTACTCCACTACCGACGGACAGCCGGGCTGGGGAGGCTGGTATTTCACTGTGTTCTCTTCCACCGACCTCAAGCAGTGGACGTATGAAGGGATTATGCTCGACCTGAAGTCCGAACAGGTGCCTTGGGCCAACGGCAATGCGTGGGCTCCCTGCATCGAGGAGAAGTTGGTGAAGGGTGAGTATAAATACTATTTCTATTACAGCGGAAACCCCAAGGACGGAAACGGCAAGCAGATTGGTGTGGCTGTGAGCGACAATCCCACAGGACCTTTCAAGGATTTGGGTCATCCCATCATTACGGACTCTCCGGTTGGACACGGACAGCAGATTGACGTAGACGTGTTCACCGACCCCGTTTCGGGCAAAAGCTACCTCTACTGGGGCAACGGATATATGGCGGGTGCCGAACTGAACAAGGACATGCTTTCCATCAAGAAAAAGACTCTCACCGTGCTGACGCCCGAAGGCGGCACGCTTCAGGATTATGCCTACCGCGAGGCTCCCTACGTATTCTACCGCAACGGGCTCTATTACTTCCTCTGGTCGGTAGACGACACGGGCTCGCCCAACTATCACGTGGCTTACGGCACGTCCCGTTCTCCGCTCGGTCCCATCCAGGTGGCCGAAAAGCCGGTTGTGCTGATTCAGAATCCTGATAAGGAAATCTACGGCCCTGCACACAATTCGGTGCTGCAGATTCCCGGTACCGATGAGTGGATTATCGTTTATCATCGTATCAATAAATGGTATCTGAAAGACGCTCCCGGTATACACCGTGAAGTCTGCATCGACCGTTTGGAGTTCAACGAAGACGGAACCATCAGACCGGTAACCCCTACTTTATAAATAAGAAAGATATAAAAGATAACGAATAATCGGCCGATGGGCCGATTCAAGAGGCAAACAACATGAAAAACAGATTGAAATTAGCTTTGTGGCTGTTGGCTGCCACCTGTCCGCTGGTGGCGCAGGAAGTGACTGGCCCCGACGGGAAGTTGAAAGTCGTACTGGATTTCCCTGAAAACGGACAACCCACCTATACGGTGACATACGATGGAAAGAACATGCTGGAGGCATCTCCTTTGGGACTGAAAACCAACGTGGGCGATTTCTCACATGGGTTGAAGAAAACAGGCCACGAGGTGAAGCCCATTGATACGACTTACCGGCTCACGCGCATCAAGACTTCCGAGGTGCATTATCAGGCCAATGAACTGGCGGTCTCCGTCGTCAACGGAAAGGGGCAGCCCATGCAGATTACCTTCCGCGTGAGCAACAACGACGTGGCCTTCCGCTATACCTTGCCGCGTCAGGGCGAGACGGGCAGCGTGCGGGTGATGGAAGAGGCGACCGGTTTCCGCTTCCCCGCCCAAACCACTACTTTCCTCTGTCCGCAGAGCGATGCCATGATAGGCTGGAAACGCACCAAACCCAGCTACGAAGAAGAATACAAGGCCGACGCCCCGATGGACGTCCGTTCGCAGTACGGACACGGCTATACTTTCCCCTGCCTGTTCCGGGTAGGCGATGACGGTTGGGTGCTGGTCAGCGAGACAGGGGTGGACAGCCGCTATTGCGGTTCGCGCCTGAGCGACTCGGAGGGAGGCCTGTATCGCATCGCCTTCCCCATGCCCGAAGAGAACAACGGCAACGGGACAGTAGAGCCGGCCTTTGCTCTTTCGGGTTCCACGCCGTGGCGGACGCTGACGGTGGGCGCAAGCCTGAAGCCCATTGTGGAGACAACCGTCCCCTGGGACGTTGTCGAGCCGCGCTATACCACACAGCACGACTATCGTATGGGGCGCGGCACATGGAGCTGGATACTCTGGCAGGACGGAAGCATCAACTACGACGACCAGGTGCGCTACATAGACCTGGCTTCCGCCATGGGCTATGAATACGTATTGATAGACAACTGGTGGGACACGAACATCGGACGCGAACGCATGGAAGACCTCATAAAGTATGCCCACAGCAAGAAGGTGGATGTCTTCCTTTGGTACAGTTCCAGCGGCTATTGGAATGACATCGAGCAGGGACCCGTCAACCGGATGGACAACGCCATCATCCGCAAGCAGGAAATGCGCTGGATGCAGAGCCAGGGTGTGAAAGGCATCAAGGTGGACTTCTGGGGTGGCGACAAGCAGGAGACGATGCGTCTGTACGAAGACCTGCTGAGCGATGCCGACGACCACGGGCTGATGGTCATCTTCCACGGCTGCACCCTGCCTCGCGGCTGGGAGCGGATGTATCCCAACTACGTGGGCAGCGAAGCGGTGCTGGCTTCGGAGAACCTGATTTTCAACCAGCACTTCTGCGACGAAGAGGCCTTCAATGCCTGCCTGCATCCGTTCATCCGCAACACGGTGGGCTGCATGGAGTTTGGCGGAGTATTCCTGAACAAACGCCTGAACCGGGGCAACGACGGCGGCACGACGCGCCGCACGACGGACGTGTTCCAGCTGGCCACGGCAGTCCTCTTCCAGAACCCCATCCAGAACTTTGCCCTGGCGCCCAACAACCTGACGGACGCTCCGCGGCTCTGTCTGGACTTCATGAAGCAGATACCCACCACGTGGGACGAAGTACGTTTCATTGACGGCTATCCGGGCAAGTATGTCGTTCTGGCACGCCGCCATGGCGACACCTGGTACGTGGCCGGCATCAATGCCACGCAGGAGCCGCTGAAGCTGAAACTTTCCCTGCCCATGTTCGAGGGACTGAAGACCGTTTCTCTCTATACGGACGGCAAGCAACTGGAGCCGCTGATGAAGGAGCAGAAACTGAAGAAGGGCAATGTGGCCGAGGTGACCATTGCTCCGCAGGGAGGCATTGTCTTGAAGTGACAAATCATTCATTCCTTAATTATAAATACCAGAAACATGAAGAAAATACTATTGGCATGTGCATTGGCTTGGGGGGCAGCTTCCCTCCAGGCCGGCACTTATGAGGTGACGAACGCGCCCGATTCGGTTTATCTCTTTTCCTACGCCGATGCCAACGGGCAGAGCGGATTGAAGTTCGCCTGGAGCACCGACAAACAGCAGTGGGTGCCGGTGGCAGGCGGTTACAATTATGTCAAGTCGGACTTTGGCGCCTGGGGAAGTGGCAAGAAAATGTACAATCCCCGCCTGGTGCAGAGCCGTGCGGATGGCAAATGGCATTGCACTTGGGAAGCCGTGCAGAGCGGACAGGTCGTGGCTCATGCCGCTTCGGCCGATTTGCTGACTTGGGAGCGGCAGAGCTATTTCCTGCCTGCCGAACGTGCCAAGCACCTGCCTGCCGCAACCTATCCGGCAGACGAGGTGAAAGCCTCCGTGAACGGCAGGGAAGAGAACGGCTGGATGCAGCGTGTTCCCTATGTGTTGGTGGAGCAGCTGAACCGCTATGCCGACCACAAGGCCTATCGGGCGGCGTTGTACGATGAACGTACCGAGCAGGATGCGGCCCGCTTTGCCGGACTGAAGCCGGTGCAGGCATCCATCCGGATACAGGCATCGCAGGGAAAGCCCATCAGCGACCATTTGATTGGCATCTTCTTTGAGGACATCAATTATGCGGCCGACGGCGGACTTTACGCCGAGTTGGTGCAGAACCGCGACTTTGAGTATTCTTCTGCGGAAAGTGGTCAGAAGGGTTGGGGCAGCGGTTATGCCTGGTCGGTGAAGAACGGCGACAGCGTCTCGGAAGTGGCAGTCGCTACCGAGAATCCCCTCCACGCCAACAATCCCCATTATGCGGTGCTGGACGTGAAGCAGGTGGGAACGGCCTTGTGTAACTCCGGCTTTGACGGCATCACGCTGAAGAAAGGCGACAAATACGACTTCTCTCTTTGGGGACGTGTGCCCGAAGGCAGTAAGGGCGGTAAGATAGTGGTGCGTCTGGTGGATGCAGACGGTAGCGAGGTAGCCGAAACTACTGTCAGCGTGACTTCCAAAGACTGGAAGAAGCGGACGGCAGTGCTTACGGCCGGTTCCGATGTGGAGGCCGCCCGGCTCCTGCTGGAACCGCAGACGGCGGGCATTTACCATCTCGACATGATTTCCCTCTTCCCGCAAAAGACGTTCAAGGGTCGCAAGAACGGATTGCGTGCCGACCTGGCGCAGACGTTGGCCGACTTGCATCCGCGCTTTGTACGTTTCCCCGGCGGTTGTGTGGCTCACGGCAACGGTGTGGACAACATTTATGACTGGAAAGGCTCTGTCGGTCCGCTCGAAGCCCGCAAGCCGATGAGCAATCTGTGGGGGTATCACCAGACACGCGGTTTGGGCTATTTTGAGTATTTCCAGTTCTGTGAAGACATCGGTGCGGAGCCGGTACCTGTGCTGGCTGCCGGAGTGCCTTGTCAGAATTCAAGCCGATGCAGCCACCATTCCAAGGACGAGTTGGGCTGCAACGGACAGCAGGGCGGAATCCCGATGGAAGAAATGCCTGCTTATGTACAGGATGTGCTCGACCTGATAGAATATGCCAACGGCGATGCCCGCAAGACGGAATGGGGAAAGAAACGTGCTGAGGCCGGACACCCCAAACCCTTCAATCTGAAATACATCGGCATAGGTAACGAGGATTTGATAACAGACGTGTTCGAGGAGCGCTTCACCATGATATACAACGCCGTACGCGAGAAGTATCCCGATATTACGGTGATAGGCACAGTTGGCCCGTTCTACGAGGGTACCGATTACGACGAAGGCTGGAAGCTGGCTTCCAAGCTGGACATCCCGATGGTGGACGAGCACTACTACGTGGCTCCGGGCTGGCTCATCCATAACCAGGACTATTACGACCGCTACGACCGCAGCAAGTCCAAAGTGTATTTGGGCGAGTATGCCGCTCACCTGCCGGGCCGCCCCAACAACGTGGAGACAGCCCTGGCCGAGGCCTTGTACCTGACTGCTGTCGAGCGCAACGCCGATATTGTTACCATGACTTCCTATGCGCCTTTGCTGGCCAAAGAGAACCATACGCAGTGGAGGCCCGACTTGATTTACTTCAACAACCGGGAAGTGAAGCCCACCGTAGGTTACTACACGCAACAGATGTACGGACAGAATTCTGGAAACATGTATTACGCTTCTGAAATAAAGCTGGACAACAGACGCGACGATGTGAAGAAGCGCATAGCCACATCGGTTGTCAAGGATGAGGCAACGGGCGACTACATCGTGAAACTGGTGAACATGCTGCCGGTAGAAGTCAACTCTCAGGTGACTTTGGACGGTCTTGCACTGAAGAACCCTACGGCACAAAAGACCGTGCTGACGGGCGACCCGAAGGACGAGAAAACGCGTCCCGTGGAAGAGGTCTTTGCGGTGAAGGAAGATGGCTTTGAGTATTCTCTTCCGGCTTATTCGTTTACGGTGATACGCATCAAACAACAGCTTCAGAAGTGAGCTGGTTGGAGAACGACGACACCGATTATAGAGGTTTTTAACGACTGAACCATGAAAAAGACATTTTTAATGGCCGTGGCTGTCCTGCTTTCGGGCAGCCTGGCCGCACAGAAGGAGGCGTTGCACTCCGGCTATCCCATCGACCCCGTTCCTTTTACTTCGGTCAAGGTGACGGACAGCTTTTGGGGACAGCGCCTCAAGGCCAGCCGCGAGGTGACCATCCCGCTGGCCTTCAGCAAATGTGAGGAGACGGGACGTTACGAGAATTTTGTAAAGGCGGCCCATCCCAGCGATGAATACAAGGTCGGAGGCTTTTCGTTTGACGACACCGATGTCTACAAGACCATCGAAGGAGCCAGCTACCTGTTGCAGACCTATCCGGACAAGAAGCTGGAGAAGTACATTGACAGCGTGCTGGTCATTGTGGCCGGCGCACAGGAGCTCGACGGTTACCTGTATACCGCCCGTACCATGAACCCGAAACATCCGCACGAATGGGCGGGGCCGGAACGGTGGACGAAGGTGGAGGAGCTCAGCCACGAGTTCTATAATCTGGGTCACATGGTGGAGGGAGCTGTGGCCCATTACCAGGCTACAGGCAAGCGGAACTTCCTGAACATTGCCATCCGCTATGCCGATTGCGTGTGCAAGGCAATCGGCAACGGCCCCGACCAGCAGAAACTGGTGCCGGGTCATCAGATTGCCGAAATGGCACTGGTGCGCCTCTATCTGGTGACGGGCGACCGGAAGTATCTCGACCAGGCCAAGTTCTTCCTTGATGCCCGCGGCTATACCAGCCGCAAGGATGCCTACAGTCAGGCTCACAAACCCGTGCTGGAGCAGGATGAGGCTGTGGGACATGCTGTCCGTGCCACGTATATGTATGCGGGCATGGCCGATGTAGCTGCCATTACGGGCGATTCGTCCTACATCAAGGCGGTGGACAGAATCTGGGAGAACATCGTCAGCAAGAAAATCTACATCACCGGCGGCATTGGTGCCCGTCATGCAGGCGAGGCTTTCGGCGACAACTACGAACTGCCCAATCTCTCGGCTTATAACGAAACCTGTGCTGCTATCGGCAATGTTTACGTTAATTACCGTCTCTTCCTGCTGCACGGCGATGCCAAATACTTCGACGTGCTGGAACGTACACTCTACAACGGACTGATTTCCGGCGTATCGCTGGACGGCGGTTCCTTCTTCTATCCCAACCCGTTGTCTTCCAACGGCGGCTACAGTCGCAAGCCCTGGTTCGGTTGCGCCTGCTGCCCCAGTAACATCAGCCGTTTCATTCCTTCGCTGCCGGGATATGTCTATGCTGTGAAGGACAATCAGGTATATGTCAACCTCTACATGTCCAACCGTGGCGAGCTGAAAGTCGACCGGAAGAAGGTGGTGCTGGAACAGGAAACCTCCTATCCCTGGGACGGCGACATCCGCATCCGGGTGGCACAGGGCAGTCAGAAGTTTGTGCTGAACCTGCGCATCCCCGGATGGGTGCGTGGTGAAGTGCTTCCCAGTGACCTCTACCGGTATGCCGACAACAAGCAACTCAGTTATGCCGTAACGGTTAACGGCGAACCTGTGGCCGGGGAATTGCAGAAAGGATATTTGCAGATTGACCGCAAATGGAAGAAGGGTGATGTGGTGGAAGTACATTTCGACATGCAGCCCCGTGTGGTCAAGGCTCACGAACAGGTAGCTGCCGACCGAGGCCGTGTGGCCATTGAGCGGGGCCCCATCGTGTATTGTGCCGAATGGCCCGACAATGATTTCAATGTACACAACATACTGCTGAACCAGCGGCCTACTTTCCAGGTGGTAAACAAGCCCGACCTGCTGTATGGCATTTGTGAGCTGACCACCGAAGCTCAGTCTCTCAGCTACAACGCAGCAGGCAAACTGGCTGTAAAGGATGTCACGCTGACACTGATACCCTACTATGCGTGGGCGCATCGGGGTGAAGGCGATATGGAGGTCTGGCTCCCGATTGAGGTGGGGGCTTCATCGGCACAACCTCAGAAAGTCGAAAAACAGGAAGATAACGGATTCTTTAATCATTAAATAACAGCTTATGAAGAAAATAACTACGATTCTTGCGCTATCCCTTGCCATGGGGTTGCAGGCGCAACAGCACGTGATGACGGTTGATGTGTCGAAGCCGGTGGCCAAGATACAGCCGACCATGTATGGCATCTTCTTTGAAGACATCAATTTCGGAGCAGACGGAGGCTTGTATGCCGAGCTGGTAAAGAACCGCTCGTTTGAGTTTCCGCAGCCCTTTGTCGGTTGGGTGCCTTTTGGTAACGTGACGGTTCAAAGTGAAAAGCCTTGCTTTGACCGCAATCCGCACTATGTGCGCGTGGTGAACGACGGGCGGCTGCTCCGTGCCGGACTCGACAACGAAGGCTTTACGGGCATTGGCCTGAAGCAAGGCGAGGAATACCGCTTCTCGGTCTATGCCCGCACGCCGGACGCTGCTCCGATGAAACTCTCCGTCGAGCTGGTTTGCGCCGACGGTTCCAACCCCCTGAAGAAAGAAATTGAAGTGAAAGGCAACGATTGGCAGAAGCAGACGGTCATCCTGAAATCGCCCTTTACCGACGCCCACGCCCGTCTGCGCATCGTATTGCTGACAAAAGGTACGGTGGACATGGACCATATTTCCCTGTTCCCCGTCAAAACCTGGAAGGGGCGTGAGAACGGATTGCGTGCCGACCTGGCCCAAGCCTTGTACGATTTGAATCCCGGCGTGTTCCGTTTCCCCGGCGGCTGTATCATCGAGGGCAACAGTCTGGCTACCCGCTATCAGTGGAAGAACTCGGTAGGTCCTGTCGAGAACCGTCCGCTGAACGAGAACCGCTGGAACTATACCTTCAAGCATAAAGCTTTCCCCGACTATTTTCAGAGCCTGGGTCTGGGCTTTTACGAGTATTTCCTGCTGAGCGAGGACATCGGTGCCGAGCCTCTGCCGGTCATCAGTTGCGGCCTTTCCTGCCAGTATGAGAGCAATGAGGTTGTTCCGCTGGACGAACTCGACCCCTACGTACAGGACGTTCTTGACCTGATTGAGTTTGCCAACGGCGATGTGAACACTACCTGGGGAAAAGTCCGTGCCGAGATGGGACACCCTGCTCCGTTCAATCTCAAGATGATTGCTGTGGGCAACGAGCAGTGGGACAAGGTCTATGTAGAACGTCTGGAAGTGTTTACCAAGGCCATTCGTGCGAAATACCCGGACATCAAAGTCGTCGGCTCTTCCGGTCCCAGCGCATCGGGCGACAAGTTCGACTATCTGTGGCCCGAGATGAAGCGGGTAGGCGTAGACCTGGTGGATGAACACTATTACATGGCTCCTGAATGGTTCCTGAGCAATGCCAAGCGCTATGACACCTACGACCGCAAGGGCCCGAAGGTGTTTGCCGGAGAATATGCGGCACACGACTATCCGACGGGTAAAGCCAACAATCTGTATGCCGCCCTGTCTGAGGCTGCCTTCATGACCGGACTGGAGCGCAACGCCGATGTGGTACACCTGGCCACTTACGCTCCTTTGTTTGCCCATGTAGATGCCTGGCAGTGGAATCCGGATCTGATTTGGTTTGACAACCTGCGCATGATGCGCACGCCGAACTACTATGTGCAGCAAATGTATGGTATGAACACGGGCACCGACGTACTTCGCTTGCAGATGAACGGTGAGGCGGTTGCCGGCCAGGACAGTCTGTATGCGACGGCAGCTCTCGATGCCCCGACAGGAGAAATCATCGTGAAGCTGGTGAACGTGGGTGCGGCGCCTGCCGAAGTGAAGATTGATTTCAACGGACTGAAGAAACGCCAGCTTGTGTCGGGCACCTGTACTTATCTGCAAAACGACGACTGGAAGACTGTCAACACGTTGGAGCAGGAAGCGTTGGTTCCGCGTGTACGTCCTGTGCAGGCGCAAGGCCAGTCCTTGGATTTGCAGCTTCCCGCACGTTCGTTCGGGGTTTATCGGTTGCAATTGAAATAAAAACCTTCATATTTGAAATATAATTCTTCTGTTTGTACATTCATTTCTCTTATCTTTGTAGCGGTATGGTAGTATGTCTTCTGCCATACTGCTACATTCATAAAATATTTATATCATGAGAAAACAACTGATTACAGGGCTGTTTGCTGCTTTGGCCGTGAGCGGGAGCGCACAGTCTTTCAAAGAGTGGCAGGATCCTGAAGTGAATGCCGTGAACCGTGCTCCGATGCACGCCAATTATTTTGCCTACGAGTCGGAAGAGGCGGCTATGTCTGGCGAGAAAGAAAATTCATCCAATTACATGACCATGAATGGCACCTGGAAATTTTTCTGGGTGAAGGATGCCGATTCCCGTCCTACCGACTTTTGGAAAGTAGGTTTCAATGACAAGGGTTGGGACAATCTGCAAGTTCCGGCCGTTTGGGAACTGAACGGTTATGGCGACCCCATTTACGTCAATGTAGGCTATGCCTGGCGCAACCAGTTCAAAAGCAATCCTCCGCAAGTTCCTACTGCCAATAACCATGTAGGCTCTTATCGCCGTGAGTTTGTGATTCCTGCTACGTGGAAAGGGAAGGACATCATTGCTCATTTCGGTTCCGTTACTTCCAATATGTATCTGTGGGTGAACGGCAAATATGTGGGCTATAGTGAAGACAGCAAGCTGGAGGCCGAGTTCAATCTGACTTCTTATCTGAAGCCCGGCCAGAAGAACCTGATTGCTTTCCAGGTGTTCCGTTGGTGCGATGGTTCCTATCTGGAAGACCAGGACTTTTTCCGCTTCAGCGGCGTGGGGCGTGACTGCTATTTATACGCCCGCGACAAGAAACGCATTGAAGACATTCGTGTGACTCCCGACCTGGACGCCGACTACAAGAACGGTTCGCTGAACGTGGAACTGACCTTAAAGGGAGGCGGCAACGTCAACCTGGAACTGCTGGACGCTGCCGGCAATCAGGTGGCCACGGCTACGGCCAAAGGCAGCGGCCCGGTGGTGATGAATGTGGAAAACCCGTCGAAGTGGAGTGCCGAGTCTCCTTATCTTTATACATTGCGTGCCTCCATGCAAGGCAGCAGCGAGGTGATTCCCGTCAAGGTGGGCTTCCGCAAGGTTGAACAGAAGAACGGTCAGATTCTGGTGAACGGCAAGGCTGTCCTCTTCAAGGGCGCCAACCGTCACGAACTGGACCCGGACGGCGGCTATGTCGTATCGCCCGAACGTATGCTTCAGGACATTCAGATGATGAAGAAGTTCAATATCAACGCTGTGCGTACCTGTCACTATCCCGATGCCAACCTGTGGTACGACCTGTGCGACCAGTATGGCATCTATGTAGTGGCCGAGGCTAACATCGAGTCTCACGGTATGGGCTATGGTGACGAAACTGTGGCCAAGCGTGCTGACTACAAGAAAGCCCACATGGAACGCAACCAGCGCAACGTACAGCGTGGCTTCAACCACCCCAGCATTATCTTCTGGTCGTTGGGTAACGAGGCCGGTTTCGGTCCTAATTTTGAAGCCGCTTATAATTGGATAAAGGCCGAAGACCCCAGCCGTCCTGTCCAGTACGAACAAGCTCATGGCAACGAATTTACCGACGTTTACTGTCCCATGTATGCAGACTACAACCACATGGAGAAGTATGCACAGCGCAAGGACATCAAGAAGCCGTTGATTCAATGCGAATATGCTCACGCCATGGGCAACTCTCAGGGTGGCTTTAAAGAATATTGGGACCTCATCCGCAAATATCCTGCCCTGCAAGGCGGTTTCATCTGGGACTTTGTTGACCAGTCAGTACGCTGGACGGGCAAGAACGGCGTCAGCATCTACGCTTACGGCGGCGACTTCAACCGTTACGATGCTTCGGACAACAACTTCTGCGACAACGGCCTTATCAGCCCCGACCGTGTGCCCAATCCGCACATGTACGAGGTAGGTTATTTCTATCAGAACATCTGGACCACTCCCGCCGACTTGGCACAGGGCGAGGTGAACGTTTACAACGAGAACTTCTTCCGCGACCTCTCTGCCTACTACATGGAGTGGGAAGTGCTGGCCAACGGAAAGCCCGTGCGTTCCGGCCGTGTAGACCAGTTGAATGTAGCTCCGCAGCAGACTGCCAAAATCAAGCTCGACCTGGGCAAGATGTGCGAGTGCAAGGAAATGCTGTTGAACGTCACCTACCGTCTGAAGAACAGCGAAGGTGTGCTTCCTGCCGGATATGCTGTGGCCAAGGACCAGCTTACGCTCAATCCCTACAAGGCTCCCGACATGGAACTGAAGAATGTGGAGACGGTCAATGTGGCCGTGGTGGCTCCGCAAGTGCGTGACAACGACTGGACTTATCTGATTGTAAACGGCGAAGACTTCTGCCTGGAATTCAACAAACACACAGGCTATCTGTCCCGTTACCAGGTGGCCGGCACGGAGATGCTGAACGAAGGCGCACAACTGACACCCAACTTCTGGCGTGCACCGACCGATAACGACATGGGTGCCGGGCTGCAACGTCGCTTCGCTGTCTGGAAAGATCCGGGGCTGAAGCTGACTTCCTTCAAGTGGGATGCTGCCAACAATCAGGTGACGGTCAATGCAGAATACGAAATGAAGAACGTACAGGCCAAGCTGAATCTGACTTATGTCATCAACAACAAGGGTGCTGTGAAGGTGACGCAGAAGATGACTGCCACCGCAGACGCCAAAATATCTCCGATGTTCCGTTTCGGTATGCAGGTGCAGATGCCCAAGTCGTTCGAGACCATCGAATACTACGGCCGTGGCCCGGTTGAGAACTACATCGACCGCAACCACAGCACAGACCTCGGTCTTTATCGCCAGAGCGTAGACGGGCAGTTCTATTCCTACATCCGTCCGCAGGAGACCGGTACCAAGACCGACATCCGCTGGTGGAAGCAGGTGAATGCTGCCGGTCGCGGCTTGCAGATTGTGGGTGATGCTCCTTTCTCAGCTTCGGCACTGCACTACACCATCGATTCGCTGGACGACGGTTGGGACAAAGAACAGCGCCACTCGCCCGAGGTGGAGAAGGCCGACTTCACCAACCTCTGCATTGACAAGGTGCAGATGGGTCTGGGTTGTGTGAACAGTTGGGGCGCATGGCCGTTGCCGCAGTACCAGGTACCTTACGGCGACTATGAGTTCTCGTTCATTCTGACTCCTGTCAACCACGTGGTAGACATGGAATGACAATAGGCCGCTGAGGCAGTAAGGCGCAGGCGGACACGTGTCGGTGCAGCTCTTTTTCGGAGATTGGGTTGCAAGCGCGTGCCGGCCTGCGCTTTTTTGTTTCCGGCGGGCTTCCCGATGTCCTTTTGGGCTATATTTATGCTTTTATGAAACATCTTTAGGGGGAAGCGAATGTGTTTTATCCCTATTTTTGTATCTGTGAAAACACTTCTTTCGTAGAACGAATAATGAATGCTTTATGCGCAAACTGATTGTACTCGGACTGGCATGGCTTGCCTGCGTGTCCGTAGCCTGCACACAGGCACCGAAAAATGTGGCCGGGGGAGAGATTGTCCCCAACGGCGTGTGGAACGATGTGGACAGTGCCTACATCAACGCCCATGGCGGCGGCATCCTGTACCACGGAGGTACGTATTACTGGTTCGGCGAGCACCGTCCGGCCGAAGGCTTCTCCACCAAGGTGGGTGTGAACTGCTACTCTTCGGCCGATTTGTGCAACTGGAAATACGAGGGCGTGGCCCTGTCGGTTTCCGATAAGGCTGGAGACGACATCGAGGTGGGCTGCATCATGGAAAGGCCCAAAGTGATTTATAATGTCCCGACGAAGAAGTTCGTCATGTGGTTCCATCTGGAGCTGAAGGGACGGGGCTACGAGGCCGCACGTGCAGCGGTGGCGGTGAGCGACACACCCGCAGGGCCTTACCGCCTGGTCCGTTCCGGTCGTGTAAATCCCGGCCAATATCCGCAGAACATGACCGAGGAAGAGCGTGCCCTCAATCTGAAGACCGAAGACTATGCCGAATGGTGGACGCCCGAGTGGCGCAAGGCCGTGGAGAAGGGCTTGTTCGTGAAGCGCGACCTGGAGGGCGGCCAGATGTCCCGCGACATGACCCTCTATGTGGACGATGACGGCAAGGCCTACCACATCTATTCTTCCGAGGAGAACCTGACCCTGCACATTGCCGAACTGACCGATGACTACCAGCGCCATACGGGCCGTTACATCCGCATCTTTCCCGGCGGGCACAACGAGGCACCGGCCATCTTCAAGCACAACGGCACTTATTGGATGATAACTTCGGGTTGTACGGGCTGGGAACCGAACGAGGCGCGCATGTTTTCCGCCCCTTCCATCTGGGGGCCGTGGACACAGCACCCCAATCCGATGGTGGGCGAGGGAGCCGACAAGACTTTCGGCGGACAGAGCACTTTTGTGCTGCCCCTCTCCAAGGACAACTTTGTTTTCATGGCCGACGTATGGAAACCGAAGTCGCTGATGTACTCGGCCTACATCTGGCTGCCGGTTCAGTTCAAGGAAGACGGAACTCCCTTCATAGAGTGGAAAAACCGCTGGAATCTGCATTTTGACTGATTTCTGCCCTTTTATGAAACATTTGTAGTAGTTGCGCCGTTGTTTTTTTCCATATATTTGCAGTGTCAAAAGGAAATGAATGATTCTTTGTAGGTGTTAGTAGACAAGGTAAAGGATTAATTATTTTACTTGTTTGTTTTTCAATAGGTTTTATGGTAGAGGGCTTTCCCCGAAAGGGGAAGGCCCTCTGACTGTTTTGTACTTCCATCGGAATTTGCGTTAGCTGAGACTAATTCGGAACCGGATTTTAGCCGGTGTCTGTGTTTGGTGTTCGCGGAAAATGCACACATGGCTTCCATACTGATTTTCCGGACGAAACTTAAGATTCTGCTATATTGTCCAGCATTTTTTTACCCATCATGGCGATTTGGGTCATTTTACCGAGCAGGCTGATGTCGGAATCTTTAACGGCATCCAAGATGTCAAAAATCTGCGTCCATTCCTCTTCTGTGAGCATTCCTGGGATTTCCTTAAAATGGATTTTTTCATTTTTGTATGACAGGTATACTTCTTTTCTGTCATATTGGTCTACTTGTTTGCGGACTTTGAGTTCCGAAAGAGGAGATTTGAAAACCTTTCCATTTTTTAGAACGACTTCAATATTGCCGTCTTTAACCGACAACCGATTTAAAAGCCAACTTTTAGGATTTGCCCAATAAACTTGAAGTAGCTTTTGGAACAGACTTAGTTCTTTTGTCTCGTACGTGAAATTCAAAGAATGAAAATAATCTTCTGCAAGTAAATCTGGGTCGGAATTCTTATTATCCATAATATTCTATTTTCGGTTAAACATTAATCAAGCAGGGTGTTGCCTACGTAGGACGATTCATACTCCATTTCTTGCCACTCGTAACTGCACTTCTTGTCATCGTTCCTGAGAAAGGTGATAAGAAATGAACGATGGTTGGAATATCCTACAAGATAGGAGTTGAAAGAATCTTCGTAAGGCGCACAATATACAACTGAGATATCTTTTCCTTGTTCGGCATTCATCCATTGCTGCATTAGTTTCAATGCGGCGTAAACACAATCATCGGACGAGCCTTTATTGGCTGAATTCATATAATAGAATTGCCACGGGACGTTCTCAAATTTGTACTCATAGACATTACTCACATTCTCAGGACCAAATCCGTATTTGGGATGTGCAATAATCAAACCTAATTGCGCAGGTAGGGAGGTCTCATCCTCATTGAATATCCATTCGTTTTCTCCTTTTTCTATGCTTTCAAGGATTTCATTCAGCGATTGGGCAGTGGCCGTTAGGCCCTTTGTCCCGATTTGAGATTTTAACAGATTGATTGTTTTCTCATAGGATTCACGGAAGGAATCGCTGATGTACTCCAGAGCCTTTGCCTTTTTCTCTTGCTCGTCTACGTACATGTCGGACAGCAGGTTGTCGCCGAAGAACATGTATGTGTTGGATATGTTTTCCATCGCTTCATCATTATAGTCTTCCACTGCTTTATCTAAGTTTCCCGAAACGGTATTATTCCAGTAGTCGACAAAGGTGTCATGAAACTCGGCTGCAATTGCTTCGTTGTAAAGCCTGCCGCTTCTTATTACTTCTTCTTCAGTTTCCGAGAATTCGCTACAACCTATGAGCAAGATTGATACGGGAAGCATAAATAGTAGATTTAGAGCTTTCATGTGATGTGATTTTTAGATTGCGGTTAATGATTATTCGCAAAAATACTTGCTTCTGTTTAGTAAATCAAGTTCATAATGGTTCATATAGGCGGGTTATGGCGAATGGTAAGAACTGTTTTTCTCGGACAGTACCGCATGCTTTATTCCGTCAGCGGGTACATGCTGGCTCCTGCCGGTTGATTGCTCCGTAAAAATACTCCGCAAGTTCTGGACGCCTGGCCTTTTTGGGGGGGGAGGGACGGATGGATGGACGGGAAGGACGGGTAGGCGATGGGGCGGTAGGCCGGCATCAGCACTTGCGTATAGGAATGATGCCTTTGGAGATGGCTGTCATGATGAGGTCGGCCACGTTGCGGGCGCCCAGTTTCTCCATCAGGTGTCTGCGGTGCGTGTCTACGGTGTTGGTGGAGACGCACAGTTCGCGGGCTATTTCCTGCGTGCTTTTCCCTTCGGAGATTTGTTTCAGCACGTCCAGTTCCCTGAGCGTGATTTCTTCACGCCGTCCCTCTTCGGAGCGTTTCATCTGTGTGCGCACATGTTCGGCGTAGGGGCAGTAATAGGAGGCTCCGTCCAGTACGCAGCGGATGGCTTCGGCAATTTTGGTGGAGTCGACCGATTTGAATAGGATGCCCTCTACGTTGCATTGTATCAAATCCTTGATGAACCAGATTTCTTCGTGCATGGTGTTGACGATGATGCGTGCGTGGGCGTCTTTCTCGCGGATGTGGGAGATGATGTCCACTCCGGACATGTCGGGGAGTTCCATGTCGAGCAAAAAGAGGTCGAATCGTTGGGTCGCGATGAGCTGCAAGGCTTCTTTCCCCGTAGATGCGGTACAAATGTTCTTGATTTCCGGCAACGAACATTCTACAATCCGTTTCAAACCCTGCAGCACCAGGTCGTGGTCATCTATCAGTAAAATGCGTATATCTTTACCTTTCATCGGCTGATTCCTGTGTTTCGTTTTATATTGCAAAGAAAAAGCATTTATTGATATGCCCTATCACGAAAAATAGTGATTTTTCTTCTCCGGACTCATGGTTTTCCGTGAGGCAAAGGCACTTCCAGATGGAACTTCTGTCCCCTTTCATCGGTTTCTGCACGCAAGGTGGCGCCGATGGTCTTTGCACGTTCGCGCATGGTGTCCAGTCCTACTCCTCCGTTTCTGCCGTGTTCCGGATTGTATTCTTTCCCGTTGTTCTCAATGCTGAGAATCAGCCTGTCCGGACTAATCTTGAGCCTGATGCCGATGCGGGTTGCTTGGGCATATTTGAGAATGTTGGACAGCGCTTCCTGCAAGATGCGATAGATTTCGTAGGCCGTATGTTCGGGTATCTTGTCTGCGGTGGCATTGTGGATGTCTTTTTCAAAAGAGAGTTTCATATTTTCGGGCAGACTCAACCGCTCGATGTATGCTTCGATGATTTCTTCCGGCGTCGCGTTCTTGAAGCTGGGCGGCATCAGTTCGTGGGAGATGCTGCGCACTTCTTCGCGGGTCTGTTCCACCAGAGCAAGCACTTGTCTGACTTCTGCGCCGGGCGTGAGGAGCTGTATTTGCAGCCCTATGCCCAGCAGGTCGTTGCAGACGCCGTCGTGCAGGTCCTTGGCCAGGCGGGTGCGCTCCTTTTCCATGCCTTCGATGTAGCTTTGCGCCATCTTCAGCTCCTCTTCCTTGCGGAGGCGTCGCCTGCGGAACAGGTAGAAGAACGTCAGGAGCAGGGAGAGGGAGAGGGCGGCCACGGCGACGGCTGTCCGGCGCACGATGCGGGTCTCCTGTCTCAGCCGCTCTTCGTTGAGGCGGGCTATCTCCAGTTCCTTTTTATAGGTTTCGTATTTGACGCTGAATTCGGACAGTTCCGTCTCGATGGCGGCGTTGTGCAGGCTGTCGGCGGCCTGGTAGGCCAGCTCGTAGTGGGCTGCCGCCTGGCGGTGGTTGCCGAGGGCGTCGTAGTTGCGGGCCATGGACAGATAGAGGCGGTCGATGGGGGTAGGCGTGTTCTGTCCTTGGGAGGCCAGCAGCTGTTTCTGTATGGCCAGGCTCTCGTCGTATCGTCCCATCCGGCTCAGAATTTGGTAGAGCGTTTCGCGGTATCCCTGCACTTCGGCCGAGTTCTCGGGCAGCAGCGGGATGAGCTTTTCGGTCTCGGTCATGTAGTGGTTGATGGAGTCGGGCTGGTTCATCCGGTGGAACATCCCCAACAGATACGTGACCCCTTTCAGGATGAATCTCGGTTTCCCCTGTTGGCGGGCTTTCGCCAGTGCCGGATACAGCTGGCTGATGGCTTCCTCGTTCTTTCCGCAAAGGGTGAGGATGACGCCGGCCGTGTTTGCGGCATAAATGACCATATCCACCCGTTGGCGGAATTAACTTAGTGCGTATTTAATTCTGCCAATAGGCTTGTTATTAATATAGTTGACGTATTGCAACACGGTCAGCGCACTAATTTTG
>NZ_CASFWU010000030.1 GCF_949298305.1 uncultured Bacteroides sp. | reverse complement strand
GCGGCATATTGCTTTTTTGAGAAGAAACCCGCCATTGATGTAAAGTTTATCAATGACGGGCAACTTACTATCTTTTAATTTTATATCGAACTCACGTTATATTACGATAGGCATCGGCCATGTCTCTTAACGTGTAAACCATGCCAACACTATCTTTTAACTCTACATTGCATATATGCCTTTTTTTGAATACACCCAATGCTTCGTTGTATAAGCCTTGATATAGAAACAGCATCCCCATCTGGCTGTAAATCTTACCCTTCAATGGGTATTTACCCTCTTCGGGCAAAGCCTCCAATGCTTCTTCAAAATACTCCAATGCCTGCGGCGCGTCGCCCAAATCGCGATAGACCCGCCCGGCATAGTAATAAGCCTCGGGCAGGTGCCGTTTGTCATTCTTCTCTATATAATAATGTAGCACGGGGAGTATCAGGCTGTCCGAAGTGTGCTCGATGTATGCCTTGTCGTTTGCCTTGATACAAAGCAGGCGGTAATACATCCGTGTGGCTTCCGGCTCATCCTGCATGGTGCCCGCTATGCTTTTCAGCAAAGAGACAGCGCTGTCCGGACAGGCGCTTGCCAGACTGTCCGCCATCATCAACGACTGCGGATAGGGCTGATGCCCGCAATGGCAGAAGCAAAGCAGGACACAGATGAGCAGGAGTGACTGAATTGTCGCTTTCATATCGACAAATGTAGCATTTTTCCAGCAAAATGTTAAGAGAGTCCATTTTTCTTTTTTTTGTGTCATCATGCATCTATGAACAGATGAATACAGACAAGACAGATTCTGCAAAGATACAATCCGCCTACGGAAACGGTCAAACGGAAACAAAGCATGAAGAACGAAGTTATGAAACCAAACCTGTTGCCGAGAAGCCGTGCAAGTGCCGACCACGGCTATCACAAGCGTCGTTAAATTCCTAAAGAGGGACTTGGGAACGCTAAAGAGAGACTTAAACGAACTGAATGCTCACTCTAATATACACAACATTCGCTTTTTTTGCGAATATTCAAAAAAGAATCATATCTTTGCAATATAATAATTCAAATTTCGGTTTTACCGAAATTTGAAGGAGTTAGAGGAGTTAGAAGAAGTTATCGCCCGCCAAGGCGGGCTTAGAAGTTAAAGGCCAATAGACCTGTTACTGCTAATTTTTCCTGTTGCAAGACTATCGGCTTTAACTTCTAACAGAGCAAAGCGAAGTGATAACTTCTATAACTTCTTAACTTCTAGCAAAATACCAAATCCGAAACTTGAGTATAATAACGTTGTAAAAGGGCATCAGATGGAAATCTACTTCAACGAAAAGTATTTAGAACAATTATACACAGAAGGGGTATCCGACAAAAAACACCGATACCAACCACAGATAATCCGTAAATACATCCGGATTATTGACCTGATGATAGAACTACCGAATGTACAATCTCTTTTAAACTACAATTCGTTAAACTACGAAAAGCTGAAAGGGAATAAAGCAGGGCTTTCATCAGTACGGGTCAATGATCAATACAGAATAGAGTTTGAAGAAAAAGTAAAAGACGGTGAAATCCTTGCAACAATATGCAACATAACAGATTTGTCTAACCACTATCAATAAATAAAAAGATGGATACCGAAAAGAAAACAGAAATGTGTGCCAACCAGTTAAAGCCCGCCTACCCGACACATCCTGGAGAAATCCTGAAAGAAGAAATCGAATACAGGGGGATATCTCAACGGAAACTGGCAGAACAAATGGGCATGCAATATTCCGTACTTAACGAAATACTCAATGCCCACCGCCCGCTAACGGAGAAAACTGCGTTGCTGTTTGAGGCTGCTTTGGGAGTAGAAGCAGAACCCTTAATGCGTTTACAACTGAAATATAACATGCAGAATGCCCGTAAAGACCAGTCGTTCATGGAGAAACTGGCGCAAGTTCGCAAAATCGCCGCTATGCTCTGACAAGCATGTTACTCCCCGCCGTGCTGCTGGATATACTCGCTCGGCGTGCTGCCCGTGAACTTCTTGAAGGCACGGAAGAAGGAGGCTTTCGACTTGAAGCCGCACTTCTCGGCCAGGGTGACCAGCGTGTATTTCTTGTGAAGCCCCTCGGCCACCGAACGCTTGAAACGCTCCACCCGATAGCTGTTGACAAAGTCGTAGTAGCCCATCTTCAGGTGGTGGGTGAATACGGCGGACAGCAGATAAGTGGGATAGCCCACGGCTGCCGCCACATCGGACTGCTCCAGGTCTACATTGAGGTAAGGCTCCTGCTCGTCCATGTAGCGCTTCAAGGCCGTGATGACGGCCTGCGCCTCGGCCTCGCTCAACTTGGAGTAACCTTCCACAGACGGCTGCATAGCCTCGGGCTCGGTTTCTGACGGTTGAGCCGGTTGTACAGCCTGCACCGGCATTTCCACCGGAACGGCTAAAGCAGCGGGGCTCCTGCGCCGGAATCTGTAAACGACACCGGCCAACACAGCCAGCACGACAGCGGACACAGCCGCATAAAGCAACCACGATTGCCGCGCACTGACTACAAAAGAAACGGTATCTTCTGAATCGCGGTTCATGTATTCGCGTACCCTGAACTTATACTGCCCCGAAGGCAAGCCGAAAAACGAGACCTTATCTTCACCGCTCAGGTCGACCCAAGTAGAATCCTTGCCTTCGAGCATGTACTGGTATCTGACCTGACCCGGCTCGCGATAGCCCAAAGAGAAGAACTGAAAAGTCACCGTATTCTCGTCCGGCTCCAAAACAAGCAACGTATCAGAGCACAACGCATAATGGTCGGCATGGGGTTTGCCGTTAACCCGCATTTCCGTAATACTTACCACCGAAGCCGTGTATTCCTGGCGCGGCACAACCGTATAAACCCCTTTCGTGGCACAAACCCATAACTGGCCGTCCTTATCCTTCATAATAGGCGCTCCGGAACTGACGGACAATCCTTCTTCCATGCTGAAAAGCCGATAGCCGTCCAGGTCTTCGTCCATCCGCAGCAAACCGGCCGTCGCTCCCAACCAGTAAAAGCCCAAACTATCCTGCATCACCGTATGGCATTCTACCGAATCCATCAAACGGAAGTCTTTCAATCCGCCGTCAGCCACCAGCAGGCGGTTGTTGAGCAAGCAGAAAAACAACGTGCCGTCCCGCCCCTCGTAAATGGTACGGACGGCCTCGGAACAAAGAGGAGGCAAACCGTCCGATGAGCAACGCCCGGTGTTGCGGTCGAACAAGGCCACCCCTTTGTCCGTCCCTACCCAGAAACGTTGCTTCGAATCAATGCAAATGCCGTAAACGATATTTCCCGGCATTCCGCTGCCCGAGGCGTTGTATTCGCGGATGTTCCCCGTACGTTTATCATAAGAATAAAGCCCGTCGGAAGCAGCCAGCCATATCCGGTCCTCTCCGTCGTCCAGAAACATGAATATGTCATTAGAGGCACAGGCCTGCGTCAGCGGCGTGTCGCTGAAAGTTCCGTCATCGGGATTGAAAACAGACAATCCACCACCACAAGTACCAATCCAGACCTCACCGCCGTTATCGAAAAAGGAAAAAATCAGGTTGGAACGTAAACGTCCTCCTTCAGACCGCGAAACGTTGACCAGATGGATTTCCCCGTTTCGTTCGTCCACACAATAAAAGCCCTCGCGCGTACCGATAAATGTATAGCGGGCTGTCTTCAGCAGACTTCGTACGAAGACATCCCGACGGCCTAAAAAGCCTTTTTCATATCGGCTGAAAGAAGTATTCTTCTTCTTCAGCAAGTTCAATCCCTGATAGTAATCCGTACCGCACCAGATTTCATCGTTCAAGAAGAGCAGCGAAGAAAGCATGTTGGAAAGCAACCCCTGGCCCTGCTCTCCGTTGTAGGCAAAATTCTGCAAGGTCTGTCCGTCCGGCAACGAAAGCAGAAAAAGTCCCTTTCCCTTGGTGGCCACGCCCAGCAGGTCGTCTTTCGCATCCAACGCCACAACCGGCACCTGGAAACCACTCGTCCAGAAGGGGGAGAATGTGCGGCGGTTGAGGTCGAAAGCTATTACCTCGCCCAGTTGCGTGCCGATGTACAGTTTGTCTGCCCGCTTCAGCAGACAGCGCAAAGCTCCACGGGCTGGGAGAAGACAACGATAAGGACGCAACGCACCCGAAGGGCTGTCACACAGCACCAGGCCGTCTGCCGTCAAGAGCCATGCCTCGCTGGGAGTAATCACAGCCATATCCATAATCAGGTTGCGACTGGAAAGGGTGTTTTTCTCGTCCATGACGATGTGACGGAGTGCCTTACCGTCGTAAATGTAAAGTCCGTTGGAAGTCGCTATGTAGAGATGGCCAGCATCATCCTTGTCCAAAGCCTGCACGGGGAAGTTGATTTCGTCGGCAAACATCCGCTCCATCTGATGATTGGCATGGTTCATGCGCCACACGCCCTGAATGGTGGCTGCCCAGAACTCGTGCTTACGGGTTTCGAGGAGTGCATTCACCAGGAACGGAGCCGGAGCCGTACCCGTATTCTTCTCGGCAAAATGATACGTCAGCGAATGACGTCCGCCCACACGTTCCACCGTACTTCCCGTTCCCACCCAAACAAAACCGTCCGAGTCCCGGTAGATGGCATTGACACGGTTGTCATCAAAACGGCAAGTCGTTTCATCAATGCCAACAGTGGCAATCGTATAATCGTCTGCAAAAATTCTTCCTGCCACGGCAAACAGCAGCACTAACATCCAAATGAATCTTACCAAAGGCATTCTCTTGTTTTTCTTTAATTAATGCAAATAAGGTATGCAAAAATAAGAAAAAAACCGGATGCCTGCACACTTCGGCAAAAGAAAACCTGCAAACCGACATCACTTACCCGTTCTGCGCTCCAGGAATTTCCGGCTGAGCCAACGGCGGACCGGTCCGTCGTAGAGCTTCAGACAGAGCCAGGCCAGCAGGATGCTGCCCACGAAGACGGCAACTGCCATCGGCCACGCCTGAGAGAAGGAAAGCCCCTCGCGCCACACCCAGGCATAGAACAGGTACATGAAGGGATAGTGGATGATGTAGAGCGGATAGGAAATGTCGCCCAGAAACTTGCAGATGCGGGTGGAACCCCGGTCGGTTGTCCGACCGGACGCACCCAGCCACACCAGCAGGGGGAAGAAGAACAGGGTGCAGAGCGAATCGTAAAGGCCGTTGTGCCACAGGGTTCCGTCGGCGCCCAGATGGGGAATGCAGAGCAGGACAGCCACGCCCAGACTGCACCACCAGAAGGTGCCACGGATGTGAACCGGCCTGAACACACGCGACATCAGCAGGCCGGCCGAAAAGGAAAACGTCATGCGCAGCAGACCGCCGGGCAGATTATAGTCCAGCAGCGACCACCCCACTCCCAGGTGTCCGAAGCCCGACAGGTTGAACAGCGCAAACGAGGCCAACCCCGCACCCGCCACCGCCACCAGCACCGCCAGTGCCCGCGTGGACAGACGATGGAGAAAGAGGGCATAAAGCAGATTGCCGATATATTCAAAGAAGAGCGACCAGCTGGGGCCGTTGAGCGGAAACATCTCACCGTTGCCACGCACCTCGGGAGCCGAACCCGGCAAGGCGGGTATCAGGAAGAGGCCCAACAGCATGGCCAGCATCACGTGGGAGAACGGGACCGGCGTGCCGTCCCACTTCACACACCCCTGCACCACGAAGGTCACCACCCCCAGCAGCGCTCCCATCACCACCATGGGGTGCAGACGGATGAGGCGGCGCTTGAAGAAGTCCCTCATGCGCATCCGCTTCCAGCGGTCGTCGTAGGCATAGCCCACCACAAAACCGGAAAGTACGAAGAAAAAGTCTACGGCCAGATAGCCGTGATTGAAACCCTGGTCCAGGGGGCTGGTGGCAAAAGCCTCGAAGACGTGATACCAGATGACCAGCAATGCCGCTACCCCCCGCAATCCGTCGAGGATGTCGTAATGAGGTTTGGAGTCGGCAAACGAAGCGGAAGAAGTGATGTTTTTCATGATACAAAGATTGATAACGGGCACAAAGTTACACAACCCGAAGATAGAAACATTTGTCCTGCGACAAAAATTTGTATCAGGTCTTTGGCCTGTCAGAGGGTTTTCCTCAGCCGGCTGAGTGTGGGCAGGGTGATGCCCAGATAGGAAGCGATATAGCCCAGCTTGGCACGACGGCACACCTGCGGAAACTGTTCCCGAAAGGCCTCGTAGCGTTCTTTGGCAGGCAGCGTGAGCCGCTCCTTGTGCGAACGGTGCAGGCGGCGGTACTCATTCTGATGAATGATGCGCCCCCAATTGGCCAGTTCAAGATTGGTCTGGAATAGCCGGTTCAAATCCGTCAAGGCTATCCGGTAAGCCACCACCTCTTCAAGCGTCTCAACGAACTCTTCACTCAAACGGTTGTAATACAGCTCGTCCATGCTGAAGACGATGCCTCCTTCGCACGAGAAGGAGGTCGTTATCTCCTCACCGTTCACCAGCCAGTAGGAACGGGTCATTCCTTCCTCAATAAAATAGGCCGAACGGCTGAACGTATTCTCCCTAATCAGCAGATGCTTCTTGGGGAAGCGGCACAGCGTGACGCACTCCTCCAGCATCCGTATGGTGTCCCCCGAAATCGGGTACAAGGCATTCATGGTTTCTATCACATTCTTCATAAGGCGGCACAAAGCAATTTAACTCCCCGCAAGCCGTCACAGCCGCAGGAACGAGCGGCAAGATAGGCAGAAAGTTTGGATTGTGCAAACACTGCCCCCACCCTTTTTCCATTCCGCCGTCCCCCTCGCCCGCCACTTCAGAAACCTTCCTTCCCCGAGCAATCGTCTCCAGGAGCCGCCCGCTCCAGACTCACTCAAACACCACCGCCCCGGTATGTTCGCCCACGAAGATGCGGGCCATGTCGCCCGTCTTGTACCAGGCGGGTTTGCCGGGCATGTTGTCGGCAATGCGCACGCCGTTGATGACCAGGTTCTCGAAACGGATGTTCTTCACCTGCCGTTCCCGGTCGTAGCCGATAATCTGCGACACCTCGGCATGGTCGCCCGTGTAGGTGATGTCCTTGAAAAGGACGTCCTCGATGCCGCGACCCGGGGCCCGGCAATACTTCTTGTTATAGAAGATGCGCAGGTTCAGCAGCTGTCCCTGACGGAAGTTCTCCACACGGATATTCTCGAAACGGACGCGGCGGATGAGGTTGTTGTCGCCCGCATTGATGGCCAGGCAGCCCTGGTAGTCCAGCTGTTTCTCCTTGTGGTCCAGGATGTCGATGTTGACGTAGTTCAGGTTCTCCAGCACCTCGGGGTTCTCCACATTGCCGTGGATGCCGATGAAGATGGGATGGGCCACGTCGGCCCACAGCGTGGAATTCTGCATGGTGATGTTGCGGCAGCCGCCCACGAAGCCCATGCGGGTGCCGTAGACCGTGGTACAGTCGTCCGAATTGCGGCAGAACACGCCGTCGAAGAGGACATTGTTGCTGGCAAAGACGTTCAGTCCGTCGCCCCAGCCGTAGGAACTGATGACCTTCACGTTGCGGATGGTCACGCTGTCCGACCCGCCCGTGGGGCACTGGGTGGAAATCAGTCCGTCGACCAGCACGTTACGCGAGTTGATGATGCTGATGCCCGCCCCGCGTCCTTCGGGGTGCACCCGTCCACGGCCCAGGATTCGCACGTCGCGTGCGTTCACGGCCCGTATGCAGCCATAGACCACCGCCCCGCCGGCCACATAGACCGTCTTGCCCGAGGGGACGTTGAGCGTGTCGCCCGGCAGGCGGTGCAGGCCGGGGCCGAAATAAATCAGGTCGCGGCGGCGCTTCAGCTTCTTCAGCGTCGTACCCTCCAAGGGATTGTTCGCATCGATGGGGTTGGCAAACAGATGGAGGTTGTGGAAAATGTCGCCGTTTACCTCCACCGAGAGATTGCGCGGAGCATCCAGCCGGAAGGTCAGCGTGCTGTCCGTCACCTCGGGGACGATGCCGTAGGACAGGGGCCGCACCCGAGCCGTCTCTATCCGCCCGAGGCGATACCGCACCCGGACTTCCACCTCGCCCGCGAAGTCAAAATAGCCCAGCGAGGCCTTCTCCACATGGTGTTTGGTATCCCTCACCTCGTCCACTTTGACGGCATACGTGTCCACCGCCTGCCATTCGTCCGTCCCCGCCTGCCGCACGCTGACGCAGAAGTCCTCCTTCATCTCCACGCCCTCGGGAGCGGGATAAGTGACCAATCGGTTTTGACTTTGTGCTGCCGCGCCGCAGGCGCATCCCAACCAGATACATAACATTCCAAGTATCTTTTTCCGTTTCATTCTTCTATATGTTTTAGATTCCAAAATACGACTTATATGACAGAATACGAACAAAGGCAAAGATACGCCTAACCTGCGAACGGAAAAACTTTCCATCCACCTCCCTACACCTGTTATAAAACACGAAAAGCCGCCCGGATGCCCACAGACGCCCTCCAGACGGCCAACCGCCCGGAACCCATCATCTGCCTGCATCCGGACGGCCGGCGGCCACGTTCCGGGTTGTGTGAAAAACAGGAGTGGCACACGGGCTGCACGGAGCGGGCAGGTTATCAGGAATCCAAGTTCCGGTTCCACCGGAACTTGCAGGAGTTAAAGAAGTTAGAAGAAGTTACCGCCCGCCAGGCGGGCTCAGGAGTTAAAGGCCGATAGATGTGCTACCGGAGATTTCCTTTTATGCTTCTATCGGCTTTCACTTCTAACGAAGCAAAGCAAAGTAATCACTTCCATAACTTCTTAACTCCCGGAGAAATAGTAATTTTGAAACTCCAGTTACAAATCCAGCTTCCTGCAATCACGCATTTCCGCTCTGCGGACATCTGCCCGGCCGGCGTTTCCTGTGTGCCACTCCCCTGCCGGGACGTCGGTCCGTCCTCCGCACCTATTCGCGGTAGAGCATCAGCGTGCCCCACCCCAGCTGGTCGAAGGCGCCGCTGTTGGTGCCGTAGCGGCTGTTGCCGTCCACGCCGCCTTCGGGACGCATCTTCTCGGCTGCCTTCTGCGCATAAGTGTAGCCACTGCCCAGTTTCTTGATTTTGGCGTAGTGGTTGTAGTAGATTTCCCACCCCGGACGGAGCTTGCCCCGGCCTTCGTCGTTGGCCGCCGACGTATGGACGGCGCTATGGTTCTTGTCCTTGCAGCTGCAGTCCACGCAATACTTGTATTCGTTGAAAGGCATCCGGGTGGCTTCCACCAGCCAGTTGCCGCCCTGGTTCAGCTGGTCGGAACCGTCGCGCAGGTTGAACAGAGCGGTGTATTCGCCCATCTGCATCATCAGGTTGTCATGGGCCGCAAAGAAATCCAGCTGGCTGACGGAAGGATTGCATTGCAGCAGCGTATAGGCCATCTGGCAGAGGTTGGCCGTGACGGCCACGGACATCATGGCGTGTCCCTGGTCGCGCCCGCTCTCCTGGTTCTGGGCTATCAGCTCGCCGCTGCCCAGGGGATCGTCGAAGGTGCCCTGCACCAGTTTTTTGATGCAGCCGTTGCCCACGCCGTCGTAGAAGTAGTTCACCACGTAGTTCACCATGTCGTTGTTCTCCGTCAGGATGCCGATGGCAAGGTAGGAGCACATGTTCACCAGGTCCCAGTTGGACCAGTAGTGGTCGTCGCAGTTGCCGCCGTGGTTGTCCATGAAGTCGCGGTTCATGGAGGCGAACACATCCACCATCCAGGTCTGGAACGCGCGGAAGTCAGCGGCCTGCCAGCCTTCATAGTTGCGCATGATTTCGGCGGCATTGGCAAAGGTATAGCCCTGCGCGCCCGCCGCCAGGAACTTGTTGTTGTCGTTGGCACGGATGCCCTTGCACTGCGCGGCCCACTCGTTCATCACCCGCACCGAGTTGTCGGCATATCGGGTGTCGCCCGTCAGCTTCCACAGCAGAGCCATCTGGTAGGCGGCGGCCGCGTCGTTCATGGCTTCCTGATAGTGTTCCTTGCCGTCGGAGGTGATGCCCGTGCCGTCGCCGCGGACAATGTACTCCAGCGGCGAGGGGGTGTAGGGCAGCACCGTGTAGCGGCTGTTCTTCAGGAGGGTGAACTCATCCTTCACCGCCTGCGGGGCCGTAGCGTCGTCCAGGCTTTTCTTCACGCGGTCGAAGTCGGCCTGGTTGAACATGGCACAGGGGTGCTGGTAGGTGTATTGGGCCGAAACGGGGACATAGACTTCCTCCTGTCCGTCGTCATCGGGCATCGTCAGGTCTACGATGCCGTGTTCGTTCTCCATACAGGAGAGTTGCGTCAGTGCCAGCGACATGGAAAGCACGACGGCTGAAATAAATGTTTTCTTCATTGTTCTCTCTTTTAAGTGTCCGGGTCTGCCCGCCGCCTGTTGCGGCAGGGGGAGTCCGGACGTTGATTTAAGTTTACAATTCAAAGGGTCTGGCGGAGACGGTACGGCCGTCTGTCGGGGTGCGCATCGGGGGCATCGGACCAGCCTCCTATACAGAGGCACCCTCAGTCGTATACTTAGGTACCCTCGGTCGTATACTTAGGCACCCTCAGTCGTATACTGAGATACCCCCCTTCCGGAAGGCCCTCAGGGGCACTTCCTGCCGGAGCGGACGCCACCGGGCATGCCGCTCCGCCAAGCCCGTAAGAATTCGGTACAGCAGATTACTTCACCACCTCGTATGTCAGTCCCTCGACCTCCGTCACGTAGCGTTGCAGGTCCTCGATGGTCTTGAACGACTGTACCCAGTAGACGTCGTAGGTGACCTGTGTGGTCAGCGTGGCGATGTCGGCATACTTGAACTGGAGGGTGCTGAACTCGGCCACCGCCGTCGTCGGCAATACGCCTCCGTTGGCCCACTTCTGCTTGCTCAGGTCGTAGATGAAGACGTGGCTTCCGTCACTGCACTTGTAGTCGTGCAGCCACTTGTTGTTGTTGCCGTCCAGACCGCCGCTGAAGTTGGTGCCGGCGCACGAGCCCGAAGCGTCGAGCGTGATGTTGCGCGCCGTGACGCCGTCGTAGAGATCTTTCACGTCCTGCATGCGGATGGCAAAGATGGGATAGTAGCCTGCGTGGAGCCAGGTCTTGGCGTTCCAGCAACGGAAGTCACCCCTCTGCTTGGTGGCATTCTGCGTATAGGTGGTCACGGTCACCTTGCCGTAGCTCCACTCGTGCGAACTGCTGGTGCCGTTTCCGCTCTGCTTGGCGTTGTACCAGCCATAGTTGTCGGGATCGTGGAAGAGTTCGCGCACCAGACCTTCCTCTATGTGCAAGGTGATTTCGTCCTTGTCGCCCGTCTCGGGACAGACGGCCGTGATGGTCACGTCGCCGAAGACACCCGCCTGGTTGAAGGTGACGACACCGCCCTCAACGGTGGCCAGGGCCTCGTTGCTCGAAGTCCACCGGATGAGCGACTTGGTGCAGTCCTCGGGCACGGTGGCATAGTCCAGCGTGACTTTCTTGTCGGCAATGGCGAAGAGGTAGCCGTTGCCCGCAGAGCAGTCCTGGCTGATGCTGATTTCCTGCGGCTGTACAATCTGGTTCACCATGATTTCTTTGGTCCCCACCACGTTTCCGCCGTCCAGCGAGGTGGCGGTGATGGTCACCCGGGCATGTATCTCGTCGTTCACCAGACCGGTGACAAGGCCCTTGGAGTCCACCGTAGCCACGGCCTCATCGGAACAGGTCCACTTCACCGTCTTATAGGTGGCGTCCTCGGGGAAGATGGCCAGGGAGAGCTGCAAGGTCTCGCCGGCATAGACCTGGTCGGCAGCCGAGGTAAGTTCTATCCGTTCGGCCTTTACCAGCTGCTCGGCCACGGTCACCTTGAGCGAGCTTCCCAGTCCGGCCCCGGAGTAGCTGGCCTCGGGAGCCACGGTGACGATGGCATAGCCGTCGCCCGCGCCACTCACCGCCTGGATGTGTCCTTCGGCATCCACCGTCACGGCCGATGCGTTGCTGGTGCTCCAGACCACGTCCTTCGACGTGGCGTCATCGGGTTTCACCACGCAGCCCAGCGTCAGGCTCTCGCCTTTGACAAGGGGCAATACCTGTACCGTGCCCTCCTGATAGACCAGCGGAGCCGCCGACTCGGGCAATATCATTTCTACCGATGCCGGATAATTGACCGGAACCAGGTCTCCACCGGTAACATCGTCCTCGCATGCTACAAACGAAGCCGTAAACAGCGACGCCCACATGCAACCCAATCCGTATCTCAATATATGTTTCATAACTATGTACTCGTTAATGGTTAGACTTTCTTTTTCTTGGCAGACTCCCGAAGGTTATTGTGCGCCCCAGCCCGGGTTCTGCTTCAGCTGGGGATTGAGCTGCAACTGGTCGGAGGGCAGCGGATAGAGGTAGTTGCGGCTGTTCCATACACGGTCCGTGTACATGATGAGGCATCCGTCGGCATTGGTCGAGCGGCCCGTGTTGGACCAATTGGCCTCGAACTCCGTCACGCCTTTCCACTTCACTCCCAGCATGTCCTGCGGCATTTCGACCTCGGCCGTACACCAGCGCTTCAGGTCGTCGATGCGGTGTCCCTCCAAGAAGAACTCGACCGTACGCTCACGACGGATTTCCTCGCGCATGTCCAGCCCGTTGGCTGTCACCAGACCGTTGCTCAGTTTGGGCATGTCGGGATTGACACGCAGGCGGACCAGGTTCAGGGAATAGTCCAGGTCGGCGTCGGAGATGCTGCCGTCCAGCTCGTAGACTGCCTCGGCGTAGTTGAGGAGCACCTCGGCATAGCGGAGCAAGGGGAAGTCGAAGCTCTCGTAGTAATCATCCACTCTGCGCTCGGCTCCGTACTTCTGGTTCTGGTAGCCGCTGCCGCTGTACACCTTGGCCACACGGGCACGCTCCAGGTCGGCGTCGGTCCAGGACAGGCGGCAGGTGGTGGCCTCGTTGTCCCAGAAGGTCTCGCCCTGGTAGAGCATGTTGTTGTTCATGCGGTTGTCGCGGTTCTGGAATTCGGAGGTGGTACTGCCATACTGCTGGAACTTCGGCGACTTTTCGACGGGCAGACCGTCGGAGCACAGATACATGTTGGCCATCTTGCGCGTAATCCAGGTCGAGTTGCAGACGGCATGGGTCAGGTTGTAGGCCGTCTTGTCGCCGTTGCGGTGGCGGCGCATGAAGATGTACTCGGTGTTGTCGGCCTTGGACAGGTTGGCGGGGTTGCACTGTGCCCCGTCTTCCAGCGTAAACATGTAGCGGTAGCTCTGGTCGCCCAGTGTCTCGTTGTAGAACAGTTTATAGCGGTTGCTCTTGATGACCTCGTCGGCAGCATCGCGGGCCGTGGCCAGCAGTTGGGTGCTGCGCTCGGTGTTGGTGGTGGCGTTCATGCCGTTGGTATGGAACTTCTGCCAGGTACCCTCGTAGAGAGCCACCCTCGACAGCATGGCCAGTGCCACGTACCGATTCACCCGTCCGGCCTCGGAGGTGGTTTCGGGAAGCAGTTCGGCAGCACGGTTCAAGTCGCTGATAATCTGGTCGGCCACCTCGCTGCGGTCGTTCTGCGTTCCGTAGAGCTGTTCGGAGTCCGTATCCAGCGGCTCGGTTACGATGATGGCGTCGCCGTAAATCTGCAACAGCTCGAAGTAGCAGTAGGCACGGAAGAAGTAGGCTTCGCCCATCGGGGTGGCGATGGCCGCCTGGTCACCGAAGGAAGCGGCATTCTTCAGCAGGAGGTTGGTATAATAGATTTTGGTGTAGTTGCCCGTATAGTTGCCGTCGCTCGTGGGGATGGAGTTCGTGCCCTGGCTGTATATGTTCGGAGTGGACGCGCAGACCAGGTCGGAGCGGAAGTCGCTGTGTACATTGTCGCCTATGGCGGAACTGAAATCGCGTGTCCAGCCGTAGAACTGGTTGGCAAACAGTTGGAAGTTGTCGGCCTTGTTCCAGACGTTGTTGTCGCTCAGGGAGTCCTTCGGCTCCAGGTCCAGGCAGGAGGCTGCCAGGAAAGCCAGTGAAGAGATGCAGGCCGTGGTGATATATTGTCTCAGTTTCATATTCATTGCTTGTTTAAAAGGTTAAGTTAACGCCGAAAGTAAAGTTACGTGTAAACGGATAACGCTTCACACCCTTCTGGTCCTGTGCGGCGGCCTCGGGATCCCAGCCGTCCTTGATGCGGGTGGTCTCCCAGAGATCGGTACCCGTGGCATAGATGCGTGCTCCCTGCAACACGCCCGTCTTCTTCAGCAGGGCGGCGGGGAAGGTGTAGCCGATGGCGACGTTCTTCAGACGGAGATAGCGGCCGTCCTGGGCCGTCAGCGTGGAGGGCTGGTAGTTCCAGTTGTTGATGGTGCCCACGGCCGTGTAAGGCGCATAGTAGGCATCGGGGTTCTCGGGGCTCCAGGTGTTGCCTATGGAGGCAGTGCTGGTGTTGGTGTAGTAGCCGCGGAAGGGGACGGTCATGTTGTCAATGTCGCGGTAGACGAAACGGTTGGCGCTGCCCTGGAAGACGATGTTCACGTCGAAGCCTTTCCAGTCGGCACCCAGATTGAACGAATAGGAGATTTCGGGGATGTCGCTGCCCAGGTAGATGTAGTCCTTCTCGTCGAGCACGCCGTCGCCGTTCTCGTCGCAATACATGTTGTCGCCCACGCGCAGTTCGTAGGGCATGTTCAGGCCGTTGGTTTCGTAGTACTTGTCCAGATAGGCCTGCAACTGCTCTTCGTTCTGAATCTTGCCGCCGTAGCGCAGACCGAAGATGGACTTCAGCGGATAGCCCTGCATCGTCGACTTGTAGCCCGAGGAGAGCACGGTGGTGCCGCCGTAATCGGTCAGTTCGTTGCGGGCAAAGGTGAACGTGCCGCCTACGTGATAGTTGATGTCATTGATGCTGCCGCGATAGTTCAGCGAGCCTTCATATCCCCAGTCCTTGAACTTACCGCTGTTCTGTTTGGGCGCCTTGTCGCCCAGCAGGCCGGGATAGGTGATGTCTATCAGCATGTTGTCGTTCTTCTTCAGGAACGCTTCCACCGTACCGGTGAGCCTGCCGTTCAGGAAGCCGAAGTCTACGGCCACGTTGTAATTCTTGATGCGTTCCCACGTGCGGTTCAGGGAGGCACGGTTGCCGTTGGTCTTGATGTAGGACAGCTTGTTGGAGCCGATGTATGCCCCGTCTCCGCCGGCTGCAATGAGGTTGTAGAACTGGTAGCCGTCGTAGTTGTCGATGCCGCTCTGGTTACCTACCTCGGCATAGGATGCGCGCAGCTTCAGTTCGCTCAGCCAGTCCACATCCGCCAGGAAGGCCTCCTGCTTCAGACGCCAGCCGGCAGACAGGCCGTAGAAGGCGGCCCAGCGGTTCTCGGGACGGAACTTGGAGGAGCCGTCGTAGCGTCCGTTCAGCTCGAAGAGGTAACGGCCGTCGTAGTCGTAGTTGAAGCGGCCGAAGTAGGACAGGACGGTGTTCTGGTAGCGCTTCTCGTCGCCGCTCAGGGTGACGTCGCCCGAACCGTGTACAATCTCGATGCCCTCCTGGATGTCCTTCACCTGCACGCCGAAGTAGGTGTAGTCCTTGAACTCGTACTGGGTACCCACGGTCAGGCTCAGGTTATGCTTCCCGGCCAGAGTCTTCTTGGCAGCCAGGTAGGCCGACACGGAGTAGAAGTCGGTGCGCGAGCTTGTCTGCTTGTAGTAGGAGTTCACCTGGGTAGGCTCGGTGTTGATGACCTTGTTGCCCACGTAGTTGTAATAGGTGATGGCGTTCTGCACCACGTCGCGCTGTGCCGTGCTGGTGTTGTAGCCCACGTTGGCATTGGCCGTCAGCCAGTCTGTGAGTTCCCAGTTCAGGGTCTCGCTGATGTTGATGGCCGAAACCTTCAGCTTGTTGTCGCCGCCATACTCGGCCTTGGCCGCGGGCGAGCCCCAGGTTCCCCACATGTAGGGTTTGCCGTTCATGCTCTCGAAGGGCAGACCGGGCATGGGCAGGGTATTGGACAGGACGGAATTGATTTGCGTGGGTGCCACCTGCTCCTGGCGGTTGTAGGCAATGACCGACTCCAGCTTCAGCTTGTCGGTGAACTTGTAGGTATTGTTCATGCGGAAGTTGTAGCGCTGGTTGTTGTTGTTGCCGAACTGAAGGGTGGAGCCGTCGTACAGGTAGTTCAGCGAAATGCGGTAGGAGGACTTGTCCGTGCCGCCCGAAACGGCCAGGCTGTGCTCCGTGCTCCAGGTGTTGCCGAAGAGGGTGCCGAGCCAGTCGATGTCATCGTCGAATACGAAGTCGGACACATCGGTGAAGGCTGCCGTGCCGAAGGGGTTGGCCGAAGTCTGCAGGTCGATGTAGCCGCCTTTGTACTTCTGTGCCAGCTGGGCGTAGGTATAGAAGCTGTGGCCGGTCTGGTTGTCGTTGCGCAGGGCGGTCATCACCCCTTCGGTCCACTGGTCTATGTTCATGGCCTCCTGCATCAGGCCCAGGGTCTTCAGTGTGGCGCTGCCGCTGTATTCCACCTTCACTTTCCCCTCGGCTCCCTTCTTGGTCGTAATCAGCACAACGCCACCGGCCGCACGCGACCCGTAGATGGCAGCCGACCCGTCTTTCAGGAAGCTGATGGAGGCAATATCGTTGGGGTTGATGAGGCGGAGTTCGTTGGCGCTCTCGTAGGCCACGCCGTCGATGATAATCAGCGGCTCGGTCGTGTTCATGGAGACGGCGCCGCGCAGGTTCAGGTTCCAGCTCTCGTCGCCGGGGGCGGAAGAGCCACGGGTAATCATCACACCGGCCACCTGGCCCTGCAAGGCCTGCAAGGGACTGGACAGGCTGCCCTTTCCCTGGAAGGCCTTCTGGTCCACCGCCGTGACGGCACCCGTCAGCGACTCCTTCTTCATGGTGCCGTAGCCGACTACCACCACTTCATCCAGCAGCTCGGAGTCTTCCTTCAGCACTATCCTCAGGTTGGTCTCGTTGCCTTTCACGGCCACTTCCTGCGTCTTATATCCAATGAACGAAACGACCAGCGTGCCCCGGGCGTTGTCCAGCTTAAAGTTGCCCTCCACATCGGTGATGGTGCCGTTGGTGGTACCCTTCACCATGACGTTGGCGCCGATGACCGGTTCACCCGCAGCGTCAACGACCGTTCCTTTCACTGTTCCGGCCTGCATGACTGCCTGCACGCCGTCTATGCGTGCAAATGCCATCTGCGGGCTACCCGCACAGAGGGCGGAAGCCAGAGCTGCCGAGAACAAAATTCTTTTCGATGAGAATTTCAGAAATTCATTCCTCATAACTTATCAATTTAAAATTAACACACTATTATTAGTTCCACGGGAGGCAGGACGGCGGACGGATGGAAAGAAGAAGCTGCGCAGTATTCTCCTCCAGTCATCGGAGGGCCGTACTCCTGTCTGTTCAATCTATATACATTGTTGCATATATTCACGTATTTCCTTGCGGCTGATGAAGAGATGGTTTTCGACCGTGCGGCGGGACAGGCCCAGCTCGCGGGAAATGTCGGCAGCCGACTTGCCGCCGAAGCGGCTCAGGGCATAAACCTTGCGGCGCTGGGGAGGAAGCAGCCTCATCCGTCCCACTTCGCAGGCTTGCAGGTCGCGGGCCAGGATGCCGCTCTCCGTGTCGCGGGTTGCGGTCTCGGCGCGGTCGTATATATAAGAGGTAACCTCCTGTGCCTTGTAGTAGCGGCGCAGGTAGTCGTACACCAGGTTGCGGGCAATGGTAAAGATAAAACACTTGACCGTTTCGGGACGGAGCATCCGGCTGTAATCCATCAGACGGAGAAATACATCCTGGGTCAGGTCTTCGGCTTCCTCCCGGTTGTTTACCTTATATAATATGTAAAGGAGGACCGAAGGCTGAAGCTGCCGGTAGGCTTCGGCAATGAGTTGGGGGGATGTCATCGGGGTGTCTTCCATTTTTTCAGACCTTTGGTTAATCGTTTCTGTTACTAATCACAATGCAAATATAAAGGAGAAAAAAGAGAAACAAGCCTTTGAGGGGTCCAAACCAATCTCAACTAATCGTTTCAGACTACATCAGAGCCAATCACCTATACAACAAGCGATTAACGAAATGAGACTGAGAGTCTCAAACGATAATTTGAGACTCCCGGAGGGATATTTCACTCGTTAGGAGCCCCCAGATTGCGGATGTATTCGTTGGGAGTGATACCGGTTGCCTTCTTGAAATAGCGGAAGAAAGAGGCACGCGAACTGAAGCCGCACAGCTCGGCCAGGGCGGCCAGGGTGTACTTGGCATACTCCTCGCTTGCCACCAGCCGCTTGAACTCCTCGATGCGGTAGTCGTTGAGGAAGTCGTAGTAGTTGCGGTTCAGGTGATGGTTGAACAGATAGGACAACAGATGGGTCGTGGTATGGAGCGTGGCGGCCAGGTCGGCTATCTTCAGTTCGGGGTTTGTATAGAGTTTTTCCTTACGCATCAGCTCGTCCAGCCGTTCCAGCATCCGCTGGCATTCATCGGCATCCACCTTGATGCTCTTGTACTTCTCTTCGGCAGGCATGAGCCTGGGCGCTTCGGCTTCCACGGCCTGCGGTTGGGGCAACGGTTGAGGCTGCTGCACGGGGGCTCCGGCCGGTATGGCCTGTACGGACGGTCTGGCCTCCCGCTTGCGGCGCACCATGTAGAGCACACCCCACACAAAAGCCACAAAGGCAAAGCCCAGCACCGCCCAGAGCATGAAGGGAGGGGCTATGCTCACCGTCAGCCGGTCTTCCGAAGCCGGTTCGCCCATGCGGCGCACCTTGAACAGATAGCTGCCCGAAGGCAGGTTGTAATAGGTAACGTCCGAGCGCCCCGTCACGGCCACCCAGTTCTCGTCCTTCCCTTCCAGCTTGTACTCGTAGGACATGTAGGCGGGAGCCGTATAGGTGAAATCGGAAAAGCAGAAGGTGACGTTCTTCTGCGAAGAGCTCAGCGAGATGCGGCAACTCCCGTCGGCCTGCTCCTCTACCGGATTGGGGGCCGACTTGCCGTTCACGTGGACATCGGTCACGCGGACAGGCGGCAGGTTCTCTTCCCGGTGGTCAACGTCGGCCACATCCATATAGACCAGTCCCTTGGAATTGCCCAGCCACAGGCGTCCGGACGCATCGAGCACGGGCGGACAGAGGGTAAAGATGGAGCTGGGAATGCCGTCGACGAAGTTGTAAGGCACAAAGTTGTCCCGCTTGTCGTAGTGGAAGAGACCGTCGCTCGTGCCTATCCACAGCCATTGGGCGGCATCCTCAATGATGAAAAGGCCGTCCCTTCCCTCCAGGGGCGTGCCCGGCTGCAGGCGGCGGAAGGCATTCATGGTCAGGTCGGACAGGAACAGGGCTCCCTTGTCGGGAAAGAAATAGAGGTTGTGGGCAGCGTCTTCGTAAACCACCCGTATCTTTTCCTTGTGGACGAAGCCTTCGGGAAAGATGTCGGTGCGCAGGCTGGAGGAAGAAGGGTCCCAGATGCACATGCCGTTCTCGGTGCATATCCACCCTTTGCCGGCCGAGTCGAAATAGATTTCATAGACATTGCCGTCGGGCAGCTTGGAATTGCCGCTGGTATAGTGGGACAGCGCACCGTCCTGATAACAGTACAGACCCGCCGAGGTACCTATCCACAACCGGTGGGCGGCATCTTCGCGCAGGCAGAACACATGGCCCTTCTGGAAAGGAATCTGGCGGGAGGCGTCGAAGTCACGCAACGACAGCGTCTGCGGATTGAACACATACATGCCGCCGCCATACGTGCCCACGTAGTACTCGCCCTCATAATGCAGGATGCAGAAAACCATCTCGGAGCGCAGCTGCGGAGCCCTGAAGCTACGGTAAATGCCCCGCCGCGTGTCGATGTAGAACAGGCCGTCGCGCGAGCCTATCAGTTTCTCGTCGCCGTTGATGGCAATGGCACGGATGGGCATGTCCTTGGAGTCGAAATGGGGCGGATAGGCGTAGACGGAGAAAAGGTCGTTCTGGTAGAGGGTATAGTTGAGGCCGAACTGGTAGAAGCCCACCCAGATGATGCCGTCGCGGTCTACCAGCAGGGAGTAGACCGAGTTGGAGCGCAGGCTGGCGTCGTTGCCCGCCTCGTGGCGCATGGAGCGCACCACCTCGCCACGGTCCACGTCGACAAAGTGGACGCCGTTGCCGTCCGTGCCCACATAGAGCAGGCTCTTCCCGTCCGACGAGAGCGAGGAAATGACGTTGCACCCCACGTTGACGTAGGGCGAGAACTGCCCCGTGCGGGTGTCGAAGCGGACAATGCCCTGCTCCATGGTGCCCAGGTAGAGCACGTCGCCGATGCGGGCCATGTTGCGGAAGGAGCAGAGGTGCTTGTCGGAAAGGACGTTATGATAGGCCGTGATGGAGTGGTCGGAGAGATAGAGGGCGTAGAGCCCCCTGCGAGTAGCCAGCCAGAGGCGGCCCTTTGTGCCCTCGCAGATGGCCGTGACGGCGTTGGCGGTGGCAAAGACGTTGCCGTCCAGCAACACCTGTTCGAAAGTGCCCCGGTCGTAAATGAACAGCCCCCGCTCCGTGCCCACATAGAGCACGCCGCGCAGGCTCAGCAGGCAGTTGACGGCGCACCCGATGGTCTCGGGCACCACCTGCTCCAGCGCGCCGGTCTCGCGGTTCAGGCGCCACAGGCCCGCCCCGTTGCCCATCCACAGCCGCCCGCCGGGCATCTCGGCAAGGGCGTTCACCCGCTTCAGCTGCTCGTTGCCGCCCGGTATGGGATAGGGCTTCACATGCACGCCGTCGAAACGGTCCAGCGAACTGCCGGTGCCCAGCCAGACGTAGCCTGCCGAGTCCTTGTAGATGACGTTAACCAGCAGGTCGGAAAGGCCGTCGGACACGGAAAGGCCACGGAACACATCGGCCTGCGGCCGGGCCCACGAAAAGAGGGAAAGCAGTAGGAATAATATGGTAATGAAAGTGTTCTTCATCGTTCGGGTCTCTTACGTGCAGCAAATATAATAAAAACTTATTTAAGTTTCGCAAGTGCTCAACTTATTAGTTGACAAGGCTTCAGTCAACAAGTCTACAAGGCTTATCTACTGTTTTGAGGAGACAAGGAAACGAGTCAGCAAGACCACAAGGCTTGCATGCTCGTCAACTCGTCAACTTGTTGCTTGTCAACTGCAACTTGAGCTTGCGAATTGAAAATCGACGAAGTCAAAGTTGAGAAAACTTACAACAACACCCCCCCGACCCGGAAAAAAGAAGAAGGCGGGCCGCATCTACACGAAGCCCCGCCGTCAGTCCTCCCGGCGGACATAGACGCGGTGGGAGCCGCGGCCGCTGTAGCCGATGCCCGTCCCGGCGGTCTCGCTCCAGCGCCTCAGCTCGCGCGCGGCGGCGTCGCGCAGCAGGCCGGTCAGGCCGCAATAGTCCGCCACCGTCAGCATGGGATGTGCCTGCAGGAAGTCCTGCGCCAGCTTCAGCCGCTCCTCGGGCGTGTAGCGCGTGGACGAACGGCGCGGCTTCCACTCGCACTTGCTGAGGCGGCACTGGCGGGCCGTCTGGCTGACGAAGGCCTTGTCGGCACGGAAGTTGATGTTGCGCAGGCAGAGGCTGGTGGCAATGGGTCGGTACTCCCTCCCCTCGCCCTCGGCCAGCTCGCGCTGCTCCTCGGCCTGCGGACGCAGCCCCAGCGAAGGGGTGAAGATGCCCAGTCCGTCCACCTTCACCGAGTTGCCGCGCGCCATCTCGGAGGCGATGGCCTCCGTCAGCGCCCTCACCAGGCCGACGATGTCGCCGGGCGTAAACGTACTGGCCTGGCAGATGTGACGTGCCAGGTACTCCAAATCCACCTGTCCCCACAGCTTCATGCGCGGGTACAATACTTTCTTTCCATCTTCGGTAGGCAGGGTCAGCTCCTGCATCTGATATTCGGCCATAGCATTAATAAGAATAAAGGGTTAAACATGCCGTCCGCGCTGCCCCGGGCTTCCCGTTCCTTCGTGAAGGACTTGCCTCCCCCACCCGTGGGACATTCCCCTGCCTCATGCGTAGGGAAGTTTGCCCTGTCACGGCAGAAAAGCTACAAAGCAGCGGCTGCGATATACAACTGAACGGCCCAGATGTACAACTGAACGGCTAAGATGTACAACGCAGCAGCTAAGATATAACTTTTCTACGGGATAGACAAGAGTTACCCCGCATATAGGATAAACAAATATCCTACATACGGGGGAGTAATACTTTAGGTTAATGGATAATGATAAATGGTGAATGGTTAATGATTAGTGGTAAATGAAACACAGATTACGCAGATTAACGCAGATTTACACAGAATATTAATTTAAAATCTGCGCTATCCGCGTCTGCGTCTGAAAAATATACCACGCCGCAGGGCATTTACCATTAACCATTCACCATTAACCACTATTGTCTTGCCCTCAGCGCAGCAGGGTGCGCCGCGCGGTGGCTGCCTTGACCGTGTGCTTGCGGCCGTCCACGGTGAGCGTGCAGGGGCCTGTTGCCGTGTAGAACCAGCGGTTGCCGTCGCGCTCCAGCAGTACGCTGACGGGATGCTCGGCTCGGATGCTGACGCCGGGCGTACGGAGGCTCGTGCCGTTGCCCAGGAAGAGGGTGCAGTCCGTGTCCCCGCGCTGTCCCCAGAGGGCATAGGTGGCGGCGGCCTTCAGGTTGCCCAGGGTGCAGAGGTGGGAGGCGTTGTCGGACGAGAGGATGAGGTCGGTGCGGCCGTCGGTCTGCTCCACGCGGATGCCCACGTGGCTGCCCGCTTCGTCGCAGGTGACGGCGGGGAAGCTGACGGAGGCTATCCGTGAGGGTTCCTTGACGGTGGAAGGCTCGTAGACGGCCACGAAGGGACGGTTCCAGGCCTCGCCTTCCTGGCGGGCCACGAAGGTCAGCGTGGGCTGCTCCTTCATGTTGTAGGGCATGTCAGGCGTGCGGGTCAGGCCTTCGGTCATGGGGCTGAGGGCCTTGAAGACGGTGCGCTCGGGCGAGCCCTTCATCCAGAGGTTCATGGAGATGTCGTCCCCGTCGGTCATCTGCACGGTGAAGGTGGCCTTGACATCGCGGTCGGTGCGGGCGCAGGACTGATTGTATATGTAGGAATAGGCATAGAGGTGGGCGCCGGCAAAGGCCAGCTCCTCGGTAGGCTGCAGGGAAAGGTCGGCGCCGTCGGCGGCGGTCAGCGTCAGGGTCTGGCCCAGGTTGTGGTAGAAGTAGTCGTGCATCTTGTCGCCGCCCAGTTCCTTGCGGCTGCGGAAGATGTCCACGTAGTAGCCCGCGTCGGGGGCGGTGGTGACGATGCCCGTCAGTCGGTTCTGGTCGGCACGGCTCTCCGGCTCGCGGAAGTCGAGGGAGCTGTAGGTGACGGCGGGGAATTTGTCCTCGGCAGGCGATGCGGCGGCCTCGGGCAGGGGGAAGCAGGAGGCGAGGCGGAAGGCGTGGTTGCTCTTCATCACGGGATAGGAGGAGATGCCGTCCACGCACACCGTGTTGTGGCTGGGGAACTGGGAGTAGTACTCCAGATAGTCGAGGCCGCTGTACAGATACTGCCCGATGCCGGCGTCGGGGCCCAGGACGTAGCCCTTGCCGTAAAGCTCCAGCGAGATGCCGTTGGCGTGCATGTGGTTGCCCAGACTGCCGTTGAGCGAGGCCATCAGGCTGTGGCGCGCGTCCATGCCGTTGCGCTGCACCAGCCACGAGACGTTGGGCGCATGGAACAAGGGCGACACGTAGTCCTCCACCCGTCCGGCCGGGATATTCTCATCAAGCTCCAGCGGCTGCTCGCCGAAGAAGGAGTGGATGGAGACAGGCACGCGGCCCGTGCCTTCCTGGCGCGCTCCGGCCTCGGGGTCGAAGCACTTCAGCATGGCCGTGAAGAAGGCTTCCTGCTCCGGCTTGCCGTTGGCACGGGCGTTGCGTATCATGCGGACAATGGGGGTGGTGTTCAAGTAGCCGGGATGGGTGTCGCCGAAGCCGCAAATCATGCGGTTGGGGAAGAGGTATTGCGGGGTGGCCGCCACGGCCCGGGGGATGACGGGCAGCTCGGCGGTGAGGTCCGTCTGCAAGTTGCGGTCGAAGAGGGTGGTGAAGCTGGTGTAGTCGTTCAGCACCACGTTGCTGTAGCCGGGACATTCGGCCCAGATGCCCGTCTGCGGGTCGTAGCCGTAGTCGGCCAGGCGCTTCAGGCTCCACTGGCGGATGCTGGAGCGGTTGAGCACGTAGTCCATGTAGTAACCCCGCCCCTTGCGGTCGGCATAGGCGTCGTCGTCGTCCAGCACCAGGGCGATGTCCGTCACGTAGCGCGCCTGCATCAGGTTCCAGTTGTTGTGGGGCACGCCACCCGCAATGATGTTGTCCGCCCACTTCTTGAAGGCTGCGGCGTAGATGTCCATGCGGTCGGCGTAGTGGCGGCTGAGGTAGCCGTGGAGGAAGTCGTAGAGGGGGACGAGGTCGTAGAGGATGTCCTCGTGGATGACCTCGAAGGAACTCATGCCCACCAGGGTCTGCTGGTGGCCGTGGTTCAGGTCGACGGGGACGTTGCGGTAGTAGATGCCCTGCATGTAGGTGTCGAACACACCGGCGGCCAGGCGGGCGTACTTCGCGTCGTCCGTCATCCAGTAGAGGAAGGCGGCATCGCGGGCAATGCCCATAATCTGGCGGTTCAGGCTCTCAATGTTGCGCCCGGTCTTCGAGGGATGTACCTTCTCCAGCGGCCGGCCGGGCAGGGTGTTGTTGTGGAAGGTGACGTTGCCCTCGGCATCGTCGTCGTAGGGCACCACATCCTCCAGACGCGGACGGCCGTAGGTGGCCATCGTGCCGCGCGTGCCGGTGTAGCGTACGGTGGGCACGGGCGCCTTCTTGCCCCCGGCGTGGTCGAAGGTCTCGCCCTTGACGTAAACCTCCGTGGCATGGGAGTGCCAGTACATGGCCAGGCGGGACAGCAGCCAGTCCGGCTCGGCCTCGGTGCGGGCGGTATAAACGTCGGTGCGTTGTCTGAGCTGGTCGAACACGTCCCTGGCCCAGGACTCTTCTTCAATCAGTTTCCACGTTTCCGCCTTGCCCTGCGGGGTGGTCAGGTAGCGGGGATGCTCCTGCGGCAGATTTCCCAGCACGGCATTGCCCTGTGCCTGCAAGGCAAGGGCAATCCACAAACATACAAACAATATCTCTATCTTTTTCATAACACGGTTAATTGATTTCTTCCACAAAGGGGGAACACGCTCCTGCGGAACCCAAATATACAGAAAATACGGATAAGGGCACGCGCTTACTCAATCATTCAGAAAAAAAGAGCCGGCGGATACGTACGTGCCACCCTTTCGCGAAGTGGATTTACAAGACAGTAACAGCAAGTGCCGCAGAAGAGAGGCCACACCGATTATCAGAAAACACGAGAATACATCCGCTCACTGGAGGCAACTAATCGCAACCGTTCCCCACAATCCTATCAAAACGTTCACTGCAAGCACGTTAACGTCAGGAAACAGGATACGAAAACGAACAGGCCAACAGGCATCCTCCCCTGGCACGACCAGATGGGATGTGAACAAACAGACTGAATAACAGGAAGAAAGAACCTTCCTTCAGGGTGACAATATCCTATCCCCGTCACCCGCCTGAGCAGAGCCGGTTCAACAGATGCTTACAAAATCACACGAGGAAATATCAAACAATTTCACTATATTTGTTGTAATCAGGTGGGTTTTATTTGACTATCAACAGATTGGATAAAACTCGCACGAGAACGGGCAATGGATAAGAAAAAGCCGGACTGTTCCGAACCGCCATATTTCTCATGC
>NZ_CASFWU010000029.1 GCF_949298305.1 uncultured Bacteroides sp. | reverse complement strand
TGTCTCCTCAATTTTACCATAATAGTTATAAGGTGAGTTCTCTTTAAAATCTTCCCACGCCTTTTTTATTTTTTCGACAAGTTCGTCTGCTTCGTTTTGAAAAATCTTGTAATATGAATCAACTTCATTAATAAATAATGTAGGCCCATCACATCCGCTATTATCCAAGAAACCACCATTTTCATAACATTGTAAGTCTTTAGTGTTTAAAAATAGGGTATATGAATAACAGCAAAATGAGGCAGATACCATGTAAGAGTCTGGAATACAATTTTCTTTATCATCAAAATGCCATGTACTCAATTCTACATTATTAATTGTAAGATGCGGTTTCTGCTCCAACTTCTTTTCAACGTGTTCGTTGAATCGGTACGTACCCAGCACTTCCTTCCAGTAGAGGATGAACACTATCTTGTCACTGTTCCCCTTTACCCAGGCTGTCCACTGTCCGTAGTCTCTGCCCTTGTAGCTGTCCAAAACAAGAGGTCGAGTGCGAGGGTATGCCTTGTTGAGACGTTCAATCTCTTGCTCAATGTCCACCTTCAGCGCGTCCATGGCGAGGTCGTCTTTCACCAGCCGCTGGGTGAACTGCTCAATGTATTGTTGCAGTTCGCGTCCCTTGTTGTTGGTGCTGGCGTAGGTCTTGATGTGGTCTATGAAGTATGCTGCCATAATTCTAACTTATAATTACCGAACAGGTCGGTATGTGTTCCTTTACACTATTTATTTCCATCAGGTTGAGGTCACCTGTGTTCAAATATACTTCCGCCTCTGGGTCGCACTCTTCGAGGCGTTCCATAAGTTCTTGTACGGTCATGGCAGTGGGTCGGATAAGTTGAACACTCGGTTGATGGTCTCGGCCAGTTTCCCGCCGAACGGGAAGTCGTCTTCATACTCCACGGTGACGTCCGCCATGTGGTTGCCGTTCTCCGTGCGGAAAGGGATTCCGCGTTGTACGTGCACCGGCCATCGCTCTTCGATGATTCGGGACACCAATGCATTGGCTACCCGAGTGTCCAGTGTAAGATGCTCTTTTTTCATTTACATGTAGTTTTTATTGGTTCATAAATCGTCGTGTCCCGCATGGCGGAATCGAACCGCCGTCGCTTCCCAGCCTGGCTGACGCCATTCAGTCCGCTACCATTCGGACGCAGTGCGGGGTGGTGCCCTCGCGGCCTTCACAGGAGGCTCGGGCAGGCTAACTAACTAATTCTATGAGATACTATGACAGATGGTTTGAGTACCAGTAAGCGACCATTTCGCCAACGGTGCTTACACGCAGTTTGGCCTTGATGTTCTCCCGGTGTCGGTTGACCGTGCAGGGTGAGATGTGCAGCTCGTCGGCTATCTGCTCCGTCTGCAGGTTCTTGGCATACAGGCGGAACACCTCCATCTCCCTATCCGTGAGCTGCGTGTCCAGTTCCGGCTTGCACACCACGCCCTCCAGGGGGCACTCGCCTCGCAGCGGACAGCCCACTTCCTCGAACTGGAACACCCCGTGATGGTTGATGTCGATGGAAGCCTGGTTGTACTCGCCAAAATTGCATCTGATAAATCTGTGCACCACCTTGTACTCGTATGCTATCCGGTTCATCGAACTGGAGGAGTAAAGTTTCATCAGTGCCGTGTGCGCCTTGGGGTAACGCTCGCGGATGGCGGCCAGCATCTCGCATATCACGTCGCGGCAGTTCTCTGTCAGTATGTAGGCCGATTGCCCGACTGGCTTAACCATAACTTCACCTTCGGGTGTGGTGTAAAATTCGGTGTTGGCCAGGTCTTTCATTGCTTCGTGGGGAATAGTTCTTCAACACTCATGCCGAGGTATTCGGCAATTACTTTCTGCTTTAATGGGTGCGGAGTTGCATCTCCATTCATCCATCTGTACACGGACACTACTGACGACGAAGTCAATTCTGCCAGCTTCTTAATTGTGTCAAACTGCTGGTTTGGCAGGCTCTTAATGTAGTCTCTAAATACCATAATGATTGAAAACCTTATTAATAATTTGTTGTTTTATTGCGATAATCACAACTTCAATGCGTAAATCTCAGTTACACGGTGCAAACATAACATATTGATGTGAATATCGCAAGAAAAACATGAGATAATCTCATTTTATATCGAATATTTCTCATGCTATCAAACAAGAAGAACATCTAACTTTATAAATATGAACATAATAGAGAATATAAAGAAAATAAGAATTGAAAAGGGTGTTACTCAGGAAGTTTTGGCTGAAGCACTTTCTGTTGACCCTTCTGTCTTAAGCAATCTTGAGCGTGGGAAACGTGAATTGAAAGTTTCCGAACTTGAGATAATCGCAGATTGCTTGGGTGTTCGTGTCATAGACTTGTTTACGTGGCCGGTTCGATATGTTGAACCGGGACAAGAGAATGAAGGTGTGGAAGCTATCCTTCAGATCAAATTGAAGAAAGACCGGAAAGAACAGGTCCTTAAGCTTGTGTTTGGAGATAATAATTTAGAAATACTGAATAAATAGTAATTAATTATGAAAGTAGAAAGAAGGTCTTACTCGGAAAAAATGGAAGAACACATTAATGAAGTCTTTTATTATTGGGATTTTGTGTATGTTCACCTATCAAATAAATATGGTAAAACCTTTGTTGAATCTCATCCGGAAGTAGTGTCCACATTGGTACAATCAATCGCTACTAAAGATTTAGAAAGCTCAATTTTAGATATGTCTCATGATATGATAGATTCTCAAAAAGAGTTACAAGAAAAGTGTGATTCTATATCATCTGCCATATCAGAGATAACATTTCTATTAGAAAAGAAAACGCTATAATAGATTATATATGGCACTGAGTGATTTTTTAAGAATAAACTTGCCTTATGGCATGAGGAAAAATGACCGTGACGAATGGATGTTTTTTAATAGAGAGTACACATCTTTAGGTAACTCTTTAAACGAAACAATAGATGAACATTCATCCTATTATTGTTCTTACAAAGGAATTAATAAAAAATTGTTAGAACGGTTAGCTGAAGGTCGGTATACGGTTAACGAGAAAGGTGAGTACATTTGTTTGTGGTTTTATGATGATAAAACAAATCCCTATCAGAATAATGAAATTATACCTGATTTATGGGATAAATATGTGAAGAAACTACGTTTATTATCGAAATTGAATCGATAATTTGGAATTATACAAAATCAGACGTTTTCAGAAAATAAGACGAAATATTCGTATCACATATTATTGATAATCAGTAATGAAATGACAAAATTAAGTTCCTTTCACCCCGACAAAGAAAAATCAGAGATTTACAAAATAAATGTATTTCTCTGATTTTTCGTTTTTTGTGGGGTTGACGTTCCATCCATATCCTTTTATGTCCATATTATCCTGGCAATGCGCCTGATACGCCAATGTAGCCAATCAGGAATGCCCGCTGACCCGGTACTAATGCCAGCCGTTTCACCGAGAATGTAGACTGATTATGATAAGAGAATAAGAACAATCTTATCATACATAACTACGGACTGAAAGATAACTTTACCTTCACGCTGAATGACAACCAACTGAATCGCAACGACACAGTAAAGGCATCTGCCTACAACACCAACTTTAAAATGATGTCGTGAGGCTGGCCTATAAGTCACTAATGACGTCTACGACACCAAAGATTTGAAACGAGGAATTCTTAGATTTTCCTATTCAAACTCGTATAGTTGGGAAGGAACAGACCGTTTTAATGCGCAAAGCTGTACATCTTTGCCTACTATAATTCCCTTTTGCTTTAATTCCCATTCCACGGTCTTGTATGCCAGTTCAGGGTGATTGTTGTCTTTGCTCAAATGACAGAGCCAGATATATTTCAGGTGGTCGGTAAAATGTTCGGCTAAGAAACGGGCGGTGTCAAGATTGCTCATGTGTCCTGTACGGCTGGCAATCCGTTCTTTCAGATGCTGAGGATAGGTGCCCATACGCAGCATTTCTTCATCGTAGTTAGCTTCTATTATCAAATAATCAGCTTGCTCTATGTATCCGGCGGCGATAGGGGTTATTTCTCCCAAGTCTGTGAGGAACAAAAAGGTCTTATCGCCTATTTTGATACAATAGCCCACGTTGTCTGTGCCGTCATGAGGTACTTCAAAGGATTCTATCAGGAAGTCCTGCAATTGCAAAGGCTGCTGTTTCTCCAGATGACGGACGGAGGAGTGGAGTTTTTCTGTGACACAGTAGCTGCGATTGATGCCTTCATGGATGCGTGCTGTGGCATAGATGGGGATGTTCAGTTTTTCGCCCAGTCCACCTACGGCCTTGATATGATCAGCATGGTCGTGTGTGACGAACACGGCTCGTATCATTTCCATTCCTATACCTGCATCCTTTAACAGTTTTTTAATGCTGCGCGCGGCGATGCCTGCGTCAATCAGAATGCCATAGGTCTCAGTACCTATATAATAACAATTGCCACTGCTTCCGCTCGCAAGGCTTATAAATTTTACTTTCATTTCTGTCTTACTTACAAAAAATAGAGCACATTTCACAAACAATCGAATCTCTCCTTCTCCTTTATTTGGGCGCCTTTTTGTAGAGATAAAAGGCAATGAACGCATAAAGGATGTTCGGTATCCATACTGCAATGGCAGGAGGAACGTTTCCGTTGACGGCAAAGGTAGAGGCAATGGTCTGGAAAAGGATATAAGAGAAGCTTAACCCCAATCCGATACCCAGATGAAGTCCCATGCCCCCTTTGGTCTTCTTGGACGAAAGCGAAACACCAATCAGCGTCAGGATGAATGAGGCGAAAGACATGGCAATGCGCTTATGATATTCAATTTCGAATTCTTTGATGTTTGCAAACCCACGCTGTCGTTGTCGGTCAATGTATTCGCTCAGCTGAGGATTGGTAAGCATTTCCTGCTGGTTCTTCATTATCAGGAAGTCGGCCGGTTCCATAAACAGGGTAGTGTCTATGCGGGTTCCTCTGGTGATGCTTTCCTTCATGCCGTCCATTTGTCGTATCATATAGTCCTTAATGATCCACTTGTGTACGGAAGTGGTGTCGTATGTGATGGAACGTGCAGTCAGGTGTGATACCAACTGTTTGTCCTTGAACTTGTCCAATGAGAAGCGATAGCCTGTCTTGCTATAGTTTTCGTAGCGTTCAATATAGGCAATTACCCCTGAATCTACTTCAAGTTGGATGTTGCGTGCGGTATTGCTTTTACGTGGCTTATAATATTTGTCCTCGAAATTAATGCGTGTAACACTGCCTTTAGGTATCACGTAGGAGCCTAAATAGAAAGTAACTACGGCAATAATGGCAGCCGATACCATATAGGGCCGGAGCATCCGCTTGAAACTCATGCCTGTGGAGAACATGGCTATGATTTCGGAATTCTCTGCCAGCTTGGAAGTGAAGAATATGACGGCGATGAACACGAACAATGGGCTAAACAGATTGGCAAAGTAGGGCACAAAGTTCAGATAATAGTCGAATATGATGGCTTTCCACGGTGCTTCGTGTGACATGAAGCGGTCCATTTTTTCGTTGAAGTCGAATACCACTGCAATGGAAATAATCAGGGCAATGGTAAAGACGTATGTGCCCAAAAATTTCCTGATGATGTAGTAGTCCAGCCGCTTGAGAAACTTTCCGCGGGGTAACCTGATGCTTTTCAATATCTTCAAGTCTATTCTTTTCATAACCGTGTTGATACGCGTTTTATCATGGCTGGCTTCCAAGTGGAGAAGTCCCCTTGTATGATATGTTTACGGGCTTCGCCCACCAGCCACAGATAGAAAGCCAGATTGTGTATGGAGGCTATTTGCAAGGCCAGCAATTCTTGGGCATGAAAGAGGTGGCGGAGATAGGCTTTGGAGTAGAGGGTGTCTACGTAAGAGGCACCATCGGCTTCAATGGGTGAGAAGTCCGTTTCCCATTTTTTATTGCGCATGTTGATAATGCCGTCTTTGGTGAAGAGCATTCCGTTGCGGCCGTTACGGGTGGGCATTACACAATCGAACATGTCCACACCCCGTTCGATACCTTCCAGAATGTTGACAGGAGTGCCTACGCCCATCAGGTATCGGGGCTTGTCTTTGGGAAGTATTTCGTTGACCAGCTCAATCATTTCGTACATTTTCTCCGTTGGTTCGCCTACGGCCAAGCCACCAATGGCATTGCCTTCGGCTCCTTTGGAGGCGATAAATTCGGCCGACTGCCTGCGCAGGTCGGGATACACACACCCCTGCACAATGGGGAAAAGCGACTGGTGATAACCATACTTGGGTTCCGTTTCGTTGAAACGCTGAAGGCAGCGGTCAAGCCAGCGGTGGGTGAGCTCCATCGATTTCTTGGCGTAGGCATAGTCGGCGTCGCCGGGAGTGCACTCATCGAAAGCCATCATGATGTCGGCGCCGATTGTACGTTCGATATCCATCACCTTCTCAGGGGTGAAAATGTGCTTGCTACCATCAATGTGCGAACGGAATTCCGCACCTTCTTCCTTCAGTTTACGGATGCCAGCCAGCGAAAACACCTGAAACCCGCCGCTATCTGTCAGCATGGGACGGTCGAAACCGTTGAATTTGTGCAGTCCTCCTGCCTTTTCGATGACATCCAGTCCCGGACGGAGGTAAAGATGGTAGGTATTGCCCAGAATAATCTGGGCTTTGATGTCGTTCTTCAGTTCCGTCAGATGAACTCCCTTAACGGTGCCGAGCGTACCGACAGGCATGAAGATAGGGGTTTCTATCTGTCCGTGGTCTGTGGTAATCAGTCCCGCCCGTGCCTGGCTTTTGCTGTCTGTATATTGTAATTCAAATGTCATTCCGCTTCTGTCTTTTCTTTTTTAACGGACAGGTCAATGGCATCGGCTACCTTTTCGTCAGTCAGCGCAATGGCAAACACCTCTTTTATATCTTTCACGTAGTGGAAAGTCAGCCCTTTCAGGTAAATCTCCTGTATTTCTTCTATATTCTTGCGGTTTTCTTCGCTCAAGATGATTTCTTTGATACCTGCGCGCTTGGCAGCCAGTATCTTTTCCTTGATGCCGCCAACGGGAAGTACCTTGCCGCGCAGGGTGATTTCGCCTGTCATAGCCAGGTTGGCCTTGACTTTGCGCTGAGTGAGAGCTGACGCCAAAGAAGTAGCCATGGTAATACCGGCCGACGGTCCGTCCTTGGGGATGGCGCCTTCGGGCACGTGAATATGTATATTCCAATTGTCGAAAATTTCTTCATCCAATTGCAGGAGCGAGGAGTGGGCCTTGATGTATTCAAGTGCCAGCATTGCCGATTCCTTCATTACGTCACCCAAGTTGCCTGTCAGCGTCAGACGTCCGCCCTTGCCACGACTCAGGCTGGTTTCTACAAAGAGAATTTCTCCGCCAACGGCTGTCCATGCCAAACCTGTGACGACGCCTGCGTATTCATTTCCTTGATACTTATCGCGTGTATATTCAGGGGCTCCGAGAAACTCATATAAGTCGGAAGGCTTGATTTCCGTCTTTGCAAAGTAGCCGTCGGTAGCATACTGACGTGCCGACTTACGCAGGATTTTACCTATCTTTTTCTCCAGTTCGCGTACGCCGCTTTCGCGGGTATAGGATTCAATGATGGCTTCCAGCGTATTCTTGGGTATCTTGATGTCGTTCTTCTTCATGCCATTGGCCTCCAGTTCCTTCGGAACCAAGTGGCGGCGGGCAATCTCAATCTTTTCTTCGGTAATGTAGCCGCTCACTTCAATCAGCTCCATACGGTCGAGCAGAGGTTCGGGTATGGTGTTGAGGTTGTTGGCCGTAGCTATGAACATCACTTTCGACAGGTCGTAATCCACATCCAGAAAATTGTCGTGGAAAGTGGTGTTCTGCTCCGGATCGAGCACTTCCAACAAAGCCGATGAGGGATCTCCCTGGCGGTCGGCACTCACTTTGTCTATTTCGTCCAGGATAAACACCGGATTGGAAGAACCGGCCTTTATCAGGCTTTTGATGATACGTCCCGGCATGGCTCCGATGTATGTCTTGCGATGTCCGCGTATTTCGGCTTCATCGTGCACGCCACCCAACGACATACGGATGTATTTCCGCTTCAGCGCAGCGGCAATGGAGCGTCCCAGCGAGGTTTTTCCTACTCCCGGAGGGCCATAGAGGCAGATGATGGGAGATTTCATGTCACCCTTCAACTTCAGGACGGCCAGGTGTTCCAAAATGCGTTCCTTAACCTTTTCCAAACCGTAATGGTCCTTGTTTAAGGCTTTTTCTGCGTTGGTCAGATTCAGGTTGTCCGTGGTATAGATGCCCCACGGAAGACTGAGCATCGTCTGCAAATAGTTCAACTGCACACTATAATCGGGCGACTGGGGATGTGTACGCTCCAGTTTGTCCACTTCTTTCAGAAAAACCTCTTTCACTTCGGCGCTCCACTTGATGCTTTCCGCCTTTTTGCGCATTTCTTCTATTTCCTGTTCCTGTCCGCTGCCTCCCAGTTCGTCCTGAATGGTCTTTATCTGTTGTTGCAGGAAATATTCGCGCTGTTGTTGGTCGATGTCTTCACGGGCACGCATTTGGATAGACTCCTTGATTTCTGCCAACTGTACTTCTCGGTTCAGAATCTCAAGCAGGCGGTAGGTACGGGCACGGAGCGAGTCAATGCGGAGCAATTCTATCTTTTCATCCTTTTTCAAGGGAAGATTGGTACAGATAAAGTCTATCAAGAACATCGGGTTATTGATATTCTTGATGGCGAAGGCGGAATCCTGCGGAAACATGTCTGAGGTCCGGATGTATCTTACAGTCAGATCCTTGACTGCTTCTACCAGCGCATGGAACTCCTTGTCGTTCTTATCGGGCAATTCTTCGTCAAGCGTGGCGATACGGCCTCTCAGATAGGGGGCTGTTTCAATGATTTCCTTTAGCTCTATCCGTTTGGAACCCTGTAAAATGACGGTGGTTGTCTGGTCTGGCATTTCGAGGACGCGCACAATTTTTGCAACGGTTCCGATGGTATGCAGGTCTTCAAACTGGGGAGATTCGGTTTCGGCCACCTTTTGGCAGACTACTCCGATAAAAGTTCCCTTCTTCTCGGCCTCACGCACCAGTTTCAGAGAGCTTTTCCTACCCACGGATACGGGCATAAACACTCCCGGAAACAGCACCATGTTGCGCAGAGGCAATATGGGCACTATATCATCCACGTCAATATCCATCAGTTGTTCCTCATTCCCCTCAAAATCGGCAATGACGGAAAAACCGTTTCCGCTTCTATCTTCTATCTCACTCAGGTATTTTCTTTTCTTCATTTCGTTCTTATTAATTTATGTCATATTGGCAGGGCAATAGAGCGCCTGCAAAGTTAGCTATTTCTTCCATTAAATTGGCGTTCGTTTCCTTTAAAAAGACAAAAACAGTACCAAAATGGAGGAGGTTAGCCGGGCTTTGACTATTTTTGAGCCCGATTAACGAAGATAAATATGTCGAACCCTTATTTTCAGTTTAAACAATTTACCGTATGGCATGACCGATGCGCCATGAAAGTGGGCACAGACGGGGTGCTTTTGGGGGCATGGGCGCCTGTAGAAGGGCGCAAACGAATATTGGATGTGGGCACCGGTACGGGGCTTATAGCCTTGCAAATGGCACAGCGCACAACCGATGCCCGGATTGTAGCCGTCGAGATAGACGAGGAGGCGGCAACGCAAGCGCGGGAGAATGTGGCCCGCTCTCCTTGGGCGGATCGGATAGAAGTGGTGTGTGGTAACTTCAGGGAATATGCGGCAAAGGAGCAATTTGATTTGATTGTCTCCAATCCGCCTTATTTCGTAGACGCGTTGAAGTGCCCGGACAAAGAACGGAGTCAGGCCAGACACTCAACCGGCGGATTGAATTATGACTTGCTTTTCCGCCGTTCTGCTGTCTCGTTGCAAGAGGGAGGGCTCATTTGCGTTATCATCCCCGCGGAGGTGGAGAAAATGGTAACCGATGCCGCATGGGAGCATGGAATGTATCCGTGCAGACAACTGAATGTCTATACCAAACCCGGAAAGCCCCGCCGCAGGGTGCTGCTGGCATTCGGGCTGGAGGATAAAGATTGCCTGGCGGACGACCTGTACATTGAGTCGTCTGCGGCCCGGTATTCGCCCGAATACATCGCCCTGACTTCCGGTTTCTACCTCAACATGTAGCCTCTCCGTTTCTGTCTCAGCGTTTGCACAGCCTGCGGTAGTCGCAGTAGTCGCACAGTTTCTCGTGCTCCGTCTGGCTGAAAGGTTCGGCGGGGTCAAAGATTTCTTTCAGCAACGCCTGCAAACGCTCCCTGAAGTCGTCTTCGTAGAACGCAAAGTTGTTGACCGGCGTCTTGGGCTGGCGGACAGGTCCCATTTCGATGACCGGCGAATAGCTTTCCGATGCCGCCCGATGGATGTAGAGCAGGGAAGGAGCCACTTTCAACGGCTGCTTGCGGCATACGATGGCGGCGTAGAGAAAGGTCTGGAAAATATAACCCGGACGATTCTCGGCGGGAATGAACAGCTGGCCGATGTTTTCAGGAGTTTTGGGCATCCCTCCAGTCTTGTAATCAACAATGCGCAAAGTTTCTCCTTTGACATCCATGCGGTCGATAGTGCCGCCTATACGAACGGTCAATCTGCCTTGCGGGGTATCAATCTCCATCACTTCGGACACGGACTGTTCCATTCCTTCCATGCGGAAAGGAGCATATTGCAGGTCGTTTCGTAAAAGCTGTTGCAGGTACGAGGCGATTACCTTGGCATGTATCAGCTGGGTGCCGTTATATTCGGGACGTTCATCTTTCTGTGCATGGAAGAATATCTCTTTGAATGAGTTATCTACGTATGACTGAAGTTTTACTTTATCCTTCAGCAATTCTTCCAGTTCCTTTTTTCCGATGTCCTTTCCGTGTGCGGTAAGCTCCAGATAAACCTGTTCGGCCGAGCGGTGGAAGAGGGTACCGAAAAGAGCCGAGTCAATCTCCGCACTAACCTCGTCGGGAGTCTTCAATCCGGCTATGTAACGGAAATAGAATTTCAGTCGGCAGTCAAGGTAGGTGTTGAGCGCCGAGGGCGAGAAGAGGGCTTTGGGATGCAGGCAGGTGTCGTAGGTGCGGCACATGCGCTCCACCACCTCTTCGGTTTTCTCAATTCGGATGGCCCGCCGTTGCTGGGGCGACTGTCCCGCTTCCAGGTATTCACGCACAATGTCGTGGGGCGATTCCACCAAAAACTGAAGCATGAAGCGAGACATTTCACCGCGGTTCAACCCTTCGGTGGCGGTATTATAGAGCAGTGTAACGTTTTCCGCCCGCTGAATGAGGCGGTAGAAGTAATAGGCGTAAACGGAATTCTTGTGCTCGATGGTGGTCATGCCGAAAGCCTTGCGCAGATTGTAGGGGATGAAGGACGATTCTCCGCCAGCTTTGGGCAGTTGTCCTTCGTTCAATGAGAGTATCAGCAGATTGCGGAAGTCCAAATTACGGGTCTCCAGTACTCCCATCACTTGCATACCGATGGCCGGTTCGCCGTGGAAAGGAATATTGGCTGCCGTCATCAACCTGTCCAGCAACCGCTTCAGCGTGTCTGTACGTAAGGTCAGCTCGCCGCTTTCTATCAGGGTGAGCAGACGGTTTATCATTGTGTAGCTCTTGAACAGCGCTTCACGATAGAGTTGGCTGTAGATGTCTTTCGTTTCGTCCGTTCCTCGATAGATTGCCGCTGCTTCGCGCAGGATGCCGGACAGGTAGGTACACAGTTGCCGGATTCCCTCCTGTGGAGTAAATATGTATTCGAGCAAGGCATCAGCCTTCAGCTCCGACGGATAAGGGTAGAAACGGTTGTTTTGTATCAGACTGTTTTCCAACAGTTCCGCGGCAGCGGATAATCGGCGGATATAGGGATGTCTCAATACACTGAGCACATTGTCGTAAAGGAAACGTCCCGTCTGCGACTGGTAGCCCGTAGTCTGGAGCTCCATCAGTACGCTGATGAAGCTGTAGGCAGGAGTCTGGGAGAGGGGGAACCCCATCGTGACGTTGACGTTCTTCACCTCTGGGGGAATGGAGTGGAGTACGGGTAGTAGAAGCGATTCGTTGCAAAGTACCACGGCGTTCTCCTTTTCACGGCTTGCAGCAGTGTCTCCTTTCATCACCGACCGTACCCACTCTGGCAGGTAGCGTGCCTGTGCGTTTTCGGTAGGAGCCGAGATGAAGCGCACCTGTTTGGGCTTGCGCATCACGTCGAAAGCCGATTCGGGCAACTGGTTGGGGAACAGCTTCAGGTTACGGAGGATAAATTCGCCCGCCTCGTGGGTATAGGGAGGTTGCTGTTCGTGGGGCAGACGGGTGTAGAAGAGGTCGTAATCCCAGTAGAAGAGAGCCTTGCCCGCATCTTGCAGAAGGCGGAAGAAGGCGGTCTCCACCTTGTTGAGCACGTTGAAGCCCACAAACACATAGTGCTTGTAGGGCAGGGCGGAGATGTCCAGTCGCTCCATGACGTCGCGGTACATCATGCCCTCGTAGGCGATGCCCAGCCTTGAAAGGTTGTCGCGGTAACGGTGGTAGATGACCCCCAGCTTGTCCCACAGTGAGATGAAGCGTTCCTTCAGTGCGGTGCGCTTGTCGATGGAGAAGTTCTGGAAGAACTGGCGGATGGCTTCTTCCTGCTCCTTGTCCAGAAAGTCGTAGTCGTCCATGATGTTTTTCAGGTCCTGCAGGTTGGCAAACAGCTTGTCCGCATCAACCAGATTCTTGTCCACGTCGTCAAAGTCGCCGATGAGCAGTTCGCCCCAGAAGTAGAAGTCGTCCAGTGTCTCGTCGCTGCGGGTCTCTTCGCGGAAGACCTTGTAGAGCTCGCAAACGAGACGGATGGGGTCGCCGGGCTGATAGGGCGAAAGTTCACGGAAAAGCTCGCTGATGCTGACGTAGGCGGGTGCCCACAGCGGACGGTCCGACTCGGCAGCGAGGGATTCGTTGAAGAACAAGCCGGCACGCTTGTTGGGGAAGACGACCGCCGTATAGGCCAGTTCGTCGCCTATCTTGGAGTAGAGGTCGCGGGCGACCTGTTGGAGAAATGTATCCATATTGTATTGTCAGTACTTACTTTTGAGTTAATGTCTGTCTTCATATTCAAGGCTGTACCTGCTCGATGGTTTCTTCGTCTACATACCACAGATAGCCGCTGATGTCTCCGGCGGCATGGTCCATGCGGGCCAGCAGTTGCATGTATTCTTTTACCTGACGATTGTACTTTTTGTTAGGCTTGCCGAACTTGAAATCCACCACCACCAGCTTGTCGCCGCGCTTCATCACGCGGTCGGGCCGGCGGTTCTTCAGTTCGCCGTTTTCCAACCAGACGATGTCTCGCTCGTTGAACAGTTCCCAACTGCCCGAGTACCAGTCCTTCACCTGCGGAAGCGAGAAAGCGCGGCGGGTCAGTGCACGGATTTCCCTTTCGTTCTCCAGGCTGTCTATCACTCCCTCGAACACCAGGCGGCTGATAGCCTCGTCAATGTCCGCTTCCGTCCCGATGGCAGAGAAAAGCGTGTGGAGCAGGCGTCCGCGGTTGATGAACCGATGGGCCGACTCTTCTTCACCAACGCCCGCAATGAAGTCGGCCGAGCGGTTGGACTGCCGGAACTCGATGTCATGTCTCATGCTCTCCATGCTCACGGGACGTTTCTGCGGCTTCCGTGCCAGCAGGTTGGTGACGGATTGGCTGTCTTCCTCCTTCTTGTCGGCCGAGGGACAGAGCGTACCGCTTTCGTAGACGGCCTCCTCCTCGTCCCATGTCCCTTCGCCCGCGGCGGCTATGAGGGGCAGCGAGCGGGACAGCAGTTCGGCCACCGTTCCTTTCTGGTTCTTCTTGCTCCAGATTACGAGGTTCTTGCCTGCCCGTGTGAAGGCCACGTAGAGCAGGTTCAGGTTGTCCACCCAGAGCTGGAGTCTCTCCTGCAGGTAGTCCTGCCGGTAGACGGACTCGGCCATCGTGGCCGAATAATTGACGGGCACGAGGTCCAGCATGTTGTAGGGTGCTTCCGAGGCCGTACACCAGACAAGCTGGTTATTGGTTTCGTTTTCCATTTTCCAGTCGCAGAAGGGAATCAGTACTGTGTGGAACTCCAGTCCTTTAGATTTATGGATGGAGAAGATGCGTATGCCTTCCATTTCTCCGCTGGGGATGGTCTTGGAGCAGAGTGTCTCATCCCAATATCGGATGAAGCCGCCGAGTTCGGAAGAGTGGTCTTGCAGGTATTCGGTCACGGCATCGAAGAAGGAGAACAGATAGGCTTCCTGCTTTTCAATGCGGTTCATGCCGAAGATGCCGAACAATTCTTCCAGCAGTTCGTAGAGGGGCATCAGGCGCAGCTCCTCCTGTCGGGTGATGAAAGCTTCGGGCAGTTCGCCTGACATCTCTCCTGCCAGCAGATTGTCCCACCCGCCTTGATAGCTGCATACCGAGAGTTGGTAGTCCAATATCAGCGAGGCACGGGCAATCTGCTCTTCGGGGTCGCACAGGTAGCGCAGGGCATCCATCAGCATACAGACGGCCTGCGAGGCATCCAGCCGGAAGGCCTCGTCGGAGACTACGGGCAGGTGGAGTTCTTTGTCGAAGTAGTCGGCAATGGGAGGAATGTTCTTGTTCTTGCGTACCAGGATGGTGATGTCGTTCAGCCGGACACCGGCTTCGAGCAACCGTGCCACCTCGTCGCCCAAGGCGGCCAGCGTCACGTCGGTGTAGCTTTGTTCCTCGTCGGGCTCCAGGAAGCGGGCTTTGACATAACCCCTCGTTTCGGCTTTGGGCGACTCCTGCACCACGTCGGCATAGGCATGTTTAAGCGGATAGCATTCTTCCTTCAGTTCTTCCAGGTGCTGGGCGTTCAGCCAGTTTACGGCTTCGGTGAAGAAGCGGTTGTTGAAGCTGATGATGCGGCTTTCGCTGCGTCGGTTCACCTTCAGCGTCTCGATGCGGACCGGGAAGGGGAAGGCAGGCGAGGTCGGGTTGCCCAGGCTGTTCAGGATGCCCCAGTCGCCGTTGCGCCAGCGGTAGATGGACTGCTTCACGTCTCCTACAATCAGACTGTCGGCTCCCTGCGAAAGGCCTTCGAGCAGCAGCAGGCGGAAGTTGTCCCACTGCATGCGGCTGGTGTCCTGAAACTCGTCTATCATCACGTTGCGGATGTTGGCTCCCAGCTTCTCGAACACAAAGGAAGAATCGCCTTCGGACACCAGCTTATGTAGCAGGGCGTTGGTGTCGGACAGCAGAAAACGGTTGTGCTCCCTGTTCTGGGTGCGCACTTCCTCATCAATGTGGTTGAGCAGCTGCAACTTGTTGAGGTGCTGCAACGACAGGCGGCAACTGTTCACGGTGCGGTTCTTCAGGGGGCGCAGCGCTTCGGCGTCGCGCAGCAGAGGCAGCAGGCTGTTCTCGGCCAGCCGGAGGATGTCTTCTCTTCGTGCCGAGGTCTTGGCAGCCCAGTTTGCGGCACTGTTCAGGCTGTTCTGCAAGGTTGCGTTCAGCACGTCCTTGTCGCTCAGTTTGCCGTCGCGCAGCTTACGGAAGTAGCTGCCTATGCCGCGTGAACCGTTCTTCAGGTCGTCCGCCGCAAGGTTGTGGACCTCCAGTTCGCCCTCAAACTGGTCGTAGAATCCTTTCATCTGCTCCAGGGCCTCGGCCTCCATCTCGCGCAGCACTTCGCGGTAGAGCCTGACCACCTCGGGGTCGCGCAGCTTCAGCCGCAGCTTCCCGCCGCGTTCGATGTAGCCTTCGTCGAAGATGTTCCTGCCGAAGCTCTTCACCTCGTTGGACACATTCCAGCGTTTGTCGTCGGCAATGCGCTCGTAGATGTAGTCCAGCAGCCACGCCAGGACGGGCGAGGTAGGCGTCAGCTTTTCTATGAGGCTGTCTACCGCTTCGTCCAGTATCTGTGTGTTGTCCAGCTCGATGTTCAGGTTGGGGCTGAGCTCCAGCTCGCGGGCCAGGTTGCGCATCACCGACTGGAAGAACGAGTCGATGGTCTCTACGCGGAAGCGGCTGTAGTCGTGCAGCATGTATTGCAGGGCCATTCCCGCCCTGTGGCGCAGTTCGTTGTCGGTATAGGGCTTGTTTTCCTGAGCCAGTTTGGCTTTGATTTGTTGCAGATAGGCGTCCGATGCCGGGTCACCCTGCCAGATGCCGTATAGCTGTTGCAGGATGCGCTCCTTCATCTCGGTGGTTGCCTTATTGGTGAAGGTCACCGCCAGTATCTGCCGGTATGCGTAAGGATTGATTATCAGGTGCCTGATGTATTCCACTGCCAGTGTAAACGTCTTGCCCGAGCCGGCGGAAGCCTTATATACTAATAATTCCATGTAATTTGCAGCATGAGTTAACCCTACAAAAGTACACTTTTCGGTCGAAAGACCACATACGGAGAGGCTGATTTTTCGCTCTCTTTTGAGCGGTCATACGGGGAAAACGAGGTTCTCCTGAAGCATTTTGAACACTCTTTCGGTTGGAATGGATGGATGCGCCGTGTGTGGTTATGGCGTAAAATGGTTGCAAAAAGTCGGAATAAGGAGCATTTTGCTGACACGGGAATTTGGCAAACGGTCCGAAATAGATGTCTGAAAACGCTTTTCCGGATGAGGAGGAAGGCCACGGTGCAGGCATTGTCCGTTCGCAATGCTTGTCCCGACCGTTCACAATGCTTGTTCCGTCCGCGCAGATTGCTTGTTGGGGACACCAATAATGCTTGTTCGGAACGTCCAAAAGCCTTGTTTCGGTCCTTCGGAAGGGTAGTTGTCTCCTTCAAAGTGGCTTTTCGAACCGTAAAAGAGGGTGTTTTCCTCTCCCGGGAGCTGCTTTTTTCTCTCTTTCAAATGTAAAGATTTCGCTATCTTTCTGCCACGCAGCCGATTACGGATTTTCATTCCCGTTTTTTCGTGCGAGCCGGACGGAAGGCCGAAATAACGGAATCTCACGCATTAGGAAAGTCAAAGTGTCAAAATGTAAAGACGGGGATGTGGGGCGTCAGCTCGACAACGGTGATTCCCTTCAAGTCTCAATCGAATCGGGCTGAAAACCGTCGAAGTCAAACTTGAATGAAATCTTTTTCCGTGTGAGCCCTGGGACTGAAAATGTACTTACATGGTTTTACGGCTGCTCCCTTATCCTTTGGCTTCCTGATACATGAAGCGCTTGATGCTCTTCTTGGCGGTTTTCTCGAACTCCTCGAAGTGTATCTTCACCTTGGTTATCTGGCAGTAGGCGGGCAGTTGGAGGTTCAGTTCGTTGCGGTTGTCCTCCATGGCCTTCGCTATGTCGTCCGGTTGCAGGCCGTGGGCGTAAGCGTCGTCGAAATCGGGGTAGATGAGTGCCACCAGCTTGTCTTTCTGCAAGACTATCAGCGACTCAGCCACGTAGGGCATGTTGTTCAGCTTGCTTTCAATCTCTTCGGGATAGATGTTCTGTCCGCTGGCCGTGAGCAGCATGTTCTTGCTGCGGCCGCGCACGGTGACATAGCCGTCGGCATCCATCGTGCCCAGGTCGCCCGTGTGCAGCCAGCCGTTGACGTCGATAATCTGCGAGGTGGCCTCCTCGTTCTTGTAATAGCCCAGCATCAGGTTCTCGCCCCGGCAGATGATTTCGCCCGGCACGTTCTGCGGGTCGGGAGAGTCTATCTTCACCTCCATGCGGCTCGTGGCCTTGCCGCACGAACCCAGCTTCAGGGTCTCCCAGCGGCTGGAGCAGATGATGGGGCCGCACTCCGTCATGCCGTAGGCAATGGTATAGGGGAAGCCGATGGACTTGAGGAAGCGCTCTACGTCGGCATTGAAGGGCGCGCCGCCGATGATGATTTCGTCGAAGTTGCCGCCGAAAATTTCCATCGCCTTCTTGCAGGCGTCGGCCTTGATTTTGTCGTTGATGATGGGCATGCGCAGCAGCAGCTTGCCTATCTTGTTGTCAATGCGGGGCAGGATGTTCTTCTTGATGATTTTCTCCACGATGAGGGGCACGCACGAGATGACGCGCGGCTGAATCTCGGCAAATGACTGCGCGATGATTTTAGGCGACGGCATACGGGTCAGGAAGTAGAGGTGGGCGCCTGCCGAGAAGCCGTAGAGAAAGTCGTAGACCATGCCGAACACGTGGCCCAGGGGCAGCATGGACACCATGTGGTCGCCCGGCCGGACGGGAAGCATTTCGTGGCAGTAGGCGATGTTGGACCACAGGCTGCGGTAGGGGAGCATGACGCCCTTGGAGTAGCCCGTCGTGCCCGAGGTGTAGTTGATGATGGCCAGCTCCTCGGGCGACTCTTCCTTGCGGTAACGGATGTGTTCGGGGCGGAAGTTCTTGGGGTAGCGTGCGCCGTAGATGGCGTTGCGGTTCTCCAGCGCTTCCTTCAGGCGCTCGTTGCGGCACACCACCAGCTCAAAGTCGGGGAACTGGACAATGCCCTGAAGCAGCGGCATGGCCTCTTCGTTGAGATATTCCCAAGCCTGGTCGCCCACGAACAGCAGCCGGGCTTCGGAGTGGTTGACGATGTTGTGGATGTTGTCTGCCTTGAACTCGTGCAGGATAGGGACGATGACCGCCCCGTAGGTCAGCGTGGCCAGGAACGTAACCGCCCACTGGGAACTGTTGCGTCCGCATACGGCAATCTTGTCGCCGGGCCTGATGCCGGCGCTCTCAAACACGATATGGAATTTGGCTATCTTGCGGGCAACGTCCTTGTATTGCAGGGTTGCTCCTTTGTAATCTGTCAGGGCGTTTCTGTCCCAGTTGCGGATAATGCTTTGTTCAATGTAGTCTATGAACCCTTGTTCCTGTTTCATCTGTCCAATCTGCACACATTAATTAAAACCGTGCAAAGATAGGGCTTATACCAATGCGAAACAAGCGGTTCCATAAAAAATAATGGAACCGCCTGCCGGAGGGGGAAAGGGGCGGGAGCCCGGCCTACTCCTTGTTCTTCTCGGAAATGAGCAGCAGCTTGTCGCCCACGTGCAGCTTCAGCGTGCCGTTGGGTATCAGGAACTCGTTCTCCCGCTTCACAATCATGACCAGCGTCCCCTTGGGCAGGTTCATGTCCTTCAGGGTGTTGCCGTTCTTCAGCGTTTCTTCGGTGACGGTCATGTCGCGCAGGTCGGAGTCAATCTCCTCGGGCAGCTCCACGCCGAAGTCGTTGCCCGTCTTCTCCAGCGGCATGGACAGGCCCAGGGCACGGGCCATACGCGAAACGGTGGTGCCCTGGATGACCAGCGACACGATGGTGATGAAGAAGACGATGTTGAAGATGACCCCTGCGCCGGGAATCTCCTCCACCACCGGATAGGTGGCGAAGATGATGGGGACGGCCCCACGCAGGCCCACCCACGAGATGAAGACGCGTGACTTGAAGTTGATTTTCTTGAACGGAAGCAGGCAGAGGAACACGCTGAGGGGCCGGCCGACGAGTATCATGAAGACACCTATCAGCAGGGCTACGGCAGCCACCTCCAGCATCTCGTGCGGGTTGACCAGCAGACCCAGGCAGAGGAACATGATGATTTGGAAGAGCCACGTCAGTCCGTCCATGAAGGTATAAATCTCCTTGCGGTACATGATTTTGGCATTGCCCACCATGATGCCGGCGATGTAGACCGCCAGATAGCCGTTGCCCTTCAGCAGGTCGGTAATGGAGAAGGTGAAGAAAACGAACGACAGCAGCAGGATGGGGTAGAGGGCCTGGTTGTCAATGTTCAGGCGGTTCAGCATCAGGATGGCCAGCTTGCCCAGCAGGTAGCCCGCGGCGCCGCCAACGATGAACTGCACCACGAACGAGCCCAGTATCTCGGGAAGTCCCATGCCGCCCGACTGGATGACCTGTATCAGGACAATGGTCAGCATGTAGGCCATGGGGTCGTTGCTTCCGCTCTCCAGCTCCAGCAGCGGGCGCAGGTTGTGCTTCAGGTTCATCTTCTGCGAGCGCAGGATGGCGAACACCGAGGCCGAGTCGGTGGACGACATGCTGGCGGCCAGCAGCAGGCTGGTGAGGATGGGCTGGTGCAACTCGGTATTCATGGTTCCTGACAGCCACCAGATGAACAGTCCCGTGAACACGGTGGTGAGCAGCACGCCTGCCGTAGACAGGACAATGCCCGGTGCCATGATGGGCTTGATTTCGGTCAGCTTGGTGTCCATGCCGCCCGAGAACAGAATGATGCTCAATGCCACCATGCCGATGAACTGCGCCTCCTTGGCGTTGTGGAACTGAAGGCCGAGGCCGTCGCTGCCGAACACCATGCCGACCACGAGGAACAGCAACAGGGTAGGAACCCCGAAGCGGTAGCCCGTCTTGCCTACCACGATGCTGACGAAAAGCAAGACGGAGCCGATAAGTAGGATGTTTTCTGCTGTAAATAACATAACGGTTGTGTAATGAAGTTAGTAAATAGAGGGATTGGATGTCAATCGGTCGCAAAGTTAGGCAATCTGCCTTACAATTGCAAGCCGGCCGGGGAAAGACTTGCCGCACGCCGGGCTCCTGTCTTCCCGGAAGGCGGAGGGCGGGAAGGCTGCGGAGCCGCAGGTCGTCTCATCGGTATGAGAACGCCTTTCTCATGCTTGTGAGAACGTTTTTCTCATACCGATGAGAATGTCCTTCCCATGCCGGTGAGAAGCCCTGTGGCATACTGATGTCACTGCCCATGACTCCTGTATGTCTTGGGTTGTGACACGCAGGAGTCACAACCTGTGACACACGGGAGTCGCAATCAGTGACACGCCGTTGTCACAGCCTGTCACTCTCCGATGTCGGCTGCGGCCTTGTCGGCAGGTCTGCTTCGGGTTCCTTTGCGGGTGACGGCCGGGTCAGTCGAACTGCATGACGAAGGTGGTCTCTCCGCCTGGCAGCAGGGTGAGGCTGCCGCCTGAGACGCGCATGATCTGGCGCGAGATGCTCAGTCCGATGCCGCTGCCTTTCTCCTTGGTGGTGAAGAAGGGGATGAAGATGTGCTCCGCTATGTCGGGCGGAATGGCGGGGCCGTTGTTGGATATTTCGATGAAGAGAGTCTCCGCCTCGTCGCAGTAGGCGCGGATGCCGATGCGGCCCTCGTCGCGGCTGTCCGTGCGGCTCGTGATGGCCTGTACGGCGTTCTTCAGCAGGTTGGTGACTACTTGGGCTATCAGGTTCTCGTCGGCGTGGAGGATAAGGTCGTCCGGCGTGATGTCCGTCTCGAAGCGGATGCCTGCGTCGGGATACTGGTGGCGGGCCAGTTCTACCATGCGCTCAATGAAGTCCTTGACGTAGAACAGACTGGGCTCGGGGGTGGGGATGCGGGTGAAGCGGCGGTAGGACTCCACGAAGGCCAGCAGGCCCTTGCCCGTGTTGCTGATGGTCTGCAGGCCGTTGCGCAGTTCTTCGTGCGTGGCGGCTTCGGGCACCAGTGCCAGCAGGGTGTCGCTGAGCGAGGTGATGGGGGTGACGGCGTTCATGATTTCGTGGGTCAGCACGCGGGTCAGCCTGACCCAGGAGTCGATTTCCTTCTCGTCCAGCTCGCTGTTGATGTCGTTCAGGGCCAGGATGCGCAGGTGTTCGTTGTGTACGGTGATGTCGCTTACACGGACGGACAGGTTGACCGTGGCCCGCTCGTTGCTGAACGCCGCCTGCAGCCGGTCGCCCGGACGGCACGAGGCGATGGTCCTGGCCAGGCGTGCGTCCACACGGTTCAGCTGGGACACGTGCGTCAGTATGTCCAGCCCCAGCAGGCGCAGGGCTTCGCCGTTCTTCTGGTAGACCGCCCCGTTGTCGTTCAGCACCAGCACGCCCGTGCCGATGCAGTCCAGTATCAGCTCGTAGTACTTCTCCCGCTGGGCGGTCTCCGCCTTTACATTATATAATATGTGTGCCACGCGGTTCAGGGCACGGTTCACCAGGCGGTCGTCATCGTAGTCTCCGCCTTCGGCAAAGTGGAGGGTGTTGTCGTTGTTCTCGATGGCGTCCAGCAGGAAGAGTACCCTGCGGGTGTGCCTGCGGTAGTGCCTGTGCTGCCAGACCAGGGTCAGAGGCAGCAGCAGGGTGAAGAGGAGGGCGGCAGGCAGCGGATTGCCTGCCCGGTGGAAGCCGTGGACGGCGTCGAGCACCGTCAGTGTCCAGAGTGCGCCTGCGGCCAGGGCCGTCAGCACGCACACCGTCAGGCGGAAGGGATAGGATTGTCTCAGGTCTTTCATGGCTTCTCGGTGGTCAAGGGTCAGAGTCCGTACTTCTTCATCTTGTTGTAGAGGGTCTGGCGGGTGATGCCCAGTTGCGAGGCTACGGCGGATAGGTTGCCTCCGCACGTCTCCAGCGCCTTCCCTATCATCTTCATCTCCATTTCCTCCAGGGTGGAGACCGCTGTGTCGGCGGGTGCGGAGTGGCGGGGGAGTTGGAAGAGGGAGGCTGAAATCAGGGTGCCGTCGCAGATGATGACCGCCTTCTCGATGGCGTGCTCCAGCTCGCGGATGTTGCCGTGCCATGTGTGTCCCCGCAGCACGTCCGCGGCTTCGTCCGTCAGGCCGAGCAGCGGTTTGCCGTACCGGTGGCAGAAGCGGGCGATGAAGCGTTCGGCCAGGGGCACGATGTCTTCGGGGCGCCGGCGCAGGGCGGGTATCTCCAGGTGGATGGTGTTGATGCGGTAGAGCAGGTCTTCGCGGAACTCCTTCTTCTTCACCATCTCGGGCAGGCTGCGGTTGGTGGCGCATATCAGGCGGATGTCCACGGGGATGGGCGTGTTGCTGCCCACGCGCACCACGCTGCGCCGCTGGATGGCGGTCAGCAGTTTGGCCTGCAGGTGGTAGGGCAGGTTGCCTATCTCGTCCAGAAAGAGGGTGCCGCGGTCGGCGGCCTCGAACTTGCCGGGGCGGTCGGCGCGGGCGTCGGTGAAGGCTCCCTTCAGGTGTCCGAACAGTTCGCTCTCAAACAGGCTTTCGGCCACGGCGCCCAGGTCCACGCTGACCATCGGCCGGTCGCGCCGGGCGGATAGGGCGTGAATCTCGCGGGCCAGCATTCCCTTTCCCGTTCCGTTCTCGCCCGTGATGAGGATGTTGGCGTCCGTGCAGGCCACCTTCTCCACCAGCGTCTTCAGCTGCTGCATGGCCGGGCTGTTGCCCCAGTACATGGAGTCCTCGTCAGCTGCCGTTTCGCCTTTCTTAGGCTTCTCCTTTCCATGCGGCGCGCTTCCTTGGGCGGCCGCGGTCAGGGTCTCCACTATCTTCTGGTTGTCCCAGGGCTTCACCACGAAGTCCGTCGCTCCCTCCTTGATGCCTCGCACGGCCAGCTCGATGTCCGCATAAGCCGTGAACAGCACCACGGCCACGGCGGGCTTCCTGCGCTTGATTTCGTGCAGCCAGTACAGTCCCTCGTTGCCTGTATTGATGCCTGCGGTGAAGTTCATGTCCAGCAGCACCACGTGCCACTCCTCCTCATCCAGCACGGCGGGCAGGCTGACCGGCGAGGAGAGGGTGCGGATGTCGTCAAAGTGAGGCTTCAGCAGCAGTTGCAGGGCTGTGAGCACCCCTTTGTTGTCGTCTACTATCAGTATGTTACCCGATTTCTTCATATATATCCATCATGTTTGCCGGACGCAAAGATAAAGGAAAAACTTGAAATCTCTTCCGTTTTGCCAAAGAGGCTCGGAGGCGGTGTCAAAGAGGCTCGGAGGTGATGCCAAAGAGGCTCTTTGGCAAAAGCGGGCAGGCTGCGTGCTTCAGAACAGTTGCAGCTTCACTCCGAACGAGAGGCAGAGATAGTCGTGCGGCCGCAGGTAGCGGTTGGTGAAGGCACTGACTACGTAGAGGTCACATGTGCTGACCTCGTAGAACAGGGTGACGGCACGTGCCGTGACTCGGTAGCGTGCCGGGATGGTGTAGGTCAGCCGCTGTCCGAGGAAAACGTGGATGCGCACCTTGGACGAGAAGCCGTAATATCCCTGCGGATAGCGCTCCGGTTCGTGTACCCAGAACTCGTCGCCGAACACCGTGTTCAGATACAGGCCGCAGGTCAGGGGCTCCGCGGAGAAGTCGCTTTCTCCGATGGGCAGCTTCCAGGGGATGTAGTTCTGCTTCACGGTGAAGGTCAGCTTGGTGCGGTTGGAGTCATACTTGGGCAGGATGCCGAAGAGCAGGTCGGTCTCCCACTGGTTCCGCTTTCCGTAGTCCCATCCCGTACCGACAGACAGCAGTCCCATGTTGCCGGCAAACTGCAGCTTGGTGTGCGTGGGTATCAGCACCTCCCAGCGGCTGCGGTAGCGGTGTACCCGTCGTTCGTAGCGGGTGGAGGAGGCGGAGAGGGTGTCGGCAGGCCGGGGCAGATAGACCGTATCATGTTTCACCACCACAATCGTGTCCCGCTCCTGGGCGGACAGGAGGGATGCCTGACAGGCCGCCGTGCAGCCCACAAGGAAGAGGACGGCGCGCCTCAGGCGGCGTTCAATAGTAGACCACTTCATGCTCATATCCTTCGGGGCTGATGGTGAATACGTTGTAGTTGCGGTGTTTCATGCAGTCGCTCATATAGTAGATGACGCCGTCGCCGAAGAGGTCCATCTCGAACTGGCGGTGCTCGTGGGCGGCGGTGCAGAACTGCAGGCCGGGGTATTGCGTGACGACGTAGTGGAACACCTCGGCCACGTTGTTGTTGAACTCGTCGGCATGGGGACGGACGTGCATGCAGAACACCGTCTTGTCGAACTCTTCCCGGCGGCTTACGGCCTCGTCGGCCATGAACTGGAAGTCGGGGATGGGGTGTGAGTAGTCGAACTCGATGGCGTTGGTGTTCAGGCAGACAAACTTCACGCGGCCTGCAATGAAGGAGAAGTTCGGGTCGCCAAAGATGGCGCGGTAGGCTTCTTTGCCCGTGCCCAGACAGTCGTGGTTGCCCATGAGGGTGACATAGGGCACATTCAGCTTGTTCATGATGTTGCGCTGCCAAAGAAATTCGTCGGTCACTCCGAAGTCGCTCATGTCTCCGCCGTGGACTACAAAGTCGATGTCGTCCCTGCGGTTCAGGTGTTCCACGAAGTCCTCCGTCTCGTCATACCACCGCTGCGAGTCGCCCATGGTGACAAAGCGGATGGTCTCCTTTCCCCGGCAGGCGGCCTCTATCTGTTCGATGTTGTGGGCATTGACTTCCGTTTCGCCGTCAATGCGCACGTCGTAGGGATGATAGTCTATCATGTCGCAGCTCTGAAGCAACAGAAGCCAAAGAAGGGTGTAGAGGGTATATTGCCGTTTCATCAATGTATTAAATAGTATTTAGGGCGGCAAAGATAGTTCTTTTCAAAGGAAGTCGAACGGTCTGTTCCTCGCTTTTTTTGTTCTCATTGTCTGCTCTCAGACAGGATGCGGTGTCTAATTATTGGACACCACTGTCTAATTATTAGACACCGCGCTACAATCCGCAATCCGCCAACCGACTGGTAATAAGCACGAACCCGACTTTGGCACGGTTTCTGCGACAGGATAGGCAGAAACCAATATGCAGATTAAGATATGAGACAAATCCATTACGTCATCCAGACCCTGCTCAGGGGGAAGGGGAGTGTCCTCTTCAAGATCGTTTCCCTGGGTCTTCCGCGACTACGACCGGCTTTATCAGGTGTGGAGCCAGTTCATCATGAACGGTGAAAAGAATGAAGCCCAAAACATGAACATGGGACCGCTGGCAGGTGCCATTCTGGAAAACTTTCCGAAAGAAGTAGAATCTGCCACCTGCACCAACCGCTATCTGGCTTCGTGGCCTCTGTATTACGGTAATACCCATTTCAACGAATCCAAGCTGTGCGCCGATTCGCTCTTCTTCCAGACGATGGGCATCGAAGTGCTGAGCGGCAATCCCGTACAAGACCTTCAGCAGCCCAATGTCATTTATCTGAGTAAGAGTTTGGCCCAAAGAATGTTCGGCGGTGAAGACCCCATCGGAAAGGTCATCAGCTACAATCACGAACGCGATCTGACTGTACGTGGTACGTATGCCGACCTGCCAGATAATACTACCGTCAACGCCGAAGCTGTCATCTCCCTGCCCCCCGCTTGGGCAGCCCAGCAGATGAACTACTCGTGGGATGGAGGCGACTCCTACTTTCAGTACGTTCGTCTGCGTCCGGATGTAGATGTAGAAGCCCTCAATGCCCGTATGGAAAAGATGGCTGAAAAATATCTGCCAGCCCGCGATAGCTGGAGCTACACCGCTTACATCCAGCCCCTGCGCGATACTTTCCGCCAGCAGGATGATGTCCGTCGGATGTTTACCATCATGCTGACACTGGGATTGTCCATTCTCTTCATCACGGCTCTGAACTATGCTCTTATCTCGATTTCTTCGTTGAGCCGCCGAGCCAAGATGGTGGGAGTCCACAAGTGTAGCGGAGCCAGCGGAGGCGGCATCTTTGGTATGTTTATGCTGGAGACGCTGATGGTAGTGGTTTTGGCGCTGGTGGTGATGTTCCTTCTGTTGTGGGGCTTCCGCGACTTTGTAGAAGATACAGCCGCCACCAAGCTGGCCAACCTCTTCTCTGGAAGTCGTTTGTGGGTACCGGCTGCCACGATTGCCCTGCTGCTGTTGGTGGGCGGCGTATTGCCGGGGCGGTTGTTTGCCCGCATTCCGGTGACCCAGGTTTTCCGCCGTTACACCGAAGGCAAGAAGGGGTGGAAACGTCCGCTACTGTTCGTGCAGTTTGCTGGCGTGGCTTTCATCTGCGGTCTGATGTGCATGGTGATGATACAATACCACTTCGTCATGAGCAAGGACATGGGCTTCAGCACCGAGCGCATCGCAGGTACCTACCTGCCCTTCAAAACGGCCAAGGAGTGCGACAACGCCTACAACTTCTTCCGCAGTCTGCCTTATGTCGAAGACCTCTCCTCCGCCTACGGCAATCCGCTGGAAGGATATAGTGGCTGTTTCATTACCGGAGAAAACGGCGAAAGCCTGTTCTCCGCCCGCTTCGACGCTTGCATGAGCAATTATTACGACCTGATGGGCATGAAGCTGAAGGAAGGCCGCCTGCCGCGCGACAACAGTGAGGTGGTGGTGAACGAGACGTTCGTCAGTCTGATGAAGTGGGGAGAGAATGCCGTAGGACAGCTGGTACATACCATGGGTGAGACCGCCACCGTGACGGGTGTACTGAAGGAATTTCAGATTAACGGCTTCTATGTCGAACCGATGCCCTACATCGGCTTTCCTACCAAACAGTTCAACAACGGCCTGCACTTCCTGCTGAAGGAACCTTTCGCCGAGAACCTGCAACGTCTAAAGAAGGATGCCGCCGAGGCCTTCCCCGACAGGACCATCGATTTCACTTCGATGGAAGAGGGGATGAATATGTTGTACAATCCCGTCCGCGTGTTCCGCAACGCCACCGCCGTGGCAGGCGTGGTGATGTTCTTCATCATGCTTATGGGCCTGCTGGGCTACACGGCCGACGAGGTGCAGCGCCGCAGCAAGGAGATAGCCATCCGCAAGGTGAACGGTGCCGAAGCATCCTCCATCCTCGGCCTGCTGGGGCGCGACGTGCTCTGGGTGGCCGGTCCTGCGGTCGTGATTGGCGTGATTGCCTCGTGGTACGTCAACTCCCTGTGGATGGACATGTTCACCGCCCGGGCCTCCATGCCGGCAGGAGTCTACGTGCTGATAGGCCTGGCCGTGCTGGCCGTCATCATCGGCTGCGTGCTGTGGAAGTCGTGGCGCATAGCCAATGAGAACCCGGTGCTGAGCATCAAGAGCGAATAGGCCTCACCCCCGGCCCCTCTCCCGAAGAGAGGGGAGTAGGGGTGGAATATGTACTTTTCTTATAAACTTATAGACTCAAAAACTTAAAAACTAATAACATAATAATAACCCATGCTTTCCCTTCCTCCCCTCGCCTTTGGAGAGGGGTCGGGGGTGAGGCTTTTAAAAACAAGGAGACCCCATTAGCCCCTCTCTTCGGGAGAGGGGTTGGGGTGAGGCTTTATGATCGAAATCAACAACCTTAGCAAAGTATTCCGTACATCGGAAGTAGAGACCGTAGCATTGAACCAAGTGAACCTTCATGTGGACGAGGGTGAGTTTGTAGCCATCATGGGCCCGTCGGGCTGTGGCAAGTCCACCCTGCTGAACATCCTCGGCCTGCTGGATAACCCTACCTCGGGCAGTTATAAACTGTTGGGGCAGGAGGTAGCCGATCTGCGCGAAAAAGACCGCACCCGTGTCCGCAAGGGCAAGATAGGCTTCGTCTTCCAGAGCTTCAACCTGATAGACGAGCTGAACGTGTTCGAGAACGTGGAACTGCCGCTGACCTACCTCGGCGTGCGTGCCGCCGAACGCCGCCGCCGGGTGGAGGAAATCCTGCACCGCATGTCCATCGGCCACCGTGCCAAGCACTTCCCCCAGCAGCTCAGCGGCGGACAGCAGCAGCGTGTGGCCATCGCCCGCGCCGTGGTGACCAATCCCAAGCTGATACTGGCCGACGAGCCGACGGGTAACCTTGACTCGAAGAACGGAGCCGAAGTGATGAACCTGCTGACCGAACTCAACGGCGAGGGCACCACCGTCATTATGGTGACCCACTCGCAGCACGACGCCTCCTTTGCCCACCGCACGGTGCATCTGTTCGACGGAAGCGTGGTGGCGAGCAACAGGAACTTGTAATACGAAGGGATTTAGCGGGAGTTAGAAGGAGTTATCGCCCGCCAAGGCGGGCTTAGGAGTTAAAAGCCGATACTTTTGCATTATGTTATGCTATTGGCCTTTAACTCCCTCTAACTCCTTCTAACTCCCTCTGACTCCCACCCCATCATTAACGAAAGAATATGAGACACCTATACTACACCCTTCAGACCCTGCTCCGCGGCCATGGCGGCACCGTGGAGAAACTGGTATCCCTCACGCTGGGACTGGTGATGGGCGTGCTGCTCTTTGCGCAGATAGCCTACGAACTGAGTTTCGACCGCTTCTATCCGAACCCCGATACGCTGGTCATGTTGCGCATGAGGGAAGTGCGCTAGGGAGTGCCCGAACCCGAATACAACTACGGCACCTACCGCCCGGCGGCGGCCGACCTCAGCGAAGCCTTCCCCGAGCTGGTGGAGAGCGCCTGCCTGACCGCCGCTTTCTGGAAGCCCGCCTTCTACAAGGACGACAAGAAGCTGGAAGACGACATCCAGACCCTCTTTGCCGACACGGCTTACTTCGCCACCACCGGCCTGACACTGCTTCAGGGCAACCCGGACGACCTGAACCTGATGGGCAACGCCTTCATCTCCGAAAGCAAAGCCCGTGAGCTTTATGGTGATGAAAGCCCCATCGGCAAGGAACTTTCCGTGGAGAAGCTGTTCAACGTCACCATCCGCGGCGTCTATGCCGACGTGCCGCGCAACAGCATCATGCCCCACGACCTGCTGCTCTCCATGGCTGCCATGGATTGGGGCTACGGGGCAGGAACATGGGGAACGAACAACTTTTACGGTATCTTGTTCCGACTGAAGCAGCCCGCCGATGTGGATGCGATGAACAGCCGCATCCAGAAGGCCGTGGAGCAATATACCGACACCCACCTGGGCGAGGAGTACAGCGTGCTGCCTTTATATAAGGTATACCGTTCCCTGCCCGACAGTACGCGGCGGCTGGTCATCCTCGGCGTGCTGGGCTTCTCCATCTTCTTCGTCTCCATCCTGAACTATGTGCTGCGCGCGGTGGCCGCCATGAGCCGCCGGGCCAAGCTGGTGGGCGTGCATAAGTGCAGCGGTGCCGACGGCTGGCACATCCTCTCGATGTTCCTTTGGGAGACGGGGCTGCTGGTAGCGGCTTCCATCGTGTGTGGCGGACTGTTGCTGTGGCCGCTGGGCACGGTGCTGCTGCTCTTCCTCGTGGCGGGCGTGGTGCCGGGGCGCATCTATGCCCGCATCCCTGTGACGCAAGTGTTCCGCCGCTACACCGACGGCAAGCGTTCGTGGAAGCGCGGGTTGCTGACGGTGCAGTTCATCGGCGTGGCCTTCATCGGCGGCATGCTGCTGACCACCGTGTGGCAGTACCACGACCTGATGACCCGCAGCGTGGGTTTCCGTGCCGAAGGGCTGGCCGTGGGGACGGTGACGGGCAACATTGAGCGGGCGCAGGGCGTGGCCGACGCCATCCGCCGCGAGCCCTATGTGGAAGCCGTGGCAGGCAGTGGTACCAGTCTGCTGGCCCACTACAGCACCAACCGCCTGACCGACAATCAGGGCAACTTCATCTGCCCCCTGCACTTCACGCTGATGGACAAGGAGATGCCGCAGGTGACGGGCATGACCCTGCTCGAAGGCCACTGGCCGCAGCATCGGGGCGAAGCCGTGGTGGGCCGCACCACGGTGGAGACGCTGAAGTGGGGCGACACCGCCATCGGCCGCAAGCTGCCCGTCGACCCCTCGTGGGCCCGGCTGGAAGAGCAGCCCGTGGTGACAGGCGTGGTGGAGGACGTGCGCAACATGGGCTTCTTCCAGGGGCAGACCTGCACCGCCTTCATCCTGAACGACCGCATCCGCACCTTCAACGTCCGCCTGAAGGCCCCGCTGGACGAGAACCTGAAGCGCCTGAACGCCTTCATCAAGTCCACCTATCCCGACCTGGCGCTGGAGTTCGTCACCTATCAGGACATCCGCCGCGGGCAGAACGCCGGTATCTCCGCCTTCCGCAACACCGTGTGGGTCACCACCGCCTGCATCATCCTCATCGTGCTGATGGGGCTCATCGGTTACGTCAGCGACGAGACGCAGCGCCGCAGCAAGGAGATTGCCGTCCGCAAGGTGAACGGTGCCGAAGCCGCTGACATCCTGCGTCTGCTCTCGCTGGACATCCTCAAGATAGCCGTCCTGGCCGTAGCGGCAGGCATGGCCGTGGCGTGGTACGTCTCCGGCCAGTGGATGCAGCAGTTTGCCGACAGCCATCTGCTCTCGCCCCTGTGGTATGTCCTCCTCGCCCTCCTGCTGCTGGTGCTCGTCGTGGCGGTGGTGGTCTGCAAGGCGTGGCGGATAGCGAACGAAAATCCGGTGCTGAGCATCAAGAGCGAGTAGGGGGGCTCACCCCCGGCTCGGTACGATGCCGTCCACGTGTACGGGCTGACATGCGGACGCACCATGGTGCGTCCGCCCGTGTACATCTACGGACACCGTGCGGCGTGGGAGACGTTGCACGCAACGTCTCTACCATGTGTGTGTATCCGGGCGGGCAAACCCCGCCCCTACATGTATATGCCCGTCAATAATGCGGACGCACCATGGTGCGTCCCTACATTGCCTTCGGTGATTATCCACGTAAACACCCACGTTGTAGGGGCGCACCCCGGTGCGTCCGCCCGTGTACATCTACGGACACCGTGCGGCGTGGGAGACGTTGCACGCAACGCCTCTACCATGTGTGTATCCGGGCGGGCAGACCCCGCCCCTACATGTATATGCCCGTCAATAATGCGGACGCACCGGGGTGCGTCCCTACACGGCCTTCCCATTCCCTCCGCACAGCACTTCCCATTCCCTCCGCACAGCACTTCCCGGGAGCCTCGTTTGAGAGTTGATATACCGTCCGGTATAATTTTATATACCGTACGGTATAAATGATTATACCGAACGGTATAAATATTTATACACAGCGGTATATAAACTGCTTGACGGGGCTTTCACACACTTTAACCCGAAGGGAGGGCGAAGTGTCACGCGGATGGATTATCTTTAGCGGAAACAACGGAAAGGATACGATTATGGCAAAACTGAAGAAACGGGTGGAGTGGGCCGTCCGGCTCCACCGCTACAACCTGAAGGAGGGCAACAACCTGCATCCGCGCGTGGTACTGCGCGGCACGCTCAGCCTCGAAGACCTGGCGCAACGGGTGGAATTTCGCACGCGCGGCCTGTACAAGGCCGAGGAGACGGTGCTTGTGGCGCACAAGCTGATGGAGGCCGCCATCGACGCGCTGGTGGAGGGGTATGCGCTGAATACGTCGCTGGGACGGCTGACGCCCGTGGTGACGGGCATGTGGAGCTTCGCCCGCCTCAGTCCCGAGGCGCGGGCGCAGAACAAGGCGTCCGTGTCCTACGCCCTCAGCCACGAGCTGAAGAAGGCCTTCAGCGACCCGCTGTTCCACGACGAAGTGCCGCCCGACAGGGGGCCCGACATCTACCTGGTGCACGACATGGAGAGCAACTCGGACAACCGCCGCATCACGCCCGGCGGATATATCTGGGTGAAAGGCCGCTTTCTGCTGATGAACGGCGACTCGCCGGAGCGGGGCGTGGAGCTGCTTGAGGCGGAGACGGGACGGGTGGTGCGCCGCTACACGGCGGAGGAACTGGCTCCCGGCGCCACGCGCTCGCACCTCGTGCTGCGCCTGCCCGACGACCTGCCCGACGGGCTCTACCGCCTTGCCGTCACCTCGCAGTGCACCACGAAGCCAACGCCGCTGAAGAAGCCCGTGCGCCGCGTGGCCAACGTCAGGCTGCGGGTGGGAGAGGAGCCTGCGGAGGAAGGAACAGCCGGCGATGACGGACGTACCACAACAGCATGAGGGCGGCGGTGACGAAGGCGAAGAAGTCGCTGACGGGCATGCTGGTCCAGACGCCGTCCAGCCCCATGAACTGCGGGAACAGCAGCAGGCAGGGCAGGAGGTAGAGCAGCTGGCGGGTCAGGGAGAGGAAGATGCTCACCTTGGCCATGCCGATGCTCTGGAAGAAGTTGCCGATGACAATCTGCGCCCCGACGAAGGGGAACGAGGCCACGCAGATGCGCAGGCCGTGGGCGGCCATGTCAATCAGGGGGTCGTCCGAAGTAAAGACGGAAGCCACGAGGTGGGGCATGAGTTCGCAGATGAGAAAACCGCTCGAGGTGATGCAGACACCCGTCACGATGCCCAGACGCAGGGTGCGCTTCACGCGGTCGGGCTTCTGCGCCCCGTAGTTATAGCCTATGATGGGCTGCATGCCCATGGTCAGTCCCATTACCACCATGACGTAGAGCATCAGCAGGCGGTTGATGATGCCGTAGGCCCCGATGGCCATGTCGCCTCCGTGGTTGTGGAGGCTGTTGTTGATGAGGATGACGATGACGCAGGCCGTGACATTCATCAGGAAGGGCGACATGCCGATGGAGAAGATGCTGCCCACGATACGGCGCTGGGGCCGGAGGAAAGCCCGGCGCAGGCGGATGGGGTTGGAGCGTTGCAGGAAGTGGCTCAGCACCCATATCATGCCCAGGAACTGCGAGATGACCGTTGCCGTGGCCGCGCCCCGGATGCCCCAGTCGAACTGGAAGATGAACAGAGGTGCGAGGATGACGTTGCACACTACGGTGGTGAACGACGTCAGCATGGCTTTCTTGGGATGGCCCGTGGCACGCATCACGTGGTTCATGCCTATCATGACGTAGGTGAAGGGCGTGCCCGCCAGGATTATCTGCATGAAGTCGCGGGCGTAGGGCAGGGTCTCGCTGCTGGCGCCGAAAAAGCGCAGGATGGGGTCGAGGAAGAGGAAGGACAGCCCACCGAATACCACGGCATTGATGAGGCAGAGCGACAGCGTGTTGCCCAGCACACGGTCTACACCCTCCATATCTTTCTGCCCCAGGCGGATGGACGAGATGGTGGAGCCGCCCGCCGCCACCAGGTTGCAGAAGGCTGCCGTGAGGTTCATCAGCGGGAAGGTGATGGCCAGACCCGCGATGGCCATGGGACCCACGCCGTGGCCGATGAAAATGCTGTCGATGATGTTGTAGAGCGAAACGATGGTCATTCCGATGATGGCAGGGATGGAGTATTGCACCAGCAGCTTCCCGATGCTTTCCGTGCCGAGTATGTGCGGATTGTTCATAAGCAGGTGGTTAGAGGGTTATCAAACGCAAAGGTACAAAAAAACTTGCAAGGTACGGATACTTTTCAGACCTTTGCACCCGACTTTTGACGTAAAGATATGGATAACAGCAAAACAAATGTAGCCGTCCTCTTCGACTTTGACGGCGTGGTGGCCGACACCGAGACGCAGTACAGCGTATTCTGGCACCGCATAGGCACTGATTATTTGGGCATGGACGACCTGGAAGTGCGCATCAAGGGACAGACCCTGACCTACATCTACGAGACTTTTTTCGACGGGCGGACGGCCGAACAGGCGGAGATAACCGCCGCCCTGGACCGCTTCGAGCAGCAGATGGACTACAGCTTCATCCCCGGCGTGCTCGACTTCCTGGACGACCTGCGCCGTCACGGTGTGCGCACGGCGGTGGTCACCAGCTCCAACGGGAAGAAGATGGAAGCCGTGCGCCGCGTGCATCCCGACCTGGACAGCCTCTTCGACCGCATCCTGACGGCAGAACTGTTCACCGCCTCGAAGCCTGCCCCCGACTGTTTCCTGCTGGGTATGCAGGTGTTTGGTTCTGAGCCTGATACGACCTGGGTGTTCGAGGATTCCTTCAATGGCCTGCGGGCCGGACTGGCGTCTGGCGCCAATGTGGTAGGTCTGGCCACGACCAATCCGCGCGAAGCCATCGCTCCGTTGTGCCACGCCGTGATAGACGACTTCCGGGGCTTCACCTACGGGCGGATGCTGGAGGTGAGGCGCGGCTGACGGCACGCATTAATTCCCCCTGCCTGTGTACCAATAACCAAAAAAGCTGTAACTTTGCAGCCGGTTTTTCAGAATAATAACCCTATAAATAATAAGTAAAATGGCTGGATATATTTCAGACGACACTCGTAAAGTGACTACTCATCGCCTCGTAGAGATGAAGCAGAGAGGCGAAAAGATATCAATGCTGACGGCATACGACTACACCATGGCACAGATTGTGGACGGTGCAGGCATAGACGTCATCCTGGTGGGCGACTCGGCCTCCAACGTCATGGCGGGCAACGTGACGACCCTGCCCATCACGCTGGACCAGATGATTTACCACGGCAAGTCGGTGGTGCGCGGCGTGAAGCGTGCCATGGTGGTGGTGGACATGCCCTTCGGCTCCTACCAGGGCAACGAACTGGAAGGCCTTGCATCGGCCATCCGCATCATGAAGGAGAGCCACGCCGACGCGCTGAAGCTGGAAGGCGGCGAGGAGATTATCGGCACCGTGAAGCGCATCCTCAGCGCAGGCATTCCCCTGATGGGCCATCTGGGCCTGATGCCGCAGAGCATCAACAAGTACGGTACTTACACCGTCCGTGCCAAGGACGAGGCCGAGGCCGAGAAGCTGGTGCGCGACGCCCACCTGCTGGAAGAGGCCGGCTGCTTCGCCCTGGTGCTGGAGAAGATTCCCGCCGCGCTGGCTGCCCGCGTGGCCCGCGAGCTGACCATCCCTGTCATCGGCATCGGTGCCGGCGGCGATGTGGACGGCCAGGTGCTGGTATGCCAGGACATGCTGGGCATGAACAACGGCTTCCGCCCTCGTTTCCTGCGCCGCTATGCCGACCTGCATACGGTAATGACGGACGCCATCAGCCGATACGTGTCCGATGTGAAGAACTTAGATTTCCCGAATGAGAAAGAACAGTACTGATAAACTTTTCAATGCAAATCTGGGACTGATGTGTGTCACCAACTTTTTGGTGTATGCATCGGTCTATATGATGCTGGCAGTGCTGCCGCTGGCCCTGGCCGACAAGGCGACGGCCATCTATCCTGCCTTCATAGCGGGCATGGTGGCAGTGGGGCCGCTCCACGCCTATCTGGCAGACGCACTGAAGCGGAAGCATGTGCTGCTATTTTCCGTAGCAGGCATCGCCCTGACAATGGCGGCTGCCTCACATGCAACCGAAGCCTGGTATTGCTGGGTGGCATTGCTGCAAGGGGGCTGCTTCGCACTGGCTACAGGGGCTGGCACCACCATCAGCATAGACATCACACCTTCAGGGCACCGCACAGGAGGCAACATGTTCTTTGCCCTGTGTGGACGGATAGGCATGGTAACAGGTATGATGCTGGGAGTATGGGCTTTCACCGCCTGTCCTTCGGCACAGCTTTTCTACATAGCTGTTGCCCTCAATGGAATAGCGCTGCTACTGGCGGCTTGGGTCTATGTTTCTTTTCGCGCTCCCATTGGTGTACGGCTGTTCAGTCTCGACCGTTTTTTATTGGCGCGCGCCTGGTTGCCAGCCATCAACGTAGGCATATTGGCATTCGCATTCGGCATGGCCTCGGTATTCCTCACTAATCGGTCTGTGGAGAATGGAATCGTTTGGATGTTGCCCCTGTTACTTTTGCCGCTAATCACTCCGCCGTTGGTAAAGATGTTTGTTAAGCTCTCCCATCACTGCCAACGGGCCACAGGCAACATGACTTTTAACCTGTTGCTGGATATAGGTATGGTGGGCGGCATTTGGACAGTGTGTGGCATGAATGACGGAAACGAAGTTTGCAAACTGGGAATCGGATTGTTGCTGTTGGCGTTGCTGATGTTCGTTTTCGTCACACGTTCCTATTACAAGAAGAAACGGGTCAGATAAGGTACAAAAATAATCAACCCGACAACAATCGCCGCCAGAGCGCATACCAACACCGCTCCGGCGGCGATGTCTTTTACCTGCCCTGCCAATGGATGCCGCTGGGGCGACACGAGGTCCACCAGCCGTTCGATGGCGGTGTTGAAGAGTTCGGCGGCTATGACCACGCCGATGCAGATGACGATGGCCGTCCACTCGCCGGGCGTGATGCCCAGTACAAAGCCTGCCGCCACCACGCAGACGGTCACAATGAGGTGGAAGCTGAGGTTCTGCTCCCTGCCCACGCAACAGCGGATGCCCTTCCAGGCATAGCCGAAGCTGCGAAGCTGTTTCTTGAAGTTGTAGTGCATATAATCTATTGTTTATTCAAGGAGTTAAAGGGAGTTAGAGGGAGTTATCGCCCGCCTGGGGCGGGCTCTGGAGTTAAAAGCCAATACTTCGGTAATGGATTTCATTAACAAGAGTATTGGCCTTTAACTCCTTGAATGGAGCGAAGTGGAGTGATAACTCCCTCTAACTCCCTTTAACTCCTGAAGTTTCAGTTTCTCGCCACCTGCTTCACCCCCTTCACCGTACGCAGTTTCTTGATGAGAGCCTCCAGATGGCCCGTGTCGCTTACCATGACGGTGAGAGTTCCCGAGAAGAGGCCGTCGTTGGACTCTATGCCAATACTCCGCAGGGTGATGCCTGTCTCCTTGGAGATGATGGAGGTGATGTTGGTAACGATGCCTATGTCGTCATGGCCCACAACGCGCAGGGTGATAGGATACTGGGTACCTACGGCCTTACCCGCCCAACGTGCCTTCACAATGCGGTAGCCGAAGCGTTCGCGCAAGTCGGTGGCATTCGGGCAGTCGCAACGGTGTATCTTGATGCCGCCCGTCACACTGACAAAGCCGAACACATCGTCGCCATAAATGGGGTTGCAGCACTTGGCCAACTTGAATTCCAATCCTTTCAGGTTCTGGTCTATCACCAGGATGTCTTCCTTGCCTCCGCTCTCTTCGGGTGGAGTTGCATGAAGGTTGTATCCTTCGGCACTGCGGTAGACAATGTCATCGTGTGTGTCGGTTTCCCGTTTCTGCTGCTCTATGTATTTGTCCAGTACCTCGTTAATGTCCAACGTCTCGTCGGCAATAGCCTGGTAAAAGTCGGTCACGACCTTGAAGCCGAGCCGCTTGATGAGCCGCATCATGATAGATTCGTCATACTCTATCTTGCGGTTTCTGAACTTTCGTTCCAGCATTTCTTTGGCAAAGGCATGTTGGCGCACGGCCATTTCCTTCAGAGCCTGACGTATTTTGGTACGTGCCTTTGAGGTAGTGACGATGTTCAACCAGTCCTGCTTGGGAGTCTGCGTGTTCGAGGTCATGATTTCTACCTGGTCGCCGCTGTGCAATACCTGCTTCAACTGTACATTCTTGCCGTTTACCTTGGCACCGATGCACTTGCATCCCAGTTTGCTGTGTATATGGAAGGCGAAGTCCAGCACCGTAGCTCCCTTGGGCAGCTTGAAAAGGTCACCTTTGGGAGTAAAGACAAACACCTCGTCCTCGTAGAGATCCAGTTTGAACTGGTCCATGGTCTCCATCCCGCTGCTGTCCGAGTTCTCCAATGCTTCGCGCACCGAAGTCAGCCATTCATCCAGTCCGCTTTCGCCCTTGATGCCCTTGTAACGCCAGTGGGCAGCCAGACCCCGTTCGGCAATCTCGTCCATGCGTTCGGTGCGTATCTGTACTTCCACCCACTTGCCTTCGGGCCCCATCACAGTGATGTGCAACGACTCGTATCCATTACTCTTCGGTACGGACAGCCAGTCGCGCAGCCGTTTGGGATTGGGCTGGTACATGTCTGTCACGATGGAGTACACCTGCCAGCATTCCTGCTTTTCCTTCTCTTTGGGCGAATCCAGGATGACGCGGATGGCAAACAGGTCGTACACACCCTCGAAGGGGCACTTCTGCTTCTTCATCTTCTGGTAGATGGAGTGGATGGACTTGGTACGGCCCTTGATATGGAACTTCAGGCCGGACTCTTCCAACTTCTTCTGCACAGGGGCGATGAAAGAGGCAATGTAGCGGTCACGAGAAGCCTTGGTCTCGTTCAGTTTGTCCTTGATGTGGTAGTAGACTTCCTTCTCGGTATATTTCAGCGAAAGGTCTTCCAGTTCCGACTTCAGCTTGTAGAGTCCCAGTTTATGGGCAAGCGGAGCATACAGATAAGCAGCCTCGGCGGAAACCTGCCGGCGTGCTTCGTCGTTCTCGCAGTCCTTAATTTGGCGCATGATGTTGACACGGTCGGCTATCATGATGAGGATGACCCGCATGTCTTCGGCAAAGGAGAGCAGCAGATTGCGGAAGTTCTCCGACTCGATGGTGGGGCTTTTGGTGTAAAGGTCATGGACCCGTATCAGTCCACGGATAATGCCTGCCACGTCCTCGCCATAGTCGCGCTGCACCTGTTCGATGGTATAGTTGCCGCATCTCACAGAGTCGTGCAGCATCAGGCCCAGGATGGATGCCCTCCTCATTCCTATTTCTTCGGCCACGATGACCGCTGTCTGCATGTCCTTAATGACGGGGTTCAGTCCGAAAATGTCCCTCTGTATCAGATTGCTCTGTATTGAATTGATGAGATGAGTCTTCAGTTTCCTGCAATCGTCCTTCTGAAGCGTTTCGCCGGAGAGTTGCAGCAATTTGCGGTAGAGCATGAAGAGTTGCTTCTTCTCTTCAGCCGTGAAAAATCCAACAGTTTCCATAATCATCCATATTTTATGGTGTAAAGGTACTTTTTTTCTTCTTTTTCCTTACAAAGCTTGTGTTTTTTTTATACATTTGGCCATCAATTAATAAAAATAGTATTATGATAACACCGCAAGACAAAGAATTGCTCGCCCAAAAAGGCATTTCTGAAGAACAAATCGCCGATCAATTGGCAAGTTTTGAAAAAGGATTTCCCTTCCTGAAGCTTTATGCCGCCGCATCGTTAGAAAATGGCATCCTGGCTCCTGAACCAGAAGCACAGGAAAAATATCTGGATGCATGGACTGCCTATACACAAACCGACAAGACGGTTGTCAAGTTCGTTCCTGCATCGGGTGCTGCCAGTCGCATGTTCAAGAACATGTTTGAATTTCTTGGTGCCGACTACGATGCACCTCAGACAACCTTCGAGAAGACCTTTTTTGAACAAATCGATAAATTCGCCTTCTATGACGACCTGAATGCCGCTTGCCAGAAGAACGAAGGCAAAGACATTCCGACGTTGATAGCTGCCGGCAACTACAAGGCCGTGGTGGCCGCATTGCTCCAAGCAGCCGGACTGAACTACGGCTCATTGCCCAAAGGCCTGCTGAAATTCCATAAATATGAAGGCGGAAGCCGTACTCCTCTGGAAGAGCATTTGGTGGAAGGTGCACTTTATGCCGCCAACCGAAACGGGAAGGTGAACGTACACTTCACGGTTTCGCCCGAGCATCGAGAACTGTTCAAGGCCCTGGTAGACGAAAAAGCCGCCACATACAGCAAAAAGTATGGTGTGGACTATAACATTTCCTTCTCCGAACAGAAGCCCAGCACTGACACCATTGCTGCCGATATGGAAAACAAACCTTTCCGTGACAATGGCAAGTTGTTGTTCCGTCCGGGTGGCCACGGGGCCTTGATTGAGAACCTGAACGACCTGGATGCAGATGTCATCTTCATCAAGAACATTGACAATGTAGTACCAGACAAGCTGAAAGGTGACACCGTGCTCTACAAGAAGTTGATTGCCGGCGTACTGGTCACTCTGCAACAACAGGCGTTCGCTTACCTGCAACTGCTGGACAGCGGTAAATATACCCACGAGCAGGTGTTGGAAATTCTGCAGTTCCTGCAAAAGAAGCTCTACTGCAAGAATCCCGATACGAAAGACCTGGAAGATGCCGAGCTGGTCATTTATCTGAAGAAGAAACTGAACCGACCGATGCGTGTCTGCGGTATGGTGAAGAATGTAGGCGAGCCCGGCGGAGGTCCGTTCCTGGCATACAACAGCGACGGCACCATTTCTCTTCAAATCCTTGAAAGTTCGCAGATTGACATGAAGGATCCCGAGAAGAAAGAAATGTTTGAGAAGGGTACACACTTCAATCCGGTTGACCTGGTATGTGCCGTACGCGACTACAAAGGCCATAAGTTTGACCTTGTGAAGTACGTGGACAAATCCACCGGTTTCATCTCCTACAAGTCAAAGAACGGAAAAGACCTGAAAGCTCTGGAATTGCCGGGACTGTGGAACGGCGCCATGAGCGACTGGAACACCATCTTCGTCGAAGTGCCCCTCAGTACGTTCAATCCGGTAAAGACAGTCAACGACCTGCTGAGAGAACAACACCAATAAATCCCCTTTAAACCATTATCATTCACCCCGGGTGTGCCGGTCAGCAAACGCTGTCGGCACACCTTTTTTATTTCTGCCCCGTCCCTAAACAAATGCTTCCGGGAATTGTTTTCTATCCAACATAGATACAATTAGATGAAGAATATTTTGGTTAGCGGCGGAGCCGGCTTCATAGGCTCCCATTTATGCAAGCGGTTGATAGAAGACGGACATCACGTCATCTGCCTCGACAATCTTTCTACCGGCTCAAAAGACAACATTGCCTCCTTGAACACCTCTCCCCGTTTTGAGTTTGTACAACACGACGTGGAAATCCCCTACATTTTGAAAGAAGTGGACGAAATCTATAACCTGGCCTGCCCGGCATCGCCCGTCCACTATCAGAGCGACGCCGTGAAAACCATCCGCACTTCAGTGCTGGGAGCCATCAACATGCTGGAACTGGCTAAGCTGACCAAGGCCAAAATTCTTCAAGCCTCCACCAGCGAAGTCTATGGAGACCCCATGGTGCATCCGCAGGTGGAAAACTATTGGGGAAACGTGAACCCGGTGGGCATACGTTCATGTTATGACGAAGGCAAGCGTTGTGCCGAAACGCTGTTCATGGACTATCACCGCCAATACGGCGTACGCGTCAAGATTGTCCGTATCTTCAACACTTACGGCCCGAACATGCAACCCAACGACGGGCGTGTCATCTCCAACCTGGTCATACAGGCACTGACAGACCAGGACATAACCATCTACGGTTCAGGTAAGCAGACCCGTAGCTTCCAGTACATAGACGACCTGGTTGAAGGAATGATTCGGATGATGGACACCGAAAATGACTTCACAGGGCCGCTCAATTTGGGCAATCCACATGAATTCTCCATTTTGGAACTTGCCAAGAAGGTGATTGAGCAGACGGGATCGCAATCCCGGCTTGTTTTCAGTCCGCTGCCTCAAGACGATCCACGTCAGCGGAAACCGGACATTGAACTGGCCCAAAGCAAACTGCACTGGCAGCCTGTAGTGAAACTGGATGAGGGTTTAAAGCATGTAATCGAATATTTTAAGAAATATTGCTTCTGTCCGGAATGTTTTTAGAACGGCTGTCAAGTTTTGTGCTTGCGGAATGAAGAACAACGCATCTTTTCAAAGGTATAAAGTTGGAAACAAGCAGGCTGGAAAAAAGTTCCAATGGTTGTCATGACAATGAAACTAAAAGTTTCAGATTTGTTTCATCCGTTGAAACCATCGGTTTCATTGCTTGAAACTACTGGTTTCATTGCTTGAAACTACCGGTTTCAT